>JADYUX010000004.1 GCA_021532125.1 Arcanobacterium haemolyticum
TCCAACCGATTCAACAAGTTGAGCGCGCTCAACGCTTTTGATCCGCTCAGCAAGCGATGCTTCGTCGTCACCCTCAATAACGGGACACGTCACCTGCGCAAGAATCGCACCCGAATCCACACCCGGATCGACGACGAACAGTGTGGCTCCTGTGACTTTCACGCCGTAGGCAAGAGCGTCGGCAGGGCCATGCACGCCAGGGAACGACGGAAGGAGAGCATTGTGCGTGTTGATGACGCGGTGCGGGAAGGATTCGAGGAAGGCCGGGCTGAGGAGTTTGAGGAAACCGGCAAGGACGACGAGGTCGGGCGCGTAGCTTTCTACCGCCAATCGAAGGGAATGATCCCAGTCCTCTCGCGAGGGGAAATCTTTGAGACTCCGGACGAATGTGGGGATTCCTGCGTCGGCCGCGCAGCGTTCACCTCGGGTTCCGTGGCGATCTGCGCCTACCGCGACAATCGTTGCGCCGTAGGCAGGATCGGCAGTAGCACCGAGGATCGCCTCCATATTCGTTCCTGCGCCCGAGACGAGAACAACGATTCTCGCTGGCCGCGATGGGGTGATGTACTCACGCATGGGTTTCTCCTTGCCTCGTACCACTCTGCAACTCGAAGCAGTTAGGCAGAGTGGTGTGGTTCCGAATCAGGTTCCGTTTGCGTTGCCTCAGGTTCATCCTCAGCCGGCACATCCGAGAAAGCCTCGCCGCTAGGCTGGTCAGCCGATGCAGCCGTGGGAACTGTTGCCGACGTAGGAACTGTTGCGGACGTAGGAACTGTTGCGGCGCTTGGCGCCGACGCGCTCTCGCTACCAGGTTCCTGAACGAGAGATTCGTTTTGTTCTGCAGAGCTTGCCGGGCGCTCACTCTCTCCTGAAACGTGTTCGGCTCGGCGCTCTTTCCACCTGCCGATCTTCCCAGCGACGAAAGTACGGACGTCCTCGTTGCGAATAAGCATGCCAACAATAAGTCCAAGGCCAAGTTCGGCAGTGACGGCAACGCACAGCAGTGGCGGAGCCGAACCCACCTCACCCATGCGCCCCGGCCCGATAGAACCGCGCGCGAGAGCACCTGAACACGCCACAACAAAGCACACGATGACGAGAGCAAGACCGGAGGAAACCGCAGCCTGGGAAAGCCGCTTATATCCGCTCCCTCGCCACAATCCCACGAGCACTCCCACGAGGACGAGCAGCACAATCATCCAGGGCATCCGTGTTCCTGGCTGGGGAAGGGCACCGAGAAGTGGAATCGCAGGGAGCGGTTCAGCGTTCACCCCCAAACTTGAGAAGTGCGTTCCAGACCCAACAGCGAAACCAGCACCTGAGGCAAAAGCCAGCACCCAGATGAGGAGATTGGGAAGATAGAACAACTGGGCACACGCGAAGATTATCGTGGGCACGGCACCGAGGATGTAGTAGCTGTTGATATCGGCAATACGCGACCATCCCACGATCACGGCGACCAGGCTGAGAACGCCAGCAAGCGCGAACGCCCCGGCAAGGAGCGGTGTGGCAATTCGCCAGGCCTGGCGTGCCTCATCCCAGGCGCGCCCTTCGGGTTGGCGCCACCGTAGCCATTCCGTAAGAGCAACAACACATGCCATGACAGCAGAACCCACAAGCGCATAAAACCGTGACGAACCGGGCAAAGCGGCTAGGCTGATCATCGCCGTGACGACGAGGGCCGATACCACAGTGGCAGCCACTTCCGCCCACGTTCCAATCGAATTGCGGCGTACCAACGCACGCATGACGAGCCAAATCACGATAGTCAGAGCCAGCGGCATGAGGGATACCGAGGCTGCACCAACGCTCAACGGCGCACCCAATCCCATGAGCCAGAGCGACGTACCCAGGCGCCCGGCCTCTTGCCATCGGATCTCTGTCAGCGCCGGAGCATTGATATTGACCATGTACGCAAAGACAGCGAGAACTCCCGTTACGAGCCACGTGAGAAGAAGGGCCTGTGCAACGGAAATTCCAGCGGTTACTACGTGTCGTCTGTTCTCCATCGTCTCCATCGTTCCTTGCTCACCGCATTCCCTGGTGCTTCGGCGGCGGCGTGTCGTCTGCCAAACCTACCGAGATTCGCCACATTCCAGCGATACATTCCAGCGTATGCGCGTTCGCCCCTCCCCCATACAGCTCGTTCCTTACGCTCCCACGTATTCGATCGATCTTTTGACTCCGCTTCACGACGCCTCCCTCGCCTCTCCCATCGGTCAGTCCCAGCAGTCATAAATATGACCACCGGGAGCGACAAAATTTCGCATGTGTTCCACGCCTCATTTCTCGCCTCAAAGCCGCATATTTTCGCCCTGAAATGGGCACACACCGTACACTTGGAGATAATGACACCGAAGCCATTTCACACCGACCGTGGATGCTCGGTTCATCACTCACCACAATTTTTGAGCCCATTCCTGGCGCTTACATACAAGGGAGAAGTTATGCACCTAGGAATCTTTAGCGACGCCCAGTCAGCTTCGGCGGCTGCGGCCCGCGTCATTTTCGACGTTGCGGCACATAAGCCCCAGTTCACTCTCGGAGTCGCCACCGGCTCCACGCCCGAAGCACTCTACGCGGAGCTTCGCTCCGCACACGCGGCTGGCACCTTCACGCTTGAAAACTCTCACGCCTTCGCCCTCGACGAGTACGTTGGCATTGCCGAAGATCACCCCGAACGCTACCGCAACGTGCTGCGCCGCGAACTCGTCGGTGCAGAAAAGACCGGCCTGACCGACGAACTCCTTCACACGCCCGACGGCTCAGCAGCCGATCCTGTCGCGGCTGCTCACGCCTACGATCTTGCAATCGGCGATGTCGGTGGAGTAGACGTGCAGATCCTCGGTATCGGCGCCGACGGCCACATTGGTTTCAACGAGCCGGGCGGCTCGCTGGTTTCGCGTACTCACGTTGAGGCTCTCGCCGGCCAGACCATTTCTGATAATGCTCGCTTCTTCGACAACGATCCGGCTAAGGTTCCCACACGCTGCATCACGCAGGGACTCGGCACAATCATGGAGGCACGCAAGCTCGTCCTCCTCGCTTTCGGCGCCAATAAAGCCGATGCCATTGCCCAGCTCATCGAAGGTCCGATCTCGGCCCGCTGGCCAGCTACGATCATGCAGATGCACCCAGACGTCGTCGTCGTTGTCGACGAAGCCGCTGCAGCCAAGCTTGATATGACCGATCTTTACAAGGAACGCTGGCAGATGACATTTGGTGACTAAGAGAGTGGGCCCCTCGCGGGCCCATCTTTCTTTACCTCATCTTTTCTCGCCACGCACATTGTTACCGACGAAACGTACATAGACAGGACAACTCATGACTCACTACATTGGTGAGGTTCTCGACGGCTTCGGCCGCCACATCGGAAGCGGCCTCGTGCTCGACGAGGCCGGGACACTCGTCGAAATTCTTGCACCCGGCACCGATACCGACGCCATCACCACGGATGTTATTCGAGGAACCCACATTGTTCCCGGCCTCGTTGATGTGCACTGCCACGGCGGCGGTGGCGCTTCCTTCCCTGACGACCTCGATGAGGAATCGATCCGGGCAGCTATCGCGGCTCACCGCAGCGCTGGCACCACGGCGCTTATCGCCTCTCTCGTCTCTCTTGCCGATCCGCTCCCCGTCATCGAAGCGCTCGTGCCGTTCTGCCGCTCAGGAGAGCTGGCAGGAATCCACATGGAAGGCCCGTTCGTCTCGCCTCACAAGGCGGGCGCCCAGAATCCTGCCGCGATTCGCGATGCCAATCTCGAGGAACTCGAAAGTTGGCTCGAAGCCGGCGACGGCTGGATTCGCACCATGACGATCGCCCCTGAAACTGCGAACGCCAAGGAAGCCGCCCAGATGCTCCTGCGCTATGGGGCCAAGCCCTCGTGGGGCCACACGGCAACCGACGGCGCCACTGCCGCCGATCTCCTCGCCTCAACACTTGAGTACGCGCAGTCGATCAGCTTCGACGGGGTTCCGCAAATGGCCACCCACCTCTTTAACGCTATGCCGGCGATTAACCACCGTGAGCCCGGCCCGATTCGAGAATTCATCCAGGCGGCACGCCGCGGCGAAGTGGTTGTGGAGATGATCGGCGACGGCGTGCATCTCAAGCCGATTCTCGTCGAGGACGTTGCGGAGTACATCTGGAGTGCCGGCGGCGACCAGAGCCCTGAGACGGTGACGGACTGCCGGGTTTCCCCTTCTCTCTCCGTTGCTTTTGTCACCGATGCCATGTCAGCTGCTGGCATGCCCGAGGGCGAGTATGAGCTCGGCAGCCTCGCGGTTGAGGTGAAGGATGGAGCCGCTCGTCTCGCTGGCAAGGATACGATTGCCGGGGGCTGCACTCGTCTCTCCGACCAGCTTTCCATGCTAGCCTCACGTGGCGTTCTGAGCCTGAGCGACATCGTCCGCGCCATGGTGGGGGCACCTGCTTTCGCTGCGGGACTCACCCGCGCCGATCGCCCGGCAGCAGGCCTAAGCATCCACTTCGAGCCTGGCTCTAAGCCCAACTTCCTCGTGCTCGATTCGGATTACTCACCGCTCACGGTTGTCCGCGAAGGCGCCCAGCTCTAAGCAGTACGAGCACATTCGCCTCACAATGCATTCGGCGGCCCAGGTTTCCTGGGCCGCCGAATGCATCCGTCCTATTCGCCGAGAATTTCGCGCGCGATCTGGGCGCATTGGCTTGGAGTCTTACCCACGCGAACGCCGGCAGCTTCGAGAGCTTCCTTCTTCGCCGCAGCAGTGCCCGCTGAGCCGGAGACGATCGCCCCGGCATGACCCATTGTCTTTCCTTCGGGGGCCGTAAACCCTGCGACGTATCCGACGACGGGCTTCGTCATGTGGTCGCGAATGTAGGCGGCTGCGCGTTCCTCTGCGTCTCCGCCGATTTCGCCGATCATGACGACGAGTTCCGTATCGGGATCGTTCTCGAAGGCTTCTAGCGCGTCGATGTGGGTTGTGCCGATGACCGGATCCCCACCAATACCGATGCATGTTGTGAAGCCGATGTCGGAGAGCTCGTACATCATTTGGTAGGTGAGGGTGCCGGACTTGGAGACGAGGCCGATCTTGCCTGGCCCTGTGATGTCAGGCGGCGTGATGCCCACGTTGGATTGGCCGGGGGTGATGATGCCTGGGCAGTTCGGGCCAACGAGCCGTACTCCGTGCTCGCGTGCGTAGGTGAAGAACTCGGCTGAGTCCGCGACGGGCACACCTTCCGTGATGACGACGACGAGTTCCATCCCCGCATCGACGGCTTCCATGACGGCGCTCTTGGTGAAGGCTGGCGGTACGAAGATGATCGAGACATTGGCTCCCGTGGCTTCACGAGCCTCGGCTACAGTGCCGTAGACGGGGATGGATACGGTGTGCGCCTCACGCTCACTCGCGCCCCATCCGATCGGTTCGACGTCAAATTCAACCGAGGTTCCCGCCTTGCGCGGATTGACGCCTCCGACGATCTTTGTGCCCGCGCCAAGCATTCTGCGGGTGTGCTTCGAGCCCTCTGAACCGGTCATGCCTTGGACGATCACGGTGGATTCTGAGTTGAGGAAAATTGCCATTGCCGCGCCTCCTACTGTGCGAGTTCGGCGGCCTTGGCTGCGGCGCCGTCCATTGTTTCTTCGATCGTGATGAGGGGGTGTGCTGCTTCTTTGAGAATCTTGCGGCCCTCCTCCACGTTGTTGCCATCGAGGCGCACGACGATGGGTTTGGCTACCCCGTCGAGTGTTGCGAGAGCTTCGACGATTCCGCGTGCCACTTGATCGCACGCTGTGATTCCGCCGAAGACATTGACGAAGACGGATCGGACATCGGGATCGGAGAGGATGAGGCCGAGGCCGTTCGCCATGACGGTAGCTGAGGCGCCTCCTCCGATGTCGAGGAAGTTAGCCGGGCCGACGCCGTACTTTTCTCCGGCGTATGCCACGACGTCGAGGGTGGACATGACGAGGCCGGCCCCGTTGCCGATAACGCCTACTTCTCCTTTGAGCTTGACGTAATTGAGGCCGAGTTCTTTGGCTCGCGCTTCGAGGGGGTCTTCGGCTGCTTTGTCGACGAGGGCTTCGTGGCCTGGGTGGCGGAATCTCGCGTTGTCGTCGAGGGTCGCTTTGCCGTCAAGGGCGATGATGTCGCCGTCAACGCTTTTCACGAGTGGATTGACTTCGACGAGCGTGGCGTCCTCGCCCGTGTACACATCCCAGAGTTTGAGGATAACTGGAATGACTTTGTCAGCTGTTTCCTCAGCGAAGCCTGCCTCGCGGACGATCTGGCGTGCCTTGTCCTCGTCGATTCCGACGATGGGATCGACGGGAACTTTCGCGAGCGCTTCGGGGCGTTCTTTGGCGAGTTGTTCGATTTCCATGCCTCCTTCGATGGAGCACATGGCGAGGTATTGGCGCTGTGCACGGTCGAGCAGGATGGAGAAGTAGTATTCTTCGGCGATGTCGGCTCCGGCGGCGACGAGGACTCGGTGGACGGTGTGTCCTTTGATGTCCATGCCGAGGATTGTTTCGGCGGCGGCGTAGGCTTCGTCGGGTGTGCGTGCGAGTTTCACGCCGCCAGCTTTTCCTCGGCCTCCCGTCTTCACTTGTGCTTTGACGACGACGAGGCCGCCGAGCTTGCGTGCGGCTTCTCGTGCTTCGTCGGGTGTTGTTGCCACGATTCCGGCAAGCACGGGCACGTTGTGCTCAGCGAAGAGGTCGCGAGCTTGGTACTCGTAGAGATCCACTCAAGGTGTCCTTTCCCTATACGGCATCTCGTCATCGAGACAGAATGAGTCTACCCGAGCCTTTCGTCCTAGATGTGGCTTTTCGTGCAGATGCCTCGCCTCCATTGTGCGTGCTCGATCCGCACCTGAAAAGTGTGTCCATAGGCTGGTGAGAGCCTCGTTGACGGAACTCTGACTATCTTTTGAGGCTCTGCGGTATGTACGTTGGCAGGCCCGGCACTCATCCGTATGACGTGCTCGGACCAGGCATAGGTGTTGGGTGTTTTCGTTATTCTTTTTCCAACGGTGCGAATCGAAGCATAAGGCGTTTGGTGGCGCCGGAGGCGAAGGCAACTTTGGCAACAGTGGATTTCCCTTTGCCTTCAAAAGCAAGAATTTTCCCGCGCCCGAAGCTCTTGTGGCGAACGGCGTCACCGACGGCGAGTCCTTGGGTGTCGGCGCCCACCGACGATGGGGACGGTTCGTCGTCTGCCGCGCCGGCTTTGTCTTCGCCGAGCTTTCCTGGGGTGAATCCCTTGCCGGAGCCGATGACTGCACCGCCCTCGTCGTCCCAGGGGGTGTATTCGCGAGAATTCCACGACGACGATCGCCCGCTGTGCCCGCGCCCGTACCCACCTCCGAAGGATCGGAGTACGTCGTGACTAGATTCTGCGCGTCGCCAGTCGATGAGTTCTGCGGGGATCTCCTCGAGGAAACGAGATGGTGGAAATTCTTGGGGTGCTCCCCATGAAGCCCGGGTAGCGGCGCGCGAGACGTAGAGGCGTTGGCGGGCGCGCGTCAATGCGACATAGGCGAGGCGCCGTTCTTCGGCGAGCTCGCGTGGGTCGGCAAGAGAACGCATATGCGGGAACGTGCCGTCTTCCAGTCCGGTGAGGAATACGACTGGGAATTCGAGACCCTTGGCGGTGTGAATCGTCATGAGGGTCACTTCTCCCTCATTCTCGGCATCGTCCGCCAATTGGTCGGAGTCTGCGACGAGAGAGATCTGATCGAGCCATTCGTCGAGGCTCCCCTCGGGGTTCGCCTGCCGGAAATCGGAGGCTACCGAGTGGAGTTCCGCGAGGTTTTCGAGTCGTGATTCATCTTGCGGATCTTTCGAGGAACGCAGCATCTCGACGTATCCCGAGGCGTCCATGACGTCGTCGAGGATATCTGCCGGGCTCTCACCTTCTGCGACGAGCTGGCGGGCGTGATCGAGGATCTCGACGAAGGTCGTGATTGACGTTCGTGCCCGAGGCGTAAGCCCGAGAACTTCCCGCTCCCCGGGGTGTGCCACGTCCCCAAGGGCCGCTCCAAACGAGATACCGTAACGGGCAGCGTGGGCGGCAACGGTTTCCTCCGCCTTATCGCCCAAGCCGCGCTTGGGCATATTGAGTACGCGCCTCATGGATACCGTATCGTCGGGATTGACTACGGCGTGCAGGTAGGCGAGGGCATCTTTAATTTCACGGCGTTCGTAGAAACGCGTTCCGCCAATAACTCGGTACGGGATTCCCGTGCGCACGCACATATCCTCAAGGGCACGCGATTGTGCGTTCGTGCGATAGAAGATCGCCATATCGCCGTAGGTGTATCCCGCATCCTCGCGCAATCGGTCAATTTCGTCGACGACGAAGCTCGCTTCATCCGATTCAGAATCCGCGACATATCCGACGAGCTTTTCTCCCGCGCCTTGATCGGTCCAGAGTTTCTTGGGGCGGCGCCCCTCATTACGGGAAATCACCGCATTTGCCGCGGAGAGGATCGACTGCGTTGAGCGGTAGTTCTGTTCAAGCAAAATGGATGTGGCATTCGGAAAATCTTGCTCGAAATCTTCGATGTTGCGGATCGTCGCGCCTCGGAAGGCGTAGATCGACTGATCGGCGTCGCCGACAACCGTCAGTTCGCCGTGGAGCGGATCGTCGTCTGTACCGGCAAGGATACGGACGAGCTCGTATTGTGCGTGGTTCGTATCTTGGTATTCGTCGACGAGGATATGGCGGAAACGCCGGCGGTAGTGTTCGGTGAGATGAGGGTGGTCGCGCAAAAGCTGGACGGTAGCCATGATGAGATCGTCGAAATCTACTGCATTGGCTTGCCTCAGCCGGTGCTGATAGGCCATGTACGCCTGGGCGAGAACAACCGAATCGCGGTCGGTTGCCCGATCGGCCGCCTGCTCTGGAGTAATGAGATCGTTCTTGAGATCCGACACCTTATGCGACAGCGACTTCGGCGTGTAGGCGCGGTGATCGATATTTTCCTCCCGGCACACCATCGCCATGAGCCGCTGCGCGTCCGTTTGGTCGTAGATGGTGAATGTTGAGCGCATCCCGAGGGCAGCGTGCTCAGCACGGAGAATACGCACGCAGGCGGAATGGAATGTGGATACCCACATCATGCGCGTGACCGGCCCCAGCATCCCTTCCAGGCGCTCGCGCATCTCCTTGGCAGCTTTGTTTGTGAAGGTAATGGCGAGGATTTCTGACGGGCGGGCACGCCCGGATGCGATGAGGTAGGCGATACGGCTGGTGAGAACACGCGTCTTTCCTGAGCCCGCGCCAGCGACGACAAGCAACGGGCCTCCCTCGTGGACGACAGCGGCACGCTGCTGAGGATTGAGACCCTTCGTGATTGCATCGAGCTTCGCTTGATCGCCCTGGCGTGGTGCATGCTCATGGGCGACGGCGGGAGGTTCAGGCGCGGGGGCTGGTGCCGCCGCGTTCGCCGCGATACGCTGGCGCAATTTCTCCATCGTGGCAAGGTATGCCGACTGGTTAGCAGACGTGTTCTCCATAGCGTTCTAAGCCTAGCCGAGGCCAGCGACGAAAATCGGTGGACAGTTTTCACACCAGTGTGAGAACAGAGATAAAACGCCAGGTAACGGGCTTTGTAGCTCCATCGTCAACCCGATAAATTTGTGACGAAACATCATTCCTCCTACCAGAAGGAACCCGCCAATGAAGGCACGTCTGGCTCTCCTCGCAGCCGCGGCACTCGTCGTTCCCACCACCTCGGCCTATGCCGAGGAATCTCCAACACAATGCATCCCCACCGGCTCCCACGCTCGGATTCTCTTCTATCAAGACTCCCACGAGTTCTCCCCTGTCACGAGAGCCGACGGCGAACGCGGCGGCATTTCCCGCCTCGCCACAGTCCTCTCCAACGCAAGCATCGGCGACGAGTCCACCGATATCGTCTTTGGCGGCGATCTCGCCGGTGGCACACTTTTCGGCGGTTTCTACAAGGGCACTCCTTTCATCGAGGCGATGAACACGCTCGGCGTGGACGTTGCTGCCTTCGGCCAGCACGACTTCGATTTCGGTGCCGACCACACGCGAAGCCTTGTCAAGGCTTCGTCGTTCACATGGGTAAGCTCAAACCTCACGAATACGGATGGTTCGCCATTTGTCCCGACGACGAATCTCGTGCGCACCGTCGGTGGCGTCAAGGTCGGTTATCTCGCGCTCACGTCCGGAATGTCAACAACATCGGCAAGTGCCCAGGTGCGCGAGCAGGAACTCGTCGCGAGCGCTGAGCAAGCTGCTGAAGCGCTTCGCACCAAGGGAGCTGAAGCGATCGTCGCACTCGGTCAGATTTCGGCCGACGAGGGCGCAGCAGTAATGGAGGCTGTGCCTTCCATTGATGTCATGCTCCGCGAGGAGAGCAGCGCCGCTGGCACGGGGTCCGTCGTCTATATCGGAGAATCGAAGCGCCCGATCCTTGAAGCCTACGGCGATTACGGGAACGTTTACAGTGTCGATCTCACACCGACGTCGTGTGGCGTCACGGTTTCGTCGGAATCCGTCCTCGTCAACGCAGACGTCCCCGCCGATCCGGCCACACTCCCGCTTGAAGAGAAATACGTGGGCGACATGGAATCGGCCTTAGCTGCGACGGTGACAACGAGCGACCACGCTATTGAGCGGCCAGAAGGCGGGGCGCTCGTAGCCCGTGCCTACCGTGACTACATGGGAACCCAACTCGGCTGGCAGAACGGGGGCGGCGTGCGTGCCGTCATTCCCCACGGCGATGTCACCCTCCGCGATCTGCGTTCGGTCCTCCCCTTCGACAACAAGGTTGTTGCCATTGAAGCGACCGGCGCGCAGATTATCGCGGCGCTCGAACAGGGCGCCAACTCATCCCCCTCAGGCTCAGGCGGATACCCGCGCACCTCCGGATTCAACTACCAGTATGTGCCGAGCGCGGCGGAAGGCCAGCGCATCGTCAACGTCACCCTCGACGATGGAACCCCTCTCGATCCTGCAGCCACATACACTCTCGCACTCACGAAGTATGTGCTCGGCGGCGGCAACAACGTCACCGCATTTGCCGACGCTAAGGTAACCTCGACCGACATTATCGCCGACGTCGACACCCTCATCGCCTTCGCCAAAGCTCACGCTGTGCTCCCGGCAAGCCCGATCACAGGAACGCAGCTTGATGCGCTCCCCGAAGAAGATCCAACGACACCTACCGATCCTTCGAGCAGTGAGCCATCTGCACAACCCTCACAGGGTTCCAGTGACGAACCTGTGAATGCGCCGAGCACGAGTCCTACGCAGCCTTCGTCCTCGAAGCTTCCCTTCACAGGAGCAAACACCGGTGGGATCGCCCTCGCTGCGCTCGTGGCTCTCGTCGGCGGCTTCGCGCTTCGTCGGCGCACCCGCAGCTAACGCGACAGGTGGCTCACACGACAACAATCCCGCGTGAGCCACCCGCCGTATTGCCGTTTCTGCTACCGCATAAGTCGTGGCTTTGCCGGTGGCTGCCACGTCCCGCCCAATTCCTTTTCGCCGGGGCGAGCCAGCGGCCCCATGAGCTCATGCGCTACGTACGGCTCTTCAAGGTAAGCCACGTCGTCGTCGGAGAGTTTCAGGCTCGTCGCTGCTACCGCTTGCTCGACACGCTCAGGCGACGAACATCCCACGATCGGCGAGGCGGGGCCATGCGCCCAGTGCCATGCCAAAGCGACCGCTGACATCGGCACGCCGAGACGTTCAGCCACCTCAGCCACGCGGCGAATAATCGGCATGTCGTGCTCTTGCGCTCCATCGTACTTCCGAGCCATCGAGCGGTCCGTCGTCGATCGCAGCGACGACGAATCCCACGTCGAACGCGCCAGATGCCCGGAGGCAAGTGGGCTGTAAGGCGTGGGCAGCGCTCCAAACTGCCGCACCACCGGCAGCATTTCGCGCTCTGACTCGCGATAAAGGAGGTTGTAGTGGCATTGCATCGTCGTGAACGGAGTCCAACCGTTATCCCTGGCAACGATCTGCATGTTGTGGTACTGGTATGCGTACATTTCACTCGCGCCGATAGCGCGCACCTTCCCCGCAACGACGAGGTTGTGGAGGGCTTCCATCGTTTCGGCAATCGGCGTCGAGTAGTCGAATCGATGAATGATGTAGAGGTCAAGGTAATCCGTGCCGAGGCGCTTGAGCGTCGCCTCCGCTTCGCGTTCAATTGCACGAGCTTTGAGCGCGCCCTCGTTATAGAACACCTTGCTCGCTACCACCACGTCCTCACGGCGCACACCGAGCTCTTTGAGGGAACGCCCAATGAACTCCTCGCTCGTCCCGTGAGAATAAATGTTTGCCGTATCGATCGTCGTCACGCCAAGATCAAGGGCACGTCGAATAATCGACGTCGTCGTGTCCTGATCCACTGTCCACAGGTGAAAACTCTCGCTCGCCTGACCAAACGACATTCCGCCCAGCGTGAGCTGCGAAACCTTCACTCCACTCTGGCCAAGTTCGAAGTAGCGCATCTGTTTCCCCTCGTCGTCGTAGCCTCAGTCCCGGTGGGCGCCAGCGACATACTCCTTGTATGCCTCCGCCCGCGCGACAATGTCATTATCGCTCATCGCCAGTGTTCCTTCGGTGGTAAACGGCGTCAGGAAACGGGTGCCAATGAGGTTGCTCGTCGCCTCAAATGGGCGCAGCAACTCGGGGAGCGTGAAACCTACCCCGTCATGGGTGTATCCGGACGCTCCTGCAGACACGGCGAGTCCGAGTTCCTTCCCGTGAAGCGCAGTCCCCGTCGAACCATAGGCCCAGCCATACGTGAAGACGTCATCCTCCCATTGTTTGAGGAGCGCCGGGCTCGAATACCAGTACATCGGGAACTGAAGAATGATGCGGTCAGCCTCAGCGAGAACTGCTTGCTCCGCCGCGACGTCAATGACACCGTCGGGGTAGAGCGCATACATGTCTCGGACTGTAACGCCGGGAAGTTCCTTCACTGCCGCAGCGAGGTGAGCGTTGAATCGTGAGGAATCACGATGTGGATGGAAAAGCGCAATTGTTGTCGTCACAGGTTGTCCTCTCATGCATATGATGCCTCGCTCAGCCGGGCGAGGCTTATACTCACATGTGTAATACCTAAAGTTCACTTGAAGTCAAACAATTGCGCGTGGACGATCTGTCACATCACCACACACCGGAGGTTCCCCATGTCCACCACGGCCGAATACAGCATCGGAGAAGCCGCCAGAATTCTCGGCCTCACCCCCTCAGCCCTGCGCTACTACGACAACGAGAATCTCCTCCCCGATGTCGGCAGGACAAGCGGTGGAAGTCGTCGCTTCACCGACGATGATCTTGAATGGGTGCGCTACATCGAACGCCTCAAGATGTCCGGTATGCCCATCAAAGAAATCCAGGTTTATGTTGATCTGTACCGGCAAGGCGATTCGACCATCGCCCAGCGTCAGAAGATCGTCGAGGAGCGCCGAGCCGAGGTTGAACGCCAGCTCGCCGAACTGAAAACAACTCTCGACTTCATCTCCTACAAATGCTGGTTCTACGAGGTGGCCAGCGAATCTGGCACCTGCGAAACGCCGCGCACCATGTCCACCGAGGATCTTCCTCCAGAAATCCGACGAATCCGTGAGGCATGCGGAATTCACACCTATTAGGAAGGCGACGACGAGCCGCGCCGCCGGCTCCTAGCGCGCACCCTCACGTTTAGCGTGGCATTCGTCGTTCAATAATCCCAGCAACAGCCCCCGCTGTCGCCTGCTGGAAAAGCATAGAAATAACAACTGGAAATACGGCAGCCGGAGGGAAATAGGCGACAGCGATAACCGCTCCCGCATTGATATTACGAAGCGCACTCCCATACAACAGGAAAATTGACGTTTCACGATCGGCCTTGAGTACCTTCGCCGCGCCAATTCCGGCAGCGTAGCCGACGAGCGACAAAGCGAACATCGTCAGTGCAACAACGACGAGGAATGGATCAAACGTTCGCACCAGCGGGGCGATCTTTGTCCCCGACGCCAGAATCACAACACAGACACCACACTTGACAACAACCTGGAGCCATGGGCCAATTCTGCCGCTCACGCGCCCTTTCGTCGCCTCATTACAGCACACCGCAAGAACTGAAGGAATAAGGATCATCACCGCGACCGACTGCATGAGAGCCCACATGTCCACACTGATACTCGCCCCAATAAGCACCTTAATTCCCAAAGGAATAAGGAGCGGCGCGAGCAACGTATCAAGAAAAACTGTCACCAACGCAAGCGGAAGATTTCCACCCGTAATAGCGATCCACGCAAATCCCGTACTCGCTGTCGGGATAAGGAACTGAAGAATCATGCCCGCTTCAATATCCGGGTAATGGGAAAACGCAGGATGCGCAACACCCCAGACCACAAAGGGCATAACGATATGAACAACAAGAAGAACGACGATAACCGGCACGGGATGATGAGCCACCTTCGCTATATCAGAAAAGCGAAGTGTAAAGGAACCCGAAAATACCATGACGAAAAAGACAGGTGTCACGAGCGGCACAAGGTGGCCCGCGACTCCTGGAAAGACGATCCCTGTCACAATCATTATGGGGACGAGGAAAGGAAGAAGCCTCGACATCTGTTGATTTACTGCACGTGCGTTCACTTGTGTCCTCCCATGCACGTCCTATCATCCCACGACCTTCCCCGCCCCGGGATTTGCCGCTCTCCTTGTGGAACCTCGCTTCTCCTCTCGACACCGGCTCGCGCACATACAGATATACTCATTTTTCGTATCGCATACTGCGCAGTCCGACAAGACACCGCCTATTAGCTGCGGTTATATGTCTATTGACTATAGAAAACTCGACGAATACTTTTCTGTGCGTACTTTTCTGTGCGCTACCTCGCGATATTACGCAGTACCCCAACGCAACATAGACAATTAGAATCATGCTTTATGGAGAAAAGTCTTCTTAGCCGAATTCAAGGCAACATACTATTGTTTGGTATCGTCTCGACAATTTTCGGACTCATAGCGTTAATCTGGCCAGAGATGACAGCCGTCACCTTTGTCACGATCTGGGGTATCTTTGCGCTTACCGATGGGATCACAGCGCTTTACCTTGCCTTCACGAGCAAGGCTTACCGCGGCCAGCTCATCGTTAAGGGTATCCTCGGCATCATTGCCGGAATCATCGTTATCCTCTCCCCCGGAACCGGAATCACTGCCGCAGCATGGACTCTCGGATTCTGGCTGACGTTCCGCGGAGTAATTGAAGCCATGGAAGCCTGGACGCTGCCGACCCTCGGTTACAAGCTCCTCGGGTTCCTGCGCGCACTTCTCTGGATTCTCGCTGCCGCCATCGTCATGGCGCATCCGGGTTCCGCCGCCATCGGATTCTCGCTCTGGCTTGGCGCCTTCGTTCTTGTCAGCGGTCTGAGCTCGATCGCGACGTATTTCGCTCTGCGCCGCGTGCGGCGAAACCTCAGCCGCGCCAACGGCACATCCTACTGAAAACGAGGAGCCCAGCACAAAAGGAGGTGCCCAGCGTCTGAACGCTGGGCACCTCTGCTGTCAGTAGGCTGTCAAGCCATGTGAGCGGAAAATCTCACGCGCAGCCTCGATCTGATCCTTATTCGGAGGTTCAGTATCGTCGAGCTTGTATTCAAGCCCGAGCCGCTTCCACTTATCGCGGCCCATCTGGTGGAAGGGCAGCACTTCGACACGACTCACATTCGGCCACTTCTCAACGATCGAAGCGACAGCTTCAACGTTTTCCGTTGAATCCGTGAGGCCCGGAACAAGGACGAAACGAATCCACGTCTCAATCCCCTTCGCTGCCAGACGGTCACCGAAGTCGATTGTCGGCTGAAGCTCGCCGGTTGTGACCTTCTTGTAAAGCTCCGGGATACCGGCCTTGACGTCGAGAAGGACGAGGTCGATGTTGTCGAGCATCTCGTCAGTGACGTTTCGGCCGAGGAAACCAGAGGTGTCGATACACGTGTTCACGCCGAGGGCCTTCGTGCCCTCGAGGAGCTTGGCGACGAAGTGTGGCTGCATCATAGCTTCACCACCGGAGATGGTGATGCCACCGCCGGAGGCGTTAAGCGTCTTGCGGTAGCGCTTGATCCGATGCAGGAGGTCGTCAAGCTCGACGGGCTCACCGTCTCGCATGAGGAACGTATCAGGGTTGTGACAGTAGAGGCAGCGCAAACCACAGCCAGCGAGGAAGATCGTCATTCGCACACCTGGCCCATCAACAGCAGTGACGAGTTCCCAGGAGTGCATCGAGCCGAGAGTTCCCTCGCGCATGCGGCGCAGACGGTCTGCGTGCTCAAGGTCGGTCATAGGGATAAGACCGGCCGTGCCATTTCCCGAAATACGGGCCGCCGGGGCCAGGAAATCCTGGTCCCCGGCAGCACTCGCGTTAAGCGTTTCAGTCATGAACTCACTTGCCAGCGTGGAACGTGCGGGAGAGCACGTCGAGCTGCTGCTCGCGGGTGAGGCGGACGAAGTTCACGGCGTAGCCGGAGACGCGAACGGTGAGGTTCGGGTAGTTCTCCGGGTGCTCCATAGCATCTTCGAGGGTCTCGCGGTTAAGAACGTTGATGTTTGCGTGGTACAGACCAGCAACGCCGCCCTTGGACTCGCGGTTTGCCTTCATCGAAGCAAGACGCTCTTCGTAGGTCATGGTGGCCATGTTCGGCTCCTTTACTTGAAAATATGTTTCCGTTAGTTACTTGTGGACGTTGTCAGGAGAGGAAGGAATCCTCGGGGATGAATCCGCCGTCGAGCACCTGAACGAGGTTGTCGATCTGCTCATCCTTATCGCGGCCAAGGCCGGACGGGGTGATGGTGTTCGTCAGCGAGATGCCATCGAGGGCGTCCTCGTAGTCCAGCTTTCCAACGGAAAGCATGGAGGCGAGCATGCCGTGCGTATCCATGCCGTTCTCCGGGTTTGCGCCCGGGGAGAACGGTGTGCCCTTCTCGTGACCCGACGGGAAGGCGCCGGTGTTACGGCCGTACACCACGTTCGAGGTAATGGTGAGAACGGACTGGGTCGGGATCGCGTCGCGGTAGAGCGGGATCTCCTTGATCTTGCTCATGACCGTGTGAACAACCGTAGCGGCGATATCGTCGGCGCGGTCGTCGTCGTTACCGTACTTCGGGAAGTCACCCTCGGTGACGTAATCAACGACAAGGCCGGTCTCGTCGCGTACAGGCGTGACCTTGGCGTACTTGATAGCAGAGAGCGAGTCGGCAACGATCGACAGTCCGGCGATACCGCAACCCATGGTGCGGACGATGTCCGAATCGTGAAGCGCCATTTCGATCGACTCGTAAGCGTAGCGATCGTGGCAGTAGTGGATGATGTTAAGGGCCTCAACGTAGGTGCCAACCACCCAGTCGAGCATCTCCTCGTAGCGCTTCCACACATCGTCGAAGTCGAGCGGGCCATCGCCCTGAACGCCCTCGTAGCCCTCAACGATCTGCTTGCCGCTCATCTCGTCGCGACCGCCGTTAATGGCGTACAGGAGAGCTTTAGCAGCGTTCACACGAGCGCCGAAGAGCTGCATCTGCTTGCCCACGCGCATCGGCGAAACACAGCAAGCGATAGCGGCGTCGTCGCCCCAGTGTCCACGAATCTGCGGATCGGACTCGTACTGGATCGACGAAGTCTCGATGGAGATTGCTGCGCAGAATTCCTTGTAACCCTTGGGAAGGTTCGGATCCCAGAAGATCGTGATATTCGGTTCCGGAGCCGGGCCGAGGTTACGCAGGGTCTGGAGGAGGCGGAATGCCGTCTTCGTGACGAGCGTACGACCGTCCTCACCGAAGCCTGCATCCGACCAGGTTGCCCAGTACGGATCGCCGGAGAAGATCTGATCGTAATCGATCGTGCGGAGGAAACGCGTGATGCGGAGCTTGATGACGATGGCGTCAATCATTTCCTGTGCGTCAGACTCGGTGATGAGCCCAGCCTTGAGATCGCGCTCGAAGTAGATGTCGAGGAATGCCGAGAGACGGCCGATCGACATAGCGGCGCCGTCCTGCGACTTCACCGAAGCGAGGTAGCCGAAGTACACCCACTGCACAGCTTCCTTGGCGTTCGCTGCCGGGCGGCCGAGATCGAAGCCGTATTCCTCGCCGAGGACCTTGAGCTTCTTGAGGGCCTTAATCTGCTCGGCGTGCTCCTCGCGGTAGCGTGCCCAGTGCTCGGAGAATGGCTCATCAGCGTGGAGATCCTTCGATGCCTGCTTGTCGGCGATGAGCTTGTCAACGCCGTAGAGGGCAACGCGGCGGTAATCACCGATGATACGGCCACGGCCGTATGCATCCGGGAGCCCGGTGATGATGTGGGAGGAACGAGCTGCACGGATGCGCGGGGTGTAGATATCGAACACGGCATCGTTGTGCGTCTTGCGGTAGCGAGTGAAGATCTTTTCGATCTCAGGATCAACTTCCTTGCCCGCTTCCTTAATGGCCTGCTTGACCATGCGCCATCCGCCGTTCGGCATCATTGCGCGCTTGAGCGGAACATCGGTCTGGAGGCCGACGATGACGTCGTCCTCTTCGCAGATGTACCCGGCCGGGAATGCGTCGATATCTGCAGGCGTGTGGGTGTCCACGTCGTAGACACGGCGCTCACGCTCCACATTGAGGTACTTGTTGGAAAGAGTATCCCAAACCTTGAGGGTCTTTTCCGTGGGGCCGGCAAGGAACGATGCGTCACCTTCGTAAGGCGTGTAGTTCCTCTGGATGAAGTCACGGACGTCGATGTTCTCGGTCCAATTACCGGTGGCAAAACCTGCCCATGCGTCTGTGGCTGTGGTTTCTACACCCGATTCGGTGCGCTCCATTGCTTTATCTCCTGGAGGGTAGTCCTAATGGATAGTTCTAGTATTACTACTTTTTGGGACTACAGGCTGTGATTCATCCGTCTGAATGTGCGTTAGACAGCCCACACTTGGCGAGATCAAGCCGAAAAGTACGGAGTTTTAGCTATGTGAGAAAGGCCCGGATTCTCCTAGGACAATCGGCCCTGCGAGCACCGGCTTTATGTGCTAGCCCTTCCCGTCCAGCTCCGAGCGCGAAAATATCAATGAGGAAATATCTCGATATAAAGATTAGTTATTGCGGGCATCATATAGTTACGTAGCGCACATAGCAGAGATATTTTTTATAAAAATGTGATCCCCGACAATTTTTGTTTTCTCAGCGAGGTAATCGGCACCCATCTTGCCCCCACGCCGCGAGCTCTTTCACGACTACGCGGCACACCTGCAAGGCTCGCCCACATCGACATTCCCCTTGTTCCCCTTGCTCACGTAGAACGCGGCCCGGACATCACTCGGCACCCTCGGACACAAGCGATGCTTTATAGGTTG
This sequence comes from Arcanobacterium haemolyticum, assembly GCA_021532125.1. Lineage (GTDB taxonomy): Bacteria > Actinomycetota > Actinomycetes > Actinomycetales > Actinomycetaceae > Changpingibacter > Changpingibacter haemolyticus_A. The sequence goes on from JADYUX010000004.1 coordinate 19,347, forward strand.
TGCCCCACGTCGACATCGCATCAAGGATCGGCTTGAGCGTTTCCCCCAGAGGCGTCAAGGAATACTCAACACGGGGAGGCACCTCAGCGAACACCTCTCGCCTGACCAGCCCAACCGCCTCCATGGCACGAAGCTTCTCCGTAAGCATCTTTTGGGAGACACTTCCGATCGACTTTTGAAGCTCCTTAAATCTCAACGTCCCGTGCGCAAGGAGATCGCGCAGAATAAGCACCGTCCACTTACTCCCGATAAACGACAGCGTTGTCTCAACCGGGCACAACGGGAGTTCGTCGACCATTTTTCCTGCCATATCAACCATTTCCTTGATAGCACCACACTCTCACCGCAATAGTTACCTTTCGGAAACTACAGCACAATATAGTGCCTACTTACAAAAGGTAACTCATGCAGTTAACAATAACACTCAGGGCACCGAGCCTCCGAGAAAACACGAACCGAAAGGACCCCGACATGTCGGAACAGGTAACGAAAGCATTGGCACTCATCAACACCTTCGCCAACGGCGACACTGCCACTGCAGCGAACCTCCTCGATGAGAACTACATCCAACACAATCTCGCTTACGGCACCGGACGGGACTCCTTCCTCCACAGCGTGGAGTACCTCGCGAGCGCCCCGGTGAAAACAACCGTCACGAACATCCGCGCCTTCGAAGACGGCGATAAAGTGTTCTTGCAGAACGTCTACAACTTCGCAGGCGCAGGCGACCAGGTGGCATTTGACATCTTCCGTTTCGATAACAATGGGAAGATCGCCGAACACTGGGACAATCTTGCTGCGCTCGCAAGCGAACCCAACCCGGCAGGCCGCACGCAGATTGACGGCGTGACCGAGGCACGTGAGAAGGACAAGACTGAGGCGAATCGGACCGTCGTGGAGAACTTCCTCGTCGATGTCATGCAAGGCAAGCACCCCGAAAAGACGCCCGATTACTTCAATGGTGATACCTACCTGCAGCACAACACCGCCATCGATGATGGACTGTCAGGCTTGGGAGCTGCGCTCGCCGGCATGGAGAAGCAGGGTATCAGCATGGTCTACAACACGACGCATATGGTTCTTGCTGACGGAAACATGGTGCTCGGCGTGAGCGAAGGAACTTTCGCGGGCGAGCCGACGAGCTACTACGACCTATGGCGCATTGAGGACGGAAAGATTGCCGAACATTGGGACGTGATGGAAACCATCGCCGCTCCTGACACATGGGCTAACACCAACGGCAAGTTCTGATTACGCACGATGGACCTGTGCCTACGTTGATACTGGTGATACGTAGGCACAGGCCTATGCTCAAGGGGACGCATCTTCCGCGCACGCTGTGGCCCGCGACGCGTCATCACTCCTGAGAATAGGTGTACGACGAAGATGTTAGCGGTGGATAAGAAAGGCGAGATGTGGAAACAAAGCGCAAAGAGGAACTCGCACGGGCCGTGCTCCGATATCTCATCGAAGAATCTCACGCTCACGGCAGAGAGGTGCCCGATGTCATCACACGTGCCTTAGACGCGGAGGACGCGCGCTTCGAAACCTTATGGAACCCCGTGCGCGCGATGATGAACGTCAGGCCGCCGTGGAGAGCAAGGCCGGAATTTCTCACTGCTCAAGATGAGCTCCTTTCAACACTCATCTCTGAGAAAGGAATCAGCACTGTAGCCGACGCCATCCCCTGCCAGGAAGATGCCCGCATGTTGCTCTGGCGGGGCGATATCACCACGTTGGCTACCGATGCCATCGTCAATGCCGCAAACTCGGGAATGACAGGGTGCTGGCATCCGCTTCACTCCTGTATCGACAATGCGATTCACACCTTCGCTGGCGTGCAACTACGTGCCGAGATGGCCTCCCTCATGGAGGAGCAGGGCCACGAGGAGCCGACAGCTCATGCCCGCCTCACCAGCGCCTACAATCTGCCAGCACAATACGTCATCCACACCGTCGGCCCAATAGCCAACGGAAAACCAACCGACGAGCACCGACAGCAACTCGCGAACTGCTACACCGCCTGCCTCGACACGGCTGCCGCACATGACTGTCTTTCAATCGCCCTGTGCTGTGTCTCCACGGGTGTCTTCGGATTCCCTCAACGAGAAGCCGCCGAGATCGCTACACGGACGGTGCGCCAATGGCTCGTCGACCATCCACAATCCCCCATGCGCGTCGTTTTCAACGTCTACGGCGAAACCGACGAAGCCATCTACCGCGATGTGCTCGAATTCGAGTAAGAAGGAAAGTCGCATGATCAATTTTGCCACTACGCATCGAATGACGCCCGAAGATCGCAGCGCATCTATCGACAAGGCACGCTTGCTCATGCAATCTGCCGACCGCGTCCTCATCGGTGCCGGAGCAGGTCTGTCGACGGCTGCTGGGCTCAGCTACGGCGGCGAACGTTTCCGCAAGAATTTCCCGGCTTTCATTCAACGCTACGGAATGACGGATATGTACTCGGCGGGCTTCTACCCGTTCCCAACTCCCGAAGACCGCTGGGCATACTGGGCACATCACGCCACTGTGAACTGCTTAGATACAGATGCCGCCGCATTGTATGTGGAGCTCCATGAGTGGGTTCGCAGCCGTGAATACTTCGTCATCACGACGAACGTTGATATGCAGTTCGAGAAGGCGGGATTCGACAAGGATCGTATCTTTGCCGCACAGGGCGATTACGCTCACATCCAATGTATGACCGGCGAGCACGGCATCCGCCCCAATGCCGAGATATTCGCAGCCATCGAACGCGATACCGAGAATGGAACTCGAACACGAATTACCGATAAGGCGCTCATTCCCACATGCGATGTGTGCGGCAAACCGATGATGATGCACCTGCGCGTTGACGGCACCTTCGTCCACACTGATGACTGGTATGCCGCGCAAGAACGCTACCGAGACTTCGTGTCGCAGATTTCGGAGAAACCAACGCTCCTCGTGGAGCTCGGAGTCGGGTGGAACACTCCCATATGGATTCGCACTCCGTTCGAGCACATTGCGAGAGCTACCGGCCAGACACTTATTCGCATGAACTACAACAGCGCCGAAGTCGACGACTCCATCCCACATTCGGTATCAATCGATGGGGATATGGCTGAGGCTTTGCCGCTTGTGTGCAAGTAGAAAACGCGCGGATGGCTGCGATCCAACGCTGCCATCCGCGCGTTACACGACGAGAACAACCGTATTCTCTAGCTCGGAGGTATTACTCCCACTCGATGGCAGCAGTTCTGATGTCCCGTCATTCCAGTTGCATCCAGTTTTCGGTGCCGTCTCGAATCGAGTGCCGCCAGGTAACGCCATGTCGCGCTTCGTCGGCTTCGGGGACAAAAGTCGGGACAACTTCAAATACTTTTTTCGAACTCAGGGCTTTGAGTTTTTATTTTTGTCCCAAAGAGTGCAGCGGGCCGACTTTGGAGGCTCAATAGCGCCGAAAGCGCCCGTTTTGAAACTCAACCGCCCTTTAACCCGCAAGCCGCCAGCTGCAATCGTAAGTGAATCAGCGCGGGTGGTTTGCGCGCCATTTGCAAAACCCCAGGTCGCGACCCTTCGCCATTCGTGGGAAAAGTGAGTAGTCTCAGGTGGCTTACTCATGAGTTGAACCGCTTTCGCGATTAGGGGCCTAATAGCGGCTTCTCCACTAACTGCCCCTGGGTTTGCCTTTGTCCGCCGCACGGGATGGCTCCCGAGGCAACGCGGTGAGATAATGCCATCCAACGCAGGCAATGGAGCCTGAAAATATAGGTGACGGCGGCATGGCCCGAGCCAGCACTTTTGGCCCGCCTCCGTAGCCTCCTTTTTCATATGCGGTCCGCGATACGCCTATGGGAGCGATTCGCTCGTGCAAGGCTGTAAACACGCAGAGAAAACGAGGTATTGGATGAATAGCGAACCGATCTACAAAGAATTCCTTCTTGGAGAAGGCTTAAGCGAGTTGAAGAAAATTCGAGATGGCTGGAGGGATGAAAGCGGCTATTCCGAGTCGAGGGGAGGAACCTCTTTAATACCTGAAAATCTATGCAATGTCTCAGGGTCCGAACGGCTTAACTATACCTTCATCATGGACAGAGCCAATGAGTGCATGTATCGACTGATTTGCGAGTCGATTTCCATGCTTCTTACAGAATATGGATACATAACACTACGTGCCCGCGTTCGCAGAAGCGATGCTTACCAATATCTCCCAAAAGACGGCCTAGCCGGGCCGACCGTCCTCAAAGCGAGCAAGAGGGTGGTCCGCATAATCAAGGTGGATGTCGATGGCTCCCCGAGCGTTTTTGTATTCAAGGAACCTGGATTAGACCAGAGTCTCCCGAAAGAGCTTGAGGATTCGCTGAGGGAAAACTTTGGGGTATCGAAAATCACCTACGTCTCTTTGGTTATGGACGGAGCGAAGAGGGAGGTTCTCAATTACGAGTCGGTGAAGGACGCTACGCCCTACATCTCGGTTAAAGAGTTCTTCCGCCTGTTCTTTCCACAAGAGGAGTTCGACAAATTCGAGGAGGCTGTGGTTGAGCTTAGGCAGAAAGCGCGTTCCTACTATGGCTTGAGCATAACCAAATCGCTTAACCATTTGCGCATGGGCCATTTCAGGAGAGACATCCGAGACCGTCTGATCGGCTACAAACCAGACGTGGAATTGGGGTCCGAACAGAGAATGGCCATAGACAAGAGCTTTGTCGTAGACGGCAGATACTCGGCGTTGACCGGTGACACGGATTTCGCAGTAAGCTTCCAGACCGCAGAATGGCTAAGGGATTCTTTAACGCATGCAGGATGCATAGATTTCGCCCCCATCGCGTTGGAGTACTTCAAATCGCTCGAACAATTCCTGTACAGATTTCTTTACGCCATACATAAGACTTCGAAATCGAAGAGTAGGCGTATTTACTACGGCAAAAAGCTCGGAGAAAACCCTTACTACCTGCCTGCGAAAAGAGATGGCGTTCCCGACAAATCGCGACACATAGAAGTCAAGGACGGAGAAATCGAAATCAACGATGAGCTTTTCACGGATGGTTTCGAATATGTCTTAGACCTCGGTAGGCTCACAAGGTTCTTCGGCGACTATGTTTGCGAGAAGCAGCAGCTGTACAGCCGCAATGAAGACCTTCTCGATACGGCGATAAGCGAGGATACGTACGAGTCGATAATTCGCGCACTCCAAAGCGCTCGAACGATGAGGAACGGCATTGCTCACAAAGACAATCTCTACGATTGGACCGAGATGGAAAGCGCCCGGTCGTCAGTCCTCTTGGCTTTCTACTTAGTCCTAGGTTCTTACAGCATCGATACTGAAATGCGAAGCCTCCTCGGCATCGAAAGCGATTGCGTGCAGAAAAGCGAGGAGTGGAAGCTCTGCAACTACGTGGCATCGGCGGCCGTTCCTAAAGGCAATCCTCTTGAGTTTCCCGTTTTTTATCTCGATGGCGACGATTCCCCCGAGGCCGCCTTGTTTGCTTGCCCCGACGACGAAGAATCCGATCCCGACCGATATGGAAAAGCCCAATCGTTCTCGGGTGTGTACTTCAAGAGAATCGGATCGCATAAGCGTTACGATATCTCGTACCCAACTGACCGTCTTCCCTCATTGGTTGAACAAGGGATGCTGATTATCTGCGGTGAGGGGCTGAAGCTCATGGGGCCTCAAAAGGTCATCTACAGAGACGGAAATTACCTTGGGGACACGAGCGCAGAGTGACTTCGAACCCAGGGCGTGGACCTCGCGCTCCCGCCCTAAAGACCATCGTGGCCGGTTTTAAGGGCGGGAGCGCGAGGAATGTCCGTAGGGTTCATGCCTTCCCGGGCGCAAGCCACCAGTCCGTAACCGCAGGTGAGGCAGCGCCGTGGCTTGCACGCTGGTGGCAAATTCGCAGGTCAAACATCTCCGTCATCTATCGACGAAACGAGAAGCCCCACGTTGACGCGTCTATGAGTTGATGACCTGAACGACGGTCGTCCTAGTTGCCAGCTTCCGCATCAGAGAAACCACTTGGAGCAGAAGCCGATCTGGAAGACCGAATGGACGAGCATCGAGATTCCGAGGCAGACCATCATCGCGCAAAACCCGATTCCGGCCCATTTCAAGAAAGGGTCTTTTTCTTGCTTGTCGGAAGCTCGCTCCATCCAGTCGCGCGAATACGTATCGCCGTACTCGTCGCTCTTTGAGGCCTCTTTCGAAAGCAGCTCGAGAGCTTCGTCGAGGTCATCAGCAAGCTTGTTTCCGTCGATTCCGACCTTGAAAAGATGAGTCTCATCATGCTGCTTGAGCGCCGATTGGTTCTGCAAAAGGTAGAACCTCTCGCCGTTCACCCCGTTCGCCAGAGCGGTCCTCTCGCTCGAAAACGACCGAATCTCCTTCTTGAGCCTTGAGAAGGCCCCCCTTGCCCTCGATTCCGAACTTCTGCGCGAGCGACTCAAGCTGCCAGAGCAGGTCGTACAGCCCCACCGCGGGCAGGAGCCCGGCCCCGTACGCCTTCTCGAGCATCGACCGCTCGAAGCGATCGTAAACGGGGATCGCCTCCCCGTACGTCAACCTGGTGCCAACTTCGGGGAAATCATTGCATTCCATATCGTCTCCTATCATTCGAATCGAGAGTTAATTCCTTGGGGCGCGTCACGCGTCGACGACGCCGCGTCCCACAACAGCGGTTGTTGCTTCCGCGTGGGCGCATCGCCTAGCACGCAGGGCGCAGATCAAGCCTGAAATCACCTTTGGCGATAGAGAGGCTGTAGTTCGACCCGACTAAAACAGCGATGCCCATCAAGGCCAGACCGCAAGCGGCGATCAGCTGCTCCGGCGAAAAGCCGAGGATCCTCCTTCCGTTATCGCACGCCGCCTCCGCTACGGCATCGGCTGACGAAATCGTCGGGGCGTTCACCGCCCGTCCGGCGTCGTTCATAGTTGGCTCCCTACTCTCTCTTCCATTGCTTCGACCCTTATTTTCAACCGTCATCGGAATTTCGTCTCCTCTGACTGGTTTGGATTGCCTACAATTTCATAGGCAATAAAGCTGTTTATGGAGGACCTGCAATGTCTAGGACATTCACCGAGGAGGAGATCTCCGAGTTAAAGGAAGCCGGATTCGCGGCGAGCGGCACATCGAGAAGCAGGATCCTGTCCGTTCTCGACCTCCTCGTCCGCTTCACCGATGAGAGGACGGGCATATCCGCATCGGAAATCGCGCGCGTCATAGGCATTTGCTCCGAGAGGCCGACGTCGGAGAATGCCATTCTCAAGGACCTCCACCAGATAAGCGAAAGCATGCCAATGGGAATCCGCGTAGCGATACCAAGCCACGGTGAGAACATTGGGTTCAGAGCTATAAACAAGCCCTTGTCATCCGAGGAGGCAATCCTGATTTCCGACGTAGTGGGGACAAGCTCCTTCATCGGCGAGGCGCAGAAGGAAGCAATTTCCTCGAAGGTGCTCGTTTTCTCCTCCGACTACGACGTTGACGAAAGCATAGAAACCGTGTTTGTCGACCGCAAAGCCGGTAAAGACACTGATATGTTTTTTGGCGTCCTCCATGCCGTATCCCGAGCAATCCGGATGAACGAAAAGGTCGCCTTCAAGAAGCAGGTTCACCTGATGAGCGGACCCACCGTAAAAGTCGGGTTCTATGAGGAGGACCCGGTTGCGATCGTGTTCAGCTTCGGCCGTTACTATCTCGAGAGTATGCATCTCGATGAAAGCGGCTTTCCCATCCCCCACTTCCATCGACTAGACGACATCACAGACCTAGTTATCACAGGAAAACCGGTGTCGGATCGGGATAAGGTAGAGGCGCTGAGGACGCGCGTGGTCGCGGACACGCGCCAGCGGGTCGACATGTTCGGCTCGGGCACCGCCAGAAAGCTGTTCCTGGAAGTATCCGGCACTCATGCCAAGTACGTTTACGAAAGGTTCGGCCACGACCTCAAATTCTGTCACATCGACGAGAGCGACGAAAGAAACGTCATCGGCTACGCCTGCGTCAGCGTGATGCCGTCTCCGACCTTTTACAGGTGGCTATTCGGGATGGACGGCGCGGTGAGGCTGGCGAAGCCTAAGGGGAAACGGTGGGTCGAGAGCTTCCCGAATGCCGTCGCCTCCGACCTAGAATCCTATATCCAAGATTACGAAGCAGCATCAGAGGGCTACAAAGCCGCACTGGATGCAGCTATTTCACGATTGGACTCGAAGAGCTGCCGGCAATGAGGCAATCCCAATCGGTCCGATTCAAAAGCCAATATTGACTAACTCGAATTCGGCTCGCATCCTCGCGCCGTTCGTCTGCTCCCATTCGTCCGAAATGACAACCACAGCAGGTCGTGTCCCAACGGATGGGTACCATTTATCCGGGTGCACCTGGGGCAACGGGTTGAAGAACCTGCACAAGGTCGCTCGCAGAACACGCAACATCAAACACGACAGAAGAGGCGAACGACAGATGCCGGACCCCGGACGACAGCACCGCGGAAGACGAGCATTCCGACCACAACCGAACAACTCCAGCTACTAGGCAGGCGCCCGCATGGGTGCCTTTTACTTTTCAGGGACTTAGCCGCGAGCTAAGGCACGCGGCTCATGGCCGTTTCGTGAAGGCACGACCAGCTCGACCCACTTCGACCCGTCTCCGCTCCTGCCGTGCTCACCAATCGCCATCAGGCGGTTCAATCGTCGTGCAGACGAAAAGGCACACGGTGTCGTGCGGTGTCCTCGCGCGGTGCCGCACGGGAAGATTGGAGGAACCATGGCACGCACAGCCGAATGCGCCGCGCCCGAGGGAAGCCGAGATCGGGACGAATGGATGACGGTGATCGAGATGCAGGAGTACATGAGGGCGAGCCGAAACAAGGCGTACGACCTCATCTGGTCGGGAGAGATCGACTCGTACAGGCTCGGAAGGAAGCTCCTGGTGTCGAGGGCGTCAGTGGACGCCTACATCGAGTCGAGGAGCGGCAGGAAATGACGGCGGCGACCGCCCCGGGAGCCGCCCGCGGCCGGGCACGCGAGGGAGCCTCGAGACGAAAGGAGCTCGAGGACGACCATGACCAAGAGCATTAGCAGGAGCCAGGTGAGGCTCATCGCATCGACCAACGCGATATTCGGCGCCGACGAGGCGTGCGCGATGCTGCGCATCAGCCGCGACGCAATGTACCGGCTCGCCAAGGACCCCGACGACCCGTTCCCGATCCGCTACATCGGCGGCAAGACGCGCGACGGCATCGTTCTGCACGACGAGCTCGTCGCATGGGTCGAGCGGAACAGCATCGTCGGCTCGCCCAGAAGGGATTAGCGCCGATGGCAGCCGCAGGCCCGAGGGGACGCGACGGCCCCTCCCCGCGCGAGTTCACGGCGGTACGGCACTTCATGATGGCGGACCTGGGCCTCTCCGGCCTTCCCCTGCTCGTCTACGCGCGCATCTTCGGCTTCTGCGACGCCGGGTGCGGCTACTTCGAGAGCAAGGGTGGCCTGGCACGATTCCTCAACGTGCAGGAGCGCAGCGTCCACCGCGCCATCCGCGACCTGCTCGACCGGGGCCTCATCGAGGAATGCGGCGTGCACGCCCCGGCGCGCGGGCACGCCACCAAGCGGTACCGCATCGTGCGCGAGAGGCTGCCGCCCGGAGCGCTGGCAACCCCTGACGATTCGTCAGGGTTCCCGGCGCGAAAGGGTGACGAAATGACAGGGTTCGCCGAGAACAAGGGTGACGAACCGTCAGGGTTCGCAGCCCGAACCCCTGACGAGATGACAGGGAAACCCCTGACGATATGCCACCCAATAAGCAAAAGGGACAACAAGGACTTCAGAAGATAAGGAAGGGGCGCCCGATGGACCGAGCGGGACTCATCACCCTGGAGCAGGCCCGTGCGGCCGGGCTCTCCTTCGACGAGCCGGAGCCGAGGGCGTGCCCGCACTGCGGCGCCGCCCTCGATCCGCTCGGCGCGGCGCTGGCGGGCAGGGTCGCCTGGGTCTCCGCCGCCCCCTGCCCGTGCGAGGGCGCAGCCAGCGAGCGGGAGTCCGAGGCGCGAAGGCGCGCGGCCCTCGCCGCCAAGGAGGAGGCCGCCCGCCGGGAGAAGGCGCTCTCGCGCGCGGGCATCCCCAGGCGCTACTGGGCCGCCGAGGCCGACCGCCCCGAGTTCGCCGAGTACATCGCCTCGTTCGCGGGCAACGGGGGCGCCGGGCTCTACATACACGGGGGCGTCGGCGCCGGCAAGACGCACGCCGCCTCCGCCATGGCCAGGCTGTTCGCCGAGGCCGGCTACGACGTCGCCTTCACGACGGCCAAGGGCATGCTCGAGCGCGTGAAGGCCACGTTCGACGAGGGCGGCACCGAGGCCGCCGTCGCGCGGTACGCCAAGTGCGACGTCCTCGTGCTCGACGACCTCGGCAAGGAGGACGCGACGGAATGGTCCGTCGGCACCGTGTTCAGCGTGCTCGATGCGCGCTACGAGGACATGCGCCCGACCATCGTCACGTCGAACTACGCGCCGGGCGCGCTGGCGGACAGGCTCGCAAGGCGCGGCGAGCGCGTCACGGCAGAGGCGATCGCGAGCAGGATCTCCCAGACCTGCAGGACCGTCTACCTGGGCGGAAGGGACAGGCGCCGCCTCGGCTAGCTTGTGCGCTTCCCGTGGAGGCGCGGACGGCTCGACCCAGCTCGACCCATCGCAGGCGGCCCCGATGCCCGCCGCAATCGAAATCGCTATACACGTCTTGGGCGGCGCCGACGCGCCGGCACGCACGCCTGCTCCGACTCGCACCGTGCCCCCATCGCGAGGACGCCGCCCGCCAAGCAACAAACGAAAGGCGGAGGGCCCATGGACGGCTTCGAGAGGATAACCGGCCGCGAGCACGACGGGCTCGTGGAGAAGTGCCAGGAGAACGGCTGGCTCAAGGTCGGCGGCTTCGACTGGCAGGACGACCCGTTCCTCGAGGAGTACCCCTACGAGTTCTCCCGCACGGACAGCGTCGACAGGCTCCGCGAGGCGCTCGGCTCGGGCAACTGGGCCATACGCCAGGGGTTCTGCTACCGCGACCTCGCGTTCATCCAGCAGGTGAACGGCGGCGACGAGTGGTGGACGCTCAAGCGCGACGGCGACGCGTGGACCGGCTTCGAGAGCTGGAGCTTCGGCGCCATCGCCCAGGAGCCCGAGCGGTTCGAGCGCGCCATGCGCGACATGTGCGAGGCGACGCCGGAGCAGTGCCGCAGCGGCGAGTGGGCCCATCTGCACGAGAAGGCTCCCGAGCCGCTGGCGCAGCGCGCCGCGTCCGCCCGCGAGGCGAGCCGCGCGCACGCCGGGCAGGAAGCCCGCGCCCCAATGGCGCGCGAGAGGGCCGTCGGGGCCGAATAGGGACGACCGGGGCGCGAAGGCGCCCTTTTTCATCTCGACTGGAAGGGAGGCGCGGGATGGCGAGCGACTACGGGGACGAGGCGGGCGGCAAGCTGCTCGACTGGATGCTGAGGATCGGCCAGGAGGCCGGCGCCGAGGCAATGGCGCGCAGCGCGAGGGAGCTCTCCGAGCGCCTCGCGGGAATCCGCGGGACCATCGCCGGCGGGCGCGCCGAGCCCATCGCGGCCGACGGCGTGCCGGCCTACGCGAAGCTCAGCCTCGAGGAGCTCTCTGGGCTTCCCGAGTACGCGACGATCAAGGAGGTCGTCTCCGACAAGCTGCGCGCCGCGTCGGTCGAGCACCACATCATCCCCGGCGAGGGCCGCGACTGGCTGCTCTTCAAGGTGGAGGACGCCCCCGAGGTCGACGAGGCCTTCCGCCAGCTGGAGCAAGAGACGGGAAAGGCCGCCGATCGCGCAAGGGAGCGGCTCTCCGAGATCGCCGAGAGGCGCCAGGCGCCCGAGCGGCTGGCGGAGCGCGCCGAGCGGGCGCGCGAGGCGTCGAGGGCCCACAGCCAGGGCATCGGCCGGGACCGCGGCCCGCGCCAGATCGAGGGGCCCGAGAGATGAGGTGGCAGGCGGCGGCCGCGCTGGCCGCGGCGGCGTTCGCCGCGGGAGACTTCGCGGCCGCGGCAATCGCGGCGTCGGGCACGAGCCCGATCCTCGACCCGGAGGCCGCCATGGCGGCGATCCCCGCGGCGCTCCGCGCGGGGCGCGTCTTCTCCGCGGAGGCGGTTCCCCTGTGCGCCGGGACCGCCTGCGCGTGCGGCGCGCTCCTCGCCTGGGCCCGCTCACTGGGGACCAAGGGGGCCCGGCGCGACGGCGAGGAGCACGGTAGCTCCAGGTGGGCCACGCGCAAGGACATCGCGCCCTTCGGCGACCCCAAGGACCCCGACAACAACATCATCCTCACCGACAACGCGCGCATCCGCCTCGTGAGCCGCAGGTTCGACCTCTCCACCGACACCAACGACAACGTGCTCGTGGTGGGAGGACCCGGCACCGGCAAGACGCGCTACTACGTCAAGCCGAACCTCCTGCAGGCCAACGCCAGCTTCTTCGTGACCGACCCGAAGGGCACGCTCATCCGCGAGATGGGCAGCGCGCTGGCGGAGCTCGGCTACGAGATCCGCGCGTTCGACACCATCGACTTCACGCGCTCCATGCGCTTCAACCCCATAGCCTACATACGCGACGAGGCGGGCGTCATCCGCTTCGCCCGCGGCATCGTCGCCAACACCGAGGGCGACGCCGACCACAAGGGCGACCCCTACTGGGAGAAGGCCGAGCGCCTGGTCTACACCGCGCTCACGGCCTACCTCGTCATGCACTGCGAGCCCGCCGACCGAAACCTCGACGGGCTGCTCACGCTGCTCTCGCTCGCCGACGCCCGCGACGACCCGGGCTACATGAGCCCGCTCGACATGGTGTTCCGCGAGCTGGAGACCGGCGAGCGCTACGTCAGGCGCGGCGGCGCCTCGGCGGAGGGCGGATCGCTGCGCGGCTTTTCCGAGGAGGACGGCGCGTGGGAGTGGGTCAAGGTCCGCGAGCCCGCGCCGCCCGACGACTTCGCGCTCGCGAGCTACCGCGAGTTCCGCGTGGCCGCCGGCGACACCATGAAGTCGATGCTCTCGAGCTGCAACGTCCGCCTGAAGCCGCTTTCCATCCGCGCCGTGCGCGACCTCACCTCCAAAGACGAGCTCGACCTCGCCCACATGGGCGACGAGGGCGCCAAGGTCGCGCTCTTCGCGTCTATGAGCGACACCGACTCGACCTTCGACTTCCTGTTCGCCCTGCTCATGGATACGGCCGTGAGCGCGCTTTGCGCCGAGGCGCTCGAGGCGCACGGCGGCTCGCTGCCCACGACGGTGCACTTCGTCTTCGACGAGTTCGCCAACATCGGGCGCATACCCGACTTCGAGCGGACCATCGCCGTCACCCGCAGCAGGAACATCGCCGTCTCGATGATCGCCCAGTCGCTCTCGCAGCTGAAGGAGACCTACGGCGACAACAACGCCGAGACCATCGTGAACGCCTGCGACACGCTGCTCTACCTGGGCGGCAAGGCGAACGAGACCAACGAGGAGATCAGCAAGATGGCCGGCAAGCAGACGGTGGCGAGCGAGACGCAGAGCGACTCGCGGGGCGCCGGCTGGACCCGGACCGTGAACCGCGGCATCTCCGAGCGCGACCTCATACAGCCCGCCGAGGTGGCGCGCATGCCGCGCGAGGACGCGCTCGTGCTCGTGAACGGGTGCATGCCGCTCATGGACCGGAAGTACCGGCTCGAGCGCCACCCGCGCTCGCGCCTGCTCGAGGAGGCCACGCGCCGCGGCCCGTTCGACTTCGCGGAGTACCGCAGGCGGAAGGACGGCGCCTCGTGACGGGGCCGCGGAGGGCGCGGGCCTCCCCCGCCGCGGGGGAGGAGCAGCAAGGAACATCGTCAACCGAAAGCAAAGGAGAGCAGCATGCTCGCAAACGTCATCAAGCTCGTGTCGGGCTGCGTGACCTTCCTCGGCGGCTTCCTGGTCGTGTGGGGAGCGGTCTCGCTCGGCCTGGCCATCAGGGAGCAGCAGGGCGGCCCGCAGATCGCGACCGCCATTTCCACCATCGCCGGCGGCGCGATCATCATCGCCGCGTCGGTCTACTTCGGGCAGCTGGACACGTCCTGGCTGCCGGCATAGGGGGCGTCGCGGATGGCGCTCCGGATACCGGTGCAGAAGGACATCGGGGAGTACGAGGAGAAGATCGTCGGGAAGATGAGCCTGCGCACGCTCGCATGCGTGTCGCTCGGCTTCGGCAGCGCGGTCGGGGCGGCGGCCTTCGTCCACCTGGGCCTGCACGCCGACGTCGCGGACGCGGCCTTCCCGATCATGCTCTGCAGCATGCCGTTCTGGCTCGCCGGGTTCTGGCGGCCCTTCGGCATGCGCGCCGAGGAGCTGCTGCCGCTTTTGGCGGCACACGAGCTCTCCCCGCAGCTGCTCGCGTACGAGCCCTGCCTCGCCGGGAGCCTCCCCGAGGGCTCGCCGCGCCCGGGCCGCCCGGGACGTCGCGCGAGGCGCAGGGCAAGGAAGAAAGGAGCCGAGCTCTATGAGCCGAGCAAGAAGCAACAAGGAGAATAGGCCGAAGCGCCCGAGCACCCTCGGGCTGCTCCTCGGCGGCACGGGCGGGCGCAAGGACGCCTCGAAGGGCGCGGAGGCCGAGCGGCAGAGGCGCCGCCGGGAGCGCGACCGCTCGCGCGAGATGGCCGCCTACGTCGGCTACGACGCCATGTACAGGGACGGCATCGCCCAGGTGATGCCCGGGGTGTTCAGCCAGACGGTCGAGTTCTCCGACATCAGCTACCAGTCCGCGCGCAAGGAGGCGCGCGAGACGGCCTTCACCGTGATGAGCTCGCTGTTCAACTACTTCCCGGCGGACTCCCACGTGCAGCTCCAGGTAGTGAACGCGCCCATCCCCGCCGACGAGGTCGGCCGCAAGGTCTTCTTCGAGCCCGGGGAGCGCGCCACCGCCGGGCTCGCCGAAGAGTACAACCGGATCCTCAACGACAAGATGCGCGAGGGCGTCTCGAACCTCGTGCGCCACCGCTACCTGACCTACGCCGTGGGCGCCGACGACGTCGACGCCGCGGTGCCCAAGCTCGCGCGCATCCGGGGCGACGTGGAGCAGACGCTCGCGCGCATACGCTGCTCGTCGCGCGCCCTCGACGGCGTCGAGAGGCTCGAGCTTTTGCAGGGGCAGCTGCGCCCGGGGTCGCGCTTCGAGTTCTCCTGGGACAAATTGTCCCCGACGTCGGGAGCGCGCACGAAGGACTTCGTCATGCCCTCCACGCTCGACTTCAAGCCCGAGGGCAGGTCCGACTGCTTCCGCAGCGACGGGCGCTACGGCGCGGTGCTCGCGGTGCGCAGCTTCGGGTCAGTCATCGAGGAGACCTACCTCGCCTCCATCATCGACCTGCCGCTGCCGCTCAACGTGACGCTGCACGTGCAGCCCATCGCGCAGAGCGAGGCGCTCGCGCTCGTGAAGCGCCAGATCGACTGGATGGACAAGGAGATCATCGACGAGCAGATGAGCGCCGTGAAGAAGGGCTACGACTACCAGATCCTGCCGCCCGAGCTGCGCTTCTCGAAGGAGGAGGCCGAGGAGCTGCTCGACTTCCTGCGCAACAAGTCCGAGCGCCTGTTCGTCTACACGGGCCTCGTCTACACCTGGGCCGACAGCCTCGAGGAGCTCGACCGCCGCGTCCAGCAGGTGACGAGCGTCGCGCAGGGCTGCACGATCGGCCTCGAGCCGCTCCACTTCCGGCAGCGCCAGGCTCTCAACTCGGTGCTCCCGCTCGGGGACAACCACGTCACCGTGAGCCGCTACCTCACCACGGGGCAGGTGGCCATGCAGATGCCCTTCGCCAGCCAGAGCCTCGACGAGGCGGGCGGAGGCTACTACGGGCAGTCCAGGGAGAGCGGGAACCTGGTGCTGTGCGACCGCAAGCGCCTGGCGAGCCCCATGGGCTTCGTGTGCGGCAAGCCCGGATCGGGCAAGAGCTTCTCGGTGAAGCGCGAGATAACCAACACCGTGCTCGCGCACCCCGAGGACGAGGTCGTGATCTTCGACCCGGCCGGCGAGTACGGCAACCTCGTCGGCGCGCTCGGCGGTGCGAACGTCGAGCTCGCCCCGGGATGCTCGGCGGTGCTCAACCCCCTCGACACCGCCGACGTCGCGGACCGCGCCGACGCCGCCAAGCTCGCGTACAAGACCGACGCGGTGCTCGCGCTCTCGAGCGCGCTCATGGCCGAGGGCCGCGAGGGCCTGCCGGAGCGCGACCGCTCGATCATCGCCCGCTGCGTCGGCGAGGCGTACCGGGAGTGCGCGAGGGACGGCCGCCTGCCCACGCTCGGCGACTTCCACGCGGCGCTGCTCGCTCAGCCCGAGCCCGAGGCCGCCGACATCGCGCTGCGCTACGAGCGCTACGTGAAGGGCGCGTTCTCCTTCTTCAACGGCCAGAGCAACGTGGCGCTCGACAACCGCATCACCAACATCGACATGCACGGCCTCGGCCAGAACATGCGCGTGTTCGGCATGATCACGGCGCTCGAGATGGTGCGCAACCGCGTGATGGTAACGCCGCCGCGCCCCAACTACACCTGGCTCTACATCGACGAGGTGCAGAGCCTCTTCGCGCACCCGACGGTGGTCGAGTACTTCGCCCGCCTGTGGCGCGAGGGGCGCAAGTTCGGCCTCATCTGCACCGGCATCAGCCAGAACACGAGCCACATGCTGACCAACGCCGAGGCCCGCGACATGGTGCTCAACTCCGAGTTCTTCCTGCTGCACAAGCAGTCCACCGCCGACCTCGACGCATGGGCGGAGATGCTCCAGCTCTCCGCCACGGAGCGCGGCTACATCGGCGACGCCGTCAAGCCCGGCGAGGGCCTGCTCATCAGCGCCGGGATCCGCGTGCCCATCACCGACGACTTCCCGAAAGGCCCGCTCTACGACCTGTGGAACACCAAGCCCGCAGAGGTCGCCGAGCGCGAGATGCGCCGGGCGGCGCGAGAGGCGGAGGAATAGGAATGGCCGGCCCGAGCGAGGGCGGCGGGATGCTCGAGGTGGTCGGGGCGCAGCGCCGCGACGTGCTCACCGCGGGCGACGTCGCGGAGACCGAGCGCGACGCCCTGGGAAACGTCTCGGAGGGTGCCGGCCCGCTCGACGAGGCGGGAGGCCCCGCCGCAACGGCGAAGGGGCGCCCTTCCAGGCCCGACGCGCCGGAAGGCGGGCTCGGGGACAAATTGTCCCAACCAGCCGGCGACCGGCGCGCGGCGGCCGCGATGCGCTCGCGCGTCGATGCGGCGAAGCTGGCGATCGCCCGGGAGGCCGTCTCCCAGCTCGACGACTCGGAGGAGCTCGAGGGCGCCTCGGGCATGTACGACGCGGGGCGTGCGGCCAAGAAGGCCGCGGGAAGGCTGCGGCAGAGGAAGGCGAAGAAAGCAGCCCAAGGCAGCCGCAAGGCGGCGACCGCGCTCGGCGCCCCAAAGGGAGGCGCGCGCGGCCCCGAGGCAGCCGGCGCGACCGCCCCGGCCAAGCACCAGGCGGCCCAGGCGGCCGCGCAGGCGTCGGGCGAGGCGGCCCGAGCCGCGGGGTCGAAGGGCGCCGCCTCCGCGATCGCGGGCGCGGTCTCGGGCGCAGCGCCCGCCCTGCTCGGGGCGGTGGCCGGCATCGTGGCCTTCGTCGCCTGCGCGCTCGCCGTCGCGCAGCTGCTGAGCGCGCTGTTCGGCTTCTGGGACGACGCGGCCTCCAAGCAGGGCCTCGAGGGGCTGCCGCCCTACATCACCTACGAGATGGTCGAGGCGGCGCTCGAGTGCCAGGAGGAGTACGGGCACCCGGCGGGCTGCACCATCGCGCAGATCATCCAGGAGTCCGGCCAGGGCGACCGCATGAGCCAGCTCGCAGAGCGCGACCACAACCTCTTCGGCATGAAGTGGTGGTCGGGCTACGCGGGCTGCCCCGAGGTGGCCGGCAAGGCGAACTGGGCCACCAGCGAGGAGTACGTGCCCGGCGAGCACACCCAGATCACGGCGAGCTTCATCCGCTTCACCGGCGACGCCGAGTGCATCCGCTTCCGCAGCAGGGTCTTCCTGCAGGCGGAGCGCTACTCGGGCAACGCCCTCATCCGGGAGGCGATCGAGAGGCACGACTCGGACAGGATGGCCGAGGGGCTCAAGGACGCCGGCTGGGCGACCGACTCGTCCTACGTCGAGTCCCTGAAGTCGATCATGGCGCAATGGGGCCTCTACCGGCTCGACTCCATGACGGTCGAGGACCTGAAGGACTCGACCGCGAACGGGAACGCGATCGTCGAGGCGGCGTACAGCCAGCTCGGCGTGCCCTACGTGTGGGGAGGCTCGACCCCCGGCAAGGCGCTCGACTGCAGCGGGCTCACGCAGTACTGCTACGCGCAGGCGGGCATCCGCATAAGCCACTACACGGGTTCCCAGTACGAGGAGCTCAGGCGCATACCGCTCTCGGAGGCGAAGCCCGGCGACATCCTCTACCGCTCGGGCCACGTGGCCATCTACATCGGCGACGACAGGTACATACACGAGCCGCGAACGGGCGACGTGTGCCGCATAGCGAGCGGCATCGGCAGCTTCAGCTGCGCGCTCACCGCGAGATAGGAGAAACCAATGCAGGGAAAGTCAAGGGTCATGGCCGCCGTCGCGGCAGGCGCGCTCACCGTGGCGCTCGGCGCGGGCGCGGCGCGCTGCGCCATCGCCCCGCAGGAAGGCGCGCAGGATAGTCCCCAGGAGCAAGAGCAGCCCGCGGCTGCAGGCGCCGACGCGGCAACCGGGAAGGCCGCCTCGGGCGCCGAGGCGCTCTGGAACTCCGCATGGACGGGCGCCGACGACCCGACAGCCACGCTGCGGATCGTCGAGGGCGCCATGGTGGAGAGCGCGGGCGGCACCGAGCGCGCCTGGTTCTTCTCGGCCGAGGAGCCCTCCGAGGCCGGCGGCGTGCTCAGCGTGCCCATCGAGGTCAAGGGAACCGGCGACAAGGCGGGAGGGCTCTCGCTCATCCAGGTCTCGGGCGACGGGGACGCCCGCACCCTGGCATGCGACCTCCTGACGCAGGCCTACGTGCCCCAGAAGGCGCAAGACGGAGCGTTCTCCGTGACCGGCACCGACGACCGCCTCTCCGAGGCGCTGGGCGCGGATGCCGCCGCCATCGAGGAGGCCGTCGCCGGGAAGGCGGCGGAGGTGTCCCCGCAGGCGGCGGGAGCCACCTGGGACAAGGAGGTGTGGCTCGACTACGCCGGGAACGTCGCGTCGACGACCTTCACGCTCGACGACCCCGCCTCGACGGTGGTCACCGTGGTCTCGCGCGGCGGCTCGCTGGAGGCGATGTAGCCGTGCGGGCGCTCAAGGCGCAGCGCCGCAGGGCGTTCGCCATCTCCGCCGCGGCGGCGTTCGCCCTCTGCGCGCTCCTGCTCGTCCCCGCGCAGCCGGCATACGCCGACATAGCCGGGGACGTCAACGATTGGCTGTGCGGCCTTCTGCGCGACTGCTGCAACTGGATGTTCAAGGCTCAGACGGGCGTGCTCGGGTCGATCGGCGCGAACGGGATCCTCTCGGCCGACTTCGCGCACATGCTCACGAGCTCGAGCGACCTGACCATGCACGACGTCGCCCGGGGCGTATGGCAGGTTGCCATCCTGCCGATCGGGTGCGGGGTGCTCGGCCTGGTCTTCACCCTGAAGCTCATCGAGATCTCCCAGCGCATGGACGGCAGCCAGAGCCTTCCCGGCGTCAAGGAGGTCGTTTTCCTCCTCGTGTTCTTCGCCGTGTTCCTGTTCCTCATACAGAACAGCTTCGACCTGATGGCGTCGATCTACGAGGTCTGCGGGCTCGCCATCGACCGAGTCGAGGCGCTCTTCGGCGCCGGAGGCGCGCTCGACCTGCCCGAGGTGTCCGTCGTCACCACCGACGACGACATCCCGTCGCTCATCGCCATGCTCGTCGTGAGCCTCATCAGCTGGGTCGTGGTGCTGGCGGCCTACGTCGTCGCCCTCGTGGTCTGCTGGGCCCGCGCGCTCCAGCTCTACATCATGGCCGCGTTCGCCCCGATCCCGCTGGCGTTCCTCGGCATGGACGCCACGCGCCAGATAGGCCTTGGCTACCTGAAGAGCTTCGGGGCGGTCTGCATCGCCGGCGTCATCATCCTCGTGCTGCTCATATCGTTCCCGCTCGTGCTCGGCGGGCTCACCGGGGCGAACCCCGGGACGGGCACCCCGGCCGACGCGGTCGCAAACGGGCTCACCTACGCGCTGCAGTACCTGGCCATGTGCGTGCTGCTCATCCTGGCCCTCGTGAAGAGCGGCTCCTGGGCGCGCGCCATCGTGAGCGGCTTCTAGCGGAAAAGCGAGGAAGGGGGCGGTCGCCATGAGATAGGGGCACCGCGCCGGGGCACGCGTCCCGGCGGATGAAGACAAGGACCGATTGAAAACGAAAAGGAGGAAAGACATGGAAGAGAGGAAGAACGTGTACCTCTCGCTGCACAAGAGCTTCGTGCGCGAGGGCATCGAGTACACCGACCGCGCGACCGGCGAGACCAGGACGTTCAACTCGGCGACCCTTCCCAAGGGCACCGTCGTCGACGGCGTGGACGTGGGAGGCTACGAGTTCAGCCCCATGTTCGTGAACGAGAGCCGCTTCAAGGGGGCCGACTTCCGGGACATACCGCTGCTCGCGAACCGCGAGGTGTGGCTGAGGAAGACGGTGATGGGCCCGGACGGCCAGCCCGAGCTCGACGAGGACGGCCGCGCGGTCAAGGACACCGTGAAGGTCATGCCCGCGCAGCTCAAGGAGGCCGTTGACGCAGGGCGCTCGCGCTACCTCGCGGAGCGCGCCGAGCACGCCCGCCAGGCGAGCCGCGCCGCCGAGCACGAGGCGCCCCGCGCACAGCGAAGCGTCGAGAGATAGGGAGGCGGAAAGATGAACGCAGCGAAAGACTGCACCCTGCAGGAAAAGCTCCTCCGATGCGCCATGGCGCTCATCCTGGCGGCGGGGGCGCTGCTCGCCTCCGTGGCGGCCTCGCCCGCCTACGCCGCGCCGAGCACGGTAGACGTGTCCATCGGCGGCAAGATCCCCTACGGCGGCTTCGCCACCACGTGGATGAGCGCCGACGGGAACATCGCCTACTGCGCCGAGCCCTCGTCCCCGACGCCCGCGCCGGGCTCCTACTCGACGAGCCCCGTGCCGAGCGGCGACGTGACAGCGGCGATCTGGTACTCGTTCGGCTCTCCCGGCTTCGACGCGTCGATGTTCCCGGGCAGCTGGTACGACGGCGGCGGCTGGGACGACGCGAAGTACGCCGCGGCGAGCCATGTGCTCATCGCCTACGCCTACTCTGGGTCCGAGTCGGCTGCCACGCACGGCACGAGCGCCGAGTTCGCCTCCTGGGCGAAATCCGAGCTGATCGGCGGGACCTTCGCCAAGATGAAGGCGGGCGCCGGCAAGGTATCCGCCGGGTTCGAGGCATTCTGCGTCAGGACCGGCGGCGGCTCTCAGACGCTCGTGAGCTTCAGCTGGTCCACGGGCGGAGTCAAGGTCGCCAAAACGGACTCCGAGGCGGGCGCGGAGCCCCAGGGCGACGCCTCGCTCGACGGCGCGAGCTTCTCCGTCGTTAACGAGACCGGCCGCTACGTGCTGGTCGGCGGCAAGTACTACGCCGACGGCGAGGTATGCGCCACGATAAAGACCGCGCCCGAGGACGGGTCGCACGTCGCCGCGACCGGCGCCGACACCCTCCCCGCGGGCAATTACCGCATCGTCGAGTCCGGCGCGCCCGAGGGCTACGACGCCAGCGACGCCTCCGTCACGTTCACCGTGAAGGCCGACGAGATGCGCGACCTCACGGGCGACCCCGTGACCGACGAGGTCTTCCGCGGCGGCGTGCAGGTGACCAAGTCCGACAAGGAGCTGCAGGCGTCCGAGGCGCTCGCGGGCAGCGGCCACAAGGAGGCGCCTGGCGAGCACCCCGGCCTCGACGGGATCGAGTTCACCGTCACGAACCGCTCGGCGCACAAGGTCCTCGTTGACGGCGAATGGCGCGAGCCGGGCGAAGCCGTGGCCACGCTGACCACCGCATGGAACGACGAGGCCGGCGCCTACACCGCGCAGACCGCGGCCGACGCACTGCCGTACGGGACCTACGACGTGCGGGAGACGGCGACGAACGGGAGCTACCTGCTGACCGACGGCGAGCCCCGCACCTTCGAGGTCCGCACCGGCGGCGAGATCGTGAGCGCCTCCGCGGACGGCGCCGCGCTCGAGTTCCGCGACCAGGTGGTGCGCAACGACCTCGAGCTCTCCAAGAAGAGCGAGTCCGACAACGCCGGCCTCATGGTCCCGTTCGCCATCGAGAACGCGGCCACCGGCGAGACTCACGTGCTGGTCACGGACCGCAACGGCGACGCGTCGACCGCGAGCAGCTGGAACAGGCACTCGAGGGACACCAACGCCAACGACGCCCTGCTCGGCCATGAGGGTCCGATCGAGCCCGCCGAAATGGACCCGAAGGCCGGCATCTGGTTCTCGCTCGGCGAGGACGGCTCCTCGGCGCCGGTCGACGACTCGCTGGCGGCCCTGCCGTACGGCGCCTACACCATGACCGAGCTGCGCTGCGATGCCAACGAGGGCCTCGAGCTCATCACGAGGAGCTTCTGGGTCGATCGCGACTCGACGGTCGCGAAGGCCGTGTGGATGGGCCTCGACGACCAGGAGGGCCCGCGCATCTCCACCACGGCAAAGGACGGGGCGGACGGCGACAAGGACGTCTCGGCCGACGCCGAGGCCAAGGTCGTCGACACCGTCGCCTACGAGGGCCTGAAGGCCGGCGAGGAGTACGAGCTCTCGGCCACCCTCGTCGACAAGGCGACCGGCGAGCCCGTGGCCGACGCCTCGGGCGTGCCCGTGGAGGCCAAGGCCGAGTTCGCCCCCGCGCTCTCGACCGGCAGCCAGGACGTCAAGATCGCCTTCGACGCGAGCCTGCTCGGCGGCCGCGACCTGGTCGCGTTCGAGAGCCTACGCAAGGACGAGGCCGAGGTGGCGTCGCACGCGGACCTCTCCGACGAGGGCCAGACAGTCCACGTCGCCGTCGAGGTGGGCACGCAGGCGGCCGACGCCGCCGACGGCGACCAGGTCATCGAGGCCGGCAAGGCCAAGGTCATCGACACGGTGGCCTACAAGGGCCTCGTCCCCGGCGAGACCTACATCGCCGTGGGCACGCTCATGGACAAGGGCACCGGAGAGCCGTTCCTCGACAAGGACGGCAACGAGGTGACCGCGCGCACGCCCTTCGAGCCCGAGGCACCCTCCGGCACCGTCGAGGTGACCTTCGAGTTCGACACCGAGGGCCTGGCCGAGGGAGACGAGCTCGTCGTCTTCGAGAAGGTCCTGGACTCCGCCGGCAACGTCGTGGCGGCCCACGAGGACATCGACTCCGCCGAGCAGAGCGTCGTCGTGGACAACCCCGGCACGCCCGAGGTCCCCGAGGAGCCCTACGCCAAGACCGGGGCCGACGCCCCCGACGGCACCGGCTACGCCGTGGCCGCGGGCATCGCTCTGGCAGCTGCGGCGGGTGCGGGCGGGGCGCTCGCGTACCGCAAGCGCAAGACGGCCGGCGCAAGCAAGGACGCGGCAGACGAAGAGCCGGAAGAGTAGCGGCGCCGCATCGATACCGAACCGGAGGCCCTGGGCGCTCGCCCGGGGCCTCCCCTGCGAACGGGGGAGGACATGAACAAAGGGAAAGCCGCCACGGCGCTCGCCATTGCCGTGGCGTTGCTGGCGATGGGGGCGCTCGCCGTCCTGCCGCTGTCCGAGAGGAACCCTTACGAGGTGCACGAGGTGCCTACTGCGGAAGAGGACGCGACAATGGAGGCTCAAGAGACGGGAGGCGGCATCGACTGGGACGCCCTTCCCGCCTCCGTCGTCGCTTGGGTGCGCGTGCCGGGCACGACCGTCGACTACCCGATCGTCCAGGGCCGGCCCGAATCGCCCGACTTCTACCTCACGCACGACGCCGGCGGCGAAAGATCCGCGTGGGGCGCTCCCTACATAGATGCCGGGTGCGCGCAGGGTGCCGAGAGCCCGCTCGTCATCGTCTACGGGCACCACATGTCCGACGGCACCATGTTCGCGCCGCTCGCGCAGTACTCGTCGCGCGACTTCGCCGAGGGGCACCGCACCATCCGGATCTACACCCGCGAGAAGGCGATCGAGCTCAAGGTCTTCGCGGCCGACGTGGTCGACGCGAGCTCGGAGGGCAAGCGGACCGACTTCGCCGACGCGGCGGAGCTCGCCGCCTACCTCGGGGACAAATTGTCCCGGTGCGAGGTCGTCCTGGAAGAGCCGGCGGACATCGCGCAGGCCTGGGCCTTCGTGACGTGCAGCTACCAGACGAGCAACTCGCGCACCGTCGTCTACGCGAAGGAGGTGGAAGGATGGGATTCGCGCCCTTCGGAATAGGGCTCCTCATGGGGCTCCTCACGCTCACGGCCTACGCCTGCTGCGCAGCCGGCGACGACGACCGGGACTAGCCGTGGGAAATCGAAATCGCACAACGGAAAGAGGCGGGCAATTGCCCGCCTCTTCTCACATCACCCACTTGAACACGGCACGGAACAGCCAGACGAAAAAGCCCAGCGTGACCTTAAGCGCCGCCATGAGGAACCTACCAAGCCTCTTCATCGACGTCACCCCAATCTTCCTTGACCTTGCGGGCGCCCTCGTCGGCGCCCTCCTCCTTCTCTTGCGCGAGCAGCCTCGCCAGCTCGTCGGGCACGCCCGGGACCTCTGCCCTCCCCAGAGCGCGCTGCAGGTCCCTTATCTGCGATTTCAGCGGTTTTGAGGGAGGGCCCACGTGCTCGCGGTAGCAGGCGCCGATCGCGGCCGCGTCGCACAGGAAGCCCCGCACCCGGGCGAACGCCTCGTCGCCGTCGAGCAGGACGCGGCGGGCTCGCCCCAGCTCGGCCTCCGAGGCCAGCATGAAGCGCCAGCCACGGGACCTGCGCGCGGCCGGTATCCCGTCCGCGGGCGCGTCGGCGCGCCAGTCGTCGCGCACCTGGTGCCAGTTCGCCGTGAGCCAGAGCCCCTTCTCGGGCTCCTCCCGCATCTCGAGCTCGAACTCCGTGAGCATGTTCGCGCCGGAGAACGGCGACCCCTCCGTGAACGAGAGCGTGTCGAACAGCGTCGTCCTGCCGCCCTCGTACTCTATCCTCACCATCATCTCCGGCCCCTCTCCCTGCGCTGGTCCTGCTGGGCCCGCTGCCGCTCGGCGGCGAGGATGCGCTGTTGCTCGTCCGCTCGGTGGCACTGGCGCGAATTGCCGCTGGCATCGTCGCGCCCTTCACCGTCCCCGTAGCGGGTCTTGAGCGGCATGAGCCCGTTCTCGGCCATGTAGGCGCGGGCGGCCTCGAGGCGACGGTATCCCTCGCCGCCCGCCTGGCCGCGCCGCTCGAGCGTCGCCATCCTGAGCCCGAACTCCTCGATGGACTCGACGTCGAACTTCGCGCACGTCTCGAGCGCCGAGGAGAGCCTGCTCAGCTCCGAGAGGTCGTTGAGCTCGAGGGCTCGCTCGGCGGCCTCGCGGATCCGCGCGGCGCTCGCGTCCGTGGGGCGGTAGGCGCCTTCGCGCTCGAAGCGCCGGCGCAGCATCTCCTTGCCGTAGACGAACCCCAGGCGCTCGCCGGTTACCTTCTTGGACGGTTCCTCCGCCAGGCTGAACACCCAGTCGTCCCGCCGCGCCTTGGCCGAGTTGTCGGCGACGTGCACGCCCAGGGCGTCGAGGATGCCGAAGAACTCCGCCTCGTCGCGCGCCGTGGTCTTGGCGAGCGCGACGCGGGCGCGGATGTCGCCGACCCACGAGTAGCCGCCCGAGCGCATGATCTCCTTCTCGGCCCGGCCCAGGTAGACGCTCCTGCGGCTCCTGGGCCCGCCCGCACCTGCCCGCCCGCGCGCCTTCGACGGAGATTCGGGCGCCCGGTCGTTGGAGAGCCCCGACAGCCCGCGCTCGCGCGCCATGTCCTGCAGGTCTCGGTTGAGGTCCTCGGGGTGCTGGGTCTGCATGCGGTAGCCGGTGCGGAGGTTGGCGTTGTTCACGACGATGTGCGCGTGCGGTATGCCGCGGGCGTTGTCGTCGTGGTAGACGATGGCGATCTCGTGGTCGTCGAAGTGCCTGAGCGCCCACGAGCACGCGAGCTCGCGCAGCGTCGCCAGGTCGATGTCGTCGCCGGGGTCCGGCGAGAGCACGAAGTGCTTGAACGTGCGCGCGGGCTTGCCCCTCCAGGGTGCGTCCGTGCCGAACGCGGCGCGCGTGGCGTCCATCTCGGCGTCCCAGGCGCAGGCCTCCTTGGCGTCTTCCCCCAGCGCGCCGGCGTCGCGCTCGTCGTAGCTCAGGTTGAACAGGTCGCGCGCCAGGGCGCGGCCTCCCTTCTCGAGGTAGCGGCGGATGCCGCCCGTCGAGCCGTGGCCGCTTATCGGCTTCAGGATCGGCATGGCGAGCCCTCCACGAGCGAGTCGGCGCCGATGCGACCGAGCTCCGCCGCCATCTCTCGGGCCGCGGCGTTCACGTCGGCGAGCTCGCGCTCGATCGTCGGGATGCTATCCGCGACGAGGTCGCGGTCGACGTGCCCGTGGCGGGCGTGGAAGTTGATGAGGTTCATCGCGTGCACGGCCTGGTTGTAGTGGTAGCCCCACTTCGTGAGCTCTCGCGACATCGCCCACAGGGCTCTGCGGTCCACGAGTATGCGGTGCTCGTCTCCCGCGTTGGCCTCCGTCGACAGCGGTATGCGAACGAGGTAGCGCAGGTACTCCGACTTGCTGAGGCCGGCACGCTCGCACCGCTCGCAGAGCGCGTCGTAGTCGCCTCCCTCCATGCGGAACGTGACGCGGCGCTCCTTGCCTTTGGCGGCGCCGGCTTCCTCTTCCATGGCGGATTCCTTTCCTCGGGCCCGCCGCGCGGCGGGCGCGTCTCTCTAGGGGTGCGGGGGATCCCCCGCAGGCGGCGGCCCGGCTCGGGCGCCGCCTCTGGGACCGGGCCTCGCGAAAGCGGGCTCCCGAACGGCCCGCGGCATGACGGGTCCGAGGCCGCCCGGTCCCCAAGTGCTATGGACGCCCGACGCGATGTCGGACGCCATAGGCTACTTGCTGGATTTCGGGCCTGAGGCCCTTCTGCGGCGCTTTCGGGCATCGGTGCCCGCATCCGTGTAGGGCGCGGTCATGAGCGCCATCTCCCGCAGCAGCGAGAGGTCGGCCGGGCTCGGGCTCTCGGGCAGGCTCTCCAGGAAGTCGGCGACGAGCCTCGCGGCCTTCGCGATGCGGCCGTCGGGGCCTGCCTGCGTCTTGCCCTCGCTCCTCACGTAGTCGGAGAGCTCGCGCTTGGTGCGCCGCCAGGGCTCCATCGCGGCGTGCATCTCCGCCTGGCGCTCCTTCGGCATGCCCGCGAGCGTGCGCACCGCCTCGGCGCTGAGGTTGCCGCGGTCGGCCTCGGCGGCCCACTCGGGCGAGAGGTCCTCGGCGATGCGGCGGGCAAGCCTCTCCTCGCGCGCGATGGTCTTGCCGGAGACCTTGCGGCCCGTCTGCCGCTCGATGATGGCGGCCTTCACGTCGTCGACGCGCATGCCGGAAAGCGACGGGTCCTCGGAGCGCAGGCGCACGGCGTCGCCCCTGAGCGCCTCGGTCGCTGCGGCGCGCTCGGTCACGGTGAGCGCGCGGGTGAAGTAGTTCGCGGCGTGGAGCAGCGTCACCGCCCGCTCGTCGTCGATGCCCTCTATCACGCGGCAGGGCATCTTCTCGTAGGCGGGGTCGTCCTTGGCGAGCAGCGCGTAGGCGGCCTTGCGCCGGTGCCCGGAGACCATCTGCCACGAGCCGTCGCCGACCTTGCGCACGAGCGGCAGGTCGGTGAGGCCGTCCTCGCGTATGGACTCGGCGAGCTCGGCTATCCCCGTTGGGTCCATGGAGTAGGCGGCGTTCGCCGGGTGGTCGGCGATGTCGGCCACCGCTATCTCGGACACCGGGTAGCGCCCGCGGGTGCGCGACGCGCCGTCGAGAAGCCCCGTGATGGTGAAGCCCGCGGCCACCTGGCTAGGCGAGCTCACGGGACACCTCGTCGGCGAGAGCTTCGTAGTCGCGTGCGGGGCGGCTCCCCGGCTCGAAGGCCGCCACCGGCTTCCATTGCCAGCTGCCCTCGCAGACCTTGCTGCTCGCGTGGATGACCGTCTCGAACTGCTCGCCCGGGAAGAACCCGTCGAGCACGGCCGCGCCCGTGGCCTCGGCGTTGGTCATGCGGCCGGGCACGCAGGTGCGCAGTATCTTCCATCTGGGCGTGGGCATGCGCAGAGCGTCCGCGATGGAGCGCGTCGCCTCCACGGTGAGCGCCGTGCCGCGCATCACGGTGGAGTCGAGCTTCACGGGGATGACGACCATGCCGCCCTCCGTTGCGGCGAGGTAGGCGTTGAAGGCGAGCCTGCGCATCACGGGGCTGCAGTCGATGAGGCAGACGTCGTAGGAGCCCGAGGCGTCGTCGAGGGCGAACTTGAGGCGCTGCTCGCGCAGGAGCATCTCGTTCTGGTCGACGAGGTCGATGGTCGAGGCCACCACGTCGAGGCCCTCCCCGGCGGCGTAAGCGACCTCTTCCACGGGCGCGCCGCCGTAGAGCAGCTCGACCGAGGTGCGGCGCTCGGAGGCGGCGCGGTCGTAGAGGCCGAAGAAGTCGGTGGCAGACGCCTGCGGGTCGAGGTCGACGAGCAGGGTCCGAAGGCCCCTGGCGGCGAAGATGGCCGCCAGGTTGACGGCGGTCGTCGTCTTGCCGACGCCGCCCTTGTAGTTGGAAATGGCTATCGTGCGCATGGGTCGCGTCCTCTCTAGCGTGGGGCGCGCCTCGCCGCATCCGGTCCGGCGCGCCCCGAGTCTCGGAGCGTCGGGACAAAACCGTACGGATTTGTCCGACAAGCGGAGTGTACCACGAAAACGTACGTATATGTACGTTTTCGTGGTACAGGGGCCGGTTTCGGGGGAAAGCCCGGCCCCGGGAGCCCGGGGCCGGGCGCGCCGCCTAGGAGAGCGGCTCCATCTCGCCGAAGCAGTTGATGTGGTGGCGAAGGAGTGCGCGGTTCTCCTTGACGACCATCATCGCCACCTCGTCGAAGCGGACCGGGGTGTCGGCGTAGTCGTCGCCGTTGCCGGCGAGCCACCTCGCCGCCAGCGCCTCGCGCAGCCCGCGCGCCCTGTGGGCCTCGGGGAAGCCGTCCGTCCCGATCCGGACCGTGGCGTCGACGAAGACCAGGGTCCCGTCCTCGTCCACCGCCACGAGGTCGATCCCGCCGATGCCCTCGGGTCCCTGCCAGGCCTCGTCGACGATCTCGTAGCCCTTGCGCTCGAGGAAGGCCTTGACCGCGCCCATCGCCTTTTCCTTCATGTCGTTCATGTCTTGCTCCTTAGACTCTGAGGCCCGCCCCTGTGGCGTGCCTTGCGCCGCGTGAGTCGCATGCAGCGCGGGCGTGCCTGCAAGGGAGGAAGCGAAGTCGGGCATGGAAATAGAAGTCTCCCGACGGCAGTTTTTCGCGTTGTTCGCGCGCGGAGCGCATGGGGCGAAGAACCCGAAAAAGTGTCGCGGCCCTTGCTGGCCGCCTGCCGGCGTGCGACCCTGCGCGTCCAAGGAGCGCCGGGGCGGGTATTCGGATCAAAGGGGCGCAGGCGTGCGGCATGGAATCCGGCGTGGGCGCCGAGACCCTCCGGGCATGGGATGCGGCCCATCGGCGGTTGCTGGGCTCCCGCGGGGATTGACGACGACGTCGTGGCGGGGACGGAGGCGGGTTCCCGAGTCGCGGCGCCGCGGCATGAGTCGGGACGGACGGCTTTCCCGTGCCGCTTGCGGCCGATATGCGCACGGGACCGCGGGCGGCGAGATGGTTCTCCGCATGGAACGGCTACGGTGCTGCGCGACACGTCCGTTGAGAGAAGGAGGCGAGCTGATGTTGAGCCACGAAGAGAAGTTGGAGCGCATCGAGCTCATCGATGCCGTGTGCGATGCCGGGAGGCTGGCGAGGGGCCTGGACCAGCTGCTCGAGTCCCTGGCGCATGCCGACCAGCTGGACCCGCTCGACGTCGAGGGGATTCTGGCCCTGAAGTCGATAAGTGAGAGGTGCGCCGAGCGCATCGGCGACGCCGCGCGAATCTTGGAGGCTCAGAACGAGGTTCTCTACGCCGAGGAATGGGCAAACGCCAAACCTCGCGAAAACGAGAGATGAGGACCCGAACGAAAGCGGCCATCCAAGCCCGATCAGGGCGTCCATCGCCGTCCGCGCTCATATAAAGCCTGGACATCGGCTGTCCTCGCATTCCCAGTGCCGCCGCGTGCCGTCGCGTTATAATGCTGCAAACGCATTTGTATTGCATTTCGAGCGATGGGAGCGCAGATGCCCGACAGCTACAAGGAGCTCATCAAGAGCAATCCCGACGAGACCGAGATCAGAAGCTTCCTGGTGGACGGCGACCAGGTCTCCGTGACCCTGCGCATCCCCGACACCCTGCGCGACGCGGCGAAGGAGGAGGCGGCCCTGCGGGGCATGAGCTTCTCCGCCTTCGTGCGCACCTGCATGATCGAAGAGCTCGCGAAAAAGGGGGCATAGAGGCGTGAAGTCGCTAAGCAACGTCGGCGCGGAGCGCCTGGGAGACGCCCTCGGCGAATCCATCGACGACGGCGCGAAGTTGTCGATAATCAGCTCGTATTTCACCGTGTTCGCCTACGGGGAGCTCAAAGAGGAGCTCTCCAAGGTCGACGAGGTGCGCTTCCTGTTCAGCGAGCCCACCTTCATCAAGCGCATGGCCGACTCGAAGGAGCCGCGCGAGTTCGAGGTAGCCCGCCGCGCGCGCGAGGTCGGCGTCGGCGGCTCGGGGCTCGAGCTCACGCTGCGCAACAACCTAAACCAACGCGCGCTCGCCCGCGAATGCGCCGAGTGGATCCGCGAGAAGGGCGTCTTCAAGTCCGCCAAGACGTCCGGCGCCATTCAGCCGGGCGGCACCTACGTGGTGGAGAACCCATCCGGCGACGACCACGCCTTCATGGGCGCCGCCGCGAACTTCACGCAGGAGGGCCTCGGCTACGAGCGCCGTCCGGGAACCGTGACCTGCGTGAGCCATTTCGAGAACGCGACCGAGGCCGTCGGCCTCAAGATGATGTTCGAGTCGGTCTGGGACAACCCTGCCATGGTCGAGGAGGTCACCGCGCAGGTGGCCGCCCAGGTCGAGACGCTCTACCGCGAGAACCCGCCCGAGTTCATCTATTTCCTGACCCTGTACCACCTGTTCCGCAACTTCATGGAGGACGACGAGGACAACGGCATCCGCCCCGGCCTCAAGTTCGAGGAGTCCGTGGTCTGGAGCAAGCTCTACGACTTCCAGAAGGACGCCGTCGTGGGCGCCATCCGCAAGCTGGAGAAGTACAAGGGCTGCATCATCGCCGACTCGGTGGGCCTGGGCAAGACCTACGAGGCGCTCGCCGTCATGAAGTACTACCAGGAGCGCAACGACCGCATCCTCGTGCTGTGCCCGAAGCGCCTGCGGGACAACTGGACCCTGTGGACGCAGGACAACGACGACCGCAACCCGCTGGCCGACGACCGCTTCAGCTACACGGTGCTCAACCACACCGACCTGTCGCGCTACCACGGCATGAGCGGCGAGGTGGACCTCGAGCACCTGCGCTGGGGCCACTTCGACCTCCTCGTCATCGACGAGAGCCACAACTTCAGGAACAAGAGCACCGACGCGGACAAGACCGACCGCTACACGCGCCTCATCGAGGACGTCATCAAGTCGGGCCAGCGCACGAAGGTGCTCATGCTCTCTGCCACCCCGGTGAACAACCGCCTGCTCGACCTGCGAAACCAGATCGAGCTCATCACCGAGGGAGACGACGCGTACCTCGCCGATACCGATGGCATCCCGTCGATCACCCACGTGACGCGCGTCGCCCAGCAGAGGTTCAACGAGTGGAGCAAGCTCTCCGACTCCGAGCGCACGACCGAGAGCTTCGTGAACGCGGTGAACGCCGACTACTTCAAGCTGCTCGACGTGCTGACCATCGCGCGCAGCCGCAAGCACATCACGAAGTACTACGGCGCCGCGAGCGGTACCTTCCCGGCGCGCCGGCCGCCCCTGTCGTTTCAGACGCCCATTGACCTAGAAGGCGAGCTGCCGCCGATTGCCGTGCTCAACGACATGATCGCCCAGCTCACGTTCGCCCAGTACCAGGTGCTCTCCTACGTGCGCGCCGACCAGCGCCGCAAGTACGAGGACCGCTACGGGGACACGTGGGGCAAGGACTTCGAGAGCCAGGTCCACCGCACGACGGCGGTGGCCAACCTCATGCGCGTCAACGTCCTCAAGCGCATGGAGTCCTCCGTGAACAGCTTCCGCATCACGCTGCGACGAATCCTCGACGGCTGCGTCGACCTGCGCGCGAGGCTCGACGCCGACGCGTCGGGGGTCGCCTACGGCACCGAGGGCCTCGAGGACGGGTTCGACGACGACGATGCCGAGGAGTTCGAGGCCGGCGGCAAGGTGCGAGTCGACCTGCGAGACGTCGACGCCCTGCGCCTGGGCCAGGACCTCGACTTCGACATCCAGGTGCTCCGGGCCCTGCTAACCTATGCCGACGCGGTGACGCCCGAGCGCGACGCCAAGCTCGTGAAGCTGCGCGACTTCATCGCGGGCAAGGTCAGCGAGCCGTACAACCCCGGCAACCGCAAGGTGCTGGTGTTCAGCGCGTTCGCCGACACGACGGCGTACCTTTTCGAGCAGCTGGCGCCCTGGCTGAAGCGCGAGCTCGGAATCGAGTGCGCCGAGGTGGCGGGCAGCTCCAACCGGACCTACTCGCTGAAGCTTCCCAGGACCACCTTCGAGAACATCCTCGCGAGGTTCTCTCCCGTCTCAAAGGAGCTGCCGGAGAGCCAGCGGGAGCTCGGCGAGATCGACGTCGTCTTCGCGACGGACTGCATCTCCGAGGGCCAGAACCTGCAGGACTGCGACTGCCTGGTGAACTACGACATCCACTGGAACCCCGTGCGTATCATCCAGCGCTTCGGCCGCATCGACCGCCTGGGATCGAAGAACTCCCAGATCCAGCTGGTCAACTTCTGGCCGGACATCGCGCTCGACGAGTACATCCAGCTCGAGGGCCGCGTGAAGGGGCGCATGGCGCTGCTCGACGCGTCGGCAACCGGCGAGGAGAACGTGCTGGAGGCCAAGGGCAATGGAGAGATGAACGACCTCAAGTACCGTCGCCGGCAGCTCCAGCAGCTCAAGAGCGAGGTGCTCGACCTCGAGGACATCTCGGGCGGCATCTCGATCACGGATTTCGCCTTCGACGACTTCCGCGTGGAGCTCCAGCGCTACGCCAAGGAGCATCCCGGCGCGTTGGAGAACTCGCCGGCGGGACTGCACGCCGTGGCCCCCATCCCCGACGAGCTTCGCAGCGACGTGAAGCCAGGCGTGGTCTTCTGCCTCAAGCAGAACGACGAGGGCAACGATCCCAGGGACACGAACCCTGTCTTCCCGTACTACGTGGTGTACGTGTCGGCCGACGGCGAGGTCATGACGAAGCACACCCAGCCCAAGCCGGCGCTCGACATCATGCGCGCCGTCTGCTCTGGGCATCCCGAGCCCATCGCTAAGCTGTGCCGCGAGTTCAACCGCGAGACCCGCGACGGGACGAGGATGGACGCCTACACCGACCTGCTTGACGATGTCGTTGCGGCCATCACCGGAACGCAGCAGGACAAAGGCATCGAGAGCCTGTTCAGCCTGGGAGAGGTCGGCAGCGGCACCGTCATGGGCTTCAACGACTACTCGTTGGTATGTTTCGCGGTGCTGCGATGAGCGGCATCGACTGGAACGGAATCCTGCGCCTGCCCGAAGCGGCGCTCGCGGGATGCCGCCGCATTCCCAAGACGGTGCTCGTCAAGCAGGCCATGCTCACCAAGACCGAGCAGAAGAGGCTCGACAAGGTCGCGCGCCTTGAGCACTTCGCCACGGTCCAGAAGTCCACGACGCGCATCCCGCCGTACGAGGACGACGAGCGCAACGTGCAGAGCGTCGTCTTCCTCCGTTGCGAGATGACAGCCGGGACCATGGCGGTGGCCGAGGTGGCGGAGCTCGTGCACAAGTGCTTCCCGAACCCGACGGTGCTCCTGGTCGAGGCGGGCGGCTGCGCGTGCATATCGGTCGCCCTCACGCGGAGGAGCCAGGCCGAGCAGGGCGCGACGGTCGTCGACCGAGTCGAGTCGACGGGCGCGTTCGATCCTGGCCGTTCAGAATACGCGGACTTCCTAGGCGCGCTGGCATTCGGGCGGCTCTCGCAGGGCGACCTCTGGGAGTACCTGG
Source organism: Arcanobacterium haemolyticum (assembly GCA_021532125.1). GTDB lineage: Bacteria > Actinomycetota > Actinomycetes > Actinomycetales > Actinomycetaceae > Changpingibacter > Changpingibacter haemolyticus_A. Next base: position 53,671 of record JADYUX010000004.1, read on the forward strand.
TCGACCTGTCGCGCACCGTAGCGCTGTCCCGCGCGATTGGCGGCCTGGGGTTCTACCCCGTATGCCCCGCTCGAGACCGGGAAAAGCTGATCGCCCTCACGTCGCGCTACGATGAGATGGGAGCCTCCGTCAAGCGGCTGAAGGAGCAGCGGCGGTCGAAGGACATAACGCTCAACGAGTCCGCGAAGCTGAGGATGGAAATGAAGGAAGAGGAGCGACGCCTGAGGGCGGTCGCCGATGAGATAAAGGAGATCTGCAATGGCCGTTCTAGATGAGTATATTTTGCGAGCGGCGCGCCTTTTGAGTGATGCTGCAGATGAGGATGTTGATGCGCTCTGCCGTGAAATCATGCAGGTCTTCGACCTCGACTACACTAACCCCGAGGCTTTAAAATATATCAATTCCTCAAGCTCATTTCGCTACTCGAAAAGCGACCTAGGGATGATTCTCCAGAAGCTGCGCCTAAAGCGGGAAGACTCAGACGACAAAGCGTTCGGTGCCGCATTCTGCGCAACTATAACGCAGCATATCAGGAGACTGGAGCAAGCTCTTGAAGAGGGCGTGAAAGACGACGAGCTCAAAGCCGTATACGACTCAATCGACTACGTCTACGCAAACGCGAGGGGCTACGACTCCTACACGGACGGACTAGCCTCCTATTCCTATGGGTCTTCCAATCGCAATGATTTCAACGATGAACAGACGCAACTACGTATCGACAAACTGAAGCATTTCCGTGATGAGGAGCTCCGTAAGCTGAAAATCGCCGAAGCGCAGGGCGCTAGCGTCAGCCTCACGGCATCCGCCACGAGCAACGTACAGGTCACGTTAGAGGCAACCTTTGAACAGATTGACAAATTGCCAGAGACAACGCTTTCCGATGACGAGAAGACGCTGCTCAAAGGGATGATGGGCGATCTCAACACAAAAGATAAAAGCAAACGGGGCAGCAAGCTTGACAAACTCCTGAGCTGGCTTGCCGGCAAGGGCACCGACGTTTTTATTGCCGCCATGCCCTACATAGTTCAACTAATCAAATCTCAACTTTCCTAGGAGGAGACCTCATGGGCGAGATAGAAAAGATGACTCTTGAATCGGAGAGTCTTATTGACGACCGCCTGAATAAGCTCAAGGAGCTGATGCCCGAAGTGTTCTCCGAGAGCGGAATCGACTTCGACAAACTGCGGCTGGAGCTTGGCGACGAGGTAGACGAGGGCCTGGAGCGCTATGCGTTCACGTGGCCCGGCAAGGCCGATGCCATCCGCCAGTCGCAGATGTCCAGCACTGCTACTTTGCGTCCCCGTATCGAGAAAAGCCGCAGCCGCGATGGAGAGGATGGGTCCTTCGACTCGGACAACATTTATATCGAAGGCGACAATCTCGAGGTGCTGAAGCTCCTACAGCGCGGCTACCACGGCAAGGTCAAGATGATCTACATCGACCCACCCTACAACACGGGTCACGACTTTGTCTACAAGGACAATTTCGGCAACTCTGTCGATAACTATAAGGAGCAGGCGGGACTCGCCGGCCAGTCCAACGCCGACACAAGTGGCCGCTACCATAGCGACTGGTGCTCGATGATGTACCCTAGGTTGAGACTGGCTCGAGAGCTCCTAACCGACGATGGCGTCATTTTCATTTCGATTGACGATAACGAAGACCGCAATTTGCGCATCCTCTGTGACGAGGTGTTCGGAGAGGCAAATTTCGTTTCTCAGCTAATCTGGGAACGAGCTTACTCGCCCAAGAATGACGCCAAATACGTTTCAAATAGCCATGATTATGTTCTCGTATACGCCAAATCCATTGAGCGCTTTGTGATTGGACGCCTGCCGAGAACAGACGAGGCAAACGCCCGCTACAAGAATCCAGACAACGACCCTCGAGGCGTTTGGAAGCCAAGCGACCTCAGTGTAAAGACTTACAGCCCAGATTCCGACTATCCAATCACAACGCCCTCGGGGCGTGTTGTAGAGCCTCCAGCAGGACGCTGCTGGAGGCTCTCGCGAAACGCGTTTCGCGAGAGACTCCAGGATAACCGCATTTGGTTTGGCCCAAACGGCGACAGCGTCCCTTGCATCAAGCGTTTCCTAACAGAGCTCAAATATGATGGAATGGCTCCAACTTCAATCATGTTTTACAAAGAAGTGGGTCACAGCCAGGAAGGCGCCAAGGAGCTCGTATCTCTATTTGTTATTACCTCCTTCGCAAAATCGTCCATGTTGACTCCAAAAAGAAAGCAAATTTTTTTCAACATATTTAAATCGGGTTCATTAACATCTCTCTCCCAATTCGATAGTGCCTGCCGGGTAACATTCAATTCCCCGGCTAGTTCTTCCTGTGTCATTCCCAATTGTGTTCGCAGATGACGTATTTGCTTTCCTGTTGTAATATTCGTCTGTTCCTGGTTAAAAATAGTTTCTCCTCTCTGATACTGATTTTATCAATGATATTTCGCAATAGCCAGCAATGAACGCTTGCATTGCGCAAGACGTTACATTATCTTCTGAAACATATAGCGCACCTTGTCCAGGCGGCTGTTTGGACGGCGGGGCTGGATGACTGGCTTGCCGACAGCGGCCTGATACCCTTTCAGTTCTGTAAGGCATACGCTCTGCCCGTTGGTGTAAAAGGCCAGATCAGTACGGTATGCCTGTATACAGCGGGCGGGAATCTCGCCAGTAAAGACAACTTCATCCTTTTTTACCTGGACCGTTTCGATGGTGGCACAGTATTTCGGTGCATCATGATAAGCCCTGGAAAGATATTCCCGGGGCGCATAGAGGGTGAAGGAGAGATAAGGTTCCAGCAGTTGCGTCCCTGATTCCTTCAATGCCTGTTCCAATACAATCGGGGCCAATGAGCGGAAGTCCGCCGGCGTGCTGACCGGACTGTAATAAAGCCCGTATTCAAAGCAAATCTTACAGTCCGTTACGTTCCAGCCGAACAAGCCCTGCTCCAGCCCGTAACGGATACCATCCCTGACAGCGTTTTGAAAACTCTGGTTCAAGTATCCCAGCGAAACCCGGCTCTCGTATTGTACACCGGAGCCAAGCGGGAGTGGTGTAACAGACAGTCCGATGGATGCCCAAAACGGGTTGGGCGGCACCTCGATATGGATGGTGTGGCTGGCTGCTTTGAGCGGCCGCTCCATATAAATGACGGTGGGTTCCTTTACCACTGTTTCAAGCTTGTATTTTTCCGACAGCAAAGCGGAAACAACCTCCAACTGCACCCGGCCCAAAAAAGAAAGAATGATCTCATGGGTGATGGAATCCACCTCGCAGCGCAAAAGCGGGTCAGTATCCGCAAGTTGCGTAAGAGCGTCCAGCAGCCGTTCTCTTTGCGCTGCCGTTTTCGGCGCAATCGACGTCCGCAGCATGGGGAGGGGGTCCTCACGCCACCTTTTACGAGGGAGCCGGGTTGGGTCCCCTAATACATCGTTTAACCTCACGCTGTCGCTGGGAAGGATAACAATTTCACCCGGATAAGCGGTGTCTGTCCGAACAATTTCCCCTTTGGATGGAATACGCATCTCTGTGATTTTCAGCTTTTCTCTCCCGGCCAGGGCCACCGTATCCCGCAGGCGCAGCGTTCCGCTGTATAGCCGTAGATAGACACGCCGCTGGCCGCAATCTGTATACTCCACCTTGAAAACGCTGCCGCATAGGGCGGCGCTCCCCTGTTCCCCAATCGGTTGGAACAGCCCTGTCACCGCATCCATCAACGGTTGAATGCCAAGGCCCTTTTTGGCGCTGCCATAATAGACCGGGAACAGGGAGGCGTCTTGAACCCGCCGCTGTTCCTCCCGCACAAGTTTTTCCCGGCTGATTGGTTCTCCTGCGATATACTTTTCCAATAATTTATCGTTATTTTCGATGACCGCATCCCATGCTTCTATGTCGGTATTTTCCTCCAGGACTATTTCCGGGGACAGCGACACCGTCTGCTTGATGATAATATCGGCGGAGAGCTTATCCCGAACAGACTGAACCACGCTCTGCAAATCAACGCCAGCCTGGTCGATCTTGTTGATAAAGATAACGGTGGGAATGTTCATTTTCCGCAGGGCATGGAACAGAATACGGGTCTGGGCCTGCACGCCATCTTTAGCGGAGATCACCAAGATGGCCCCATCTAAAACAGCCAAAGAGCGGTACACCTCCGCCAAAAAATCCATGTGGCCGGGCGTATCCACAATGTTGACTTTACATCTGTGCCACTGGAAGGAAGTGACTGCCGCTTGAATGGTAATCCCACGCTGCCGCTCCAAAAACATGGTGTCCGTCCTCGTTGTCCCTTTTTCGACGCTCCCCGGTTCTGAAATGGCTCCGCTGGCATATAGCAGGCTCTCCGTCAAGGTCGTCTTTCCAGCGTCTACATGGGCAAGAATTCCAATATTGATTATTTTCATGTGATTGTCCTCCCTTTACTGCCCCGAAGGGCATAAAAATCCCCAGCAGTAAAATACTTTTACCACTGGGGATAATTTGCGGACATACACATATACAGCATACACCTGTTTGTGAGTGCTGTTTTTGGGGATATGTCAAAATTGATAAGGCAAAAGTATTCTTAAATTGGGTACAAAAAACTAAGCCCCTACAAAAGGGACTATCATAATCCTTTGTTCCCACTATTTGATTATAGTTTTATTTAAGAATACCTTGCCGCATATTTTTTACTCCTTTTCTGGACTTGAATTATTATATCACATCAGTTTTAGGAAAACAAGTATCTAAAAGAAATTTTTCTTCCCCTTATATGTAACAATCATACCGGCTTCCTAACGTTCAGAATGGTTTCTACTGTCTGCTGCGGTGTTTGGTTGGAATTGTCCAGCCAAAAGCCGATCCGTGGTGTTGTCTGCATTTTACTAAATACAAATTCAATGTATACAGAAAGAAATATATAAGGAGTGGGAGGGATTCCGCCGTAGTCGGCATTGTAGGAAAATCCAAAAGTTTAGATTTTCTCAAAATGCTTATCTTTTGGTCTTTGGTTCGGAATAGTGTAGTGCTGGCGGTCTATCTATTGTTTTCGGTTGCTTGCTTCTTTACCGTACATGAGCATTTAAGCACGGGTGATATTGTGCTTGATTTTTTCTCAGGCTCAGCATCGACCGCCCATGCCATGTTCCTGCAGGAGCTCGGAAAAGATGATCGCTATCAGTTTATCCTTGTCCAGCTTCCAGAGCCTTGTGACCCGAAACGCGACGCCTACAAGGACGGGTATGAGACTCTCTGCGACATAGGCGAAGGACGCATTCGCCGCGCAGGCGACAAAATCAAAACCGAGCTCGAGGAATCCAACCGTCAACTCAAGCTTGGCGAGGGACCCAAGCAGCTTCCCGACATCGGCTTCCGTGTGTTCGAGCTCGATGAGTCCGGCATTGAGAAGCCCGAGCCCGGTCAGCTCCTCTTCGACGTGGTCAAGCCCGATCGCTCCGATATGGATATCGTCTTCGAGATGATGCTCAAATGGGGCCTCGAGCTCACGCTGCCCGTCGAGAAGTCTGAAGCCGCGGGCTATCCCATCTGGTCCGTCGCTTGCGACGAGCTCGTCTGCTGCATGTCCCGAGGCCTCACCATTGAGGCGCTCGAGGCCATCGCCGACATGGAGCCCAGGCGCGTTCTCATCCTCGATTCCGTCCTCGACGACACCCTCAAGCTCAACGCCGTGCAGATCTTCAAGCACGCCGGCGAGCGCATGGGCTGTGAGATCGAATTGAGGACGGTCTAGCATGGCGGCGCTCGAGTTCAAGTTCTCATCCGACCAGCAGCACCAGCTGGAGGCCATCGAAGCAACCTGCGACCTGTTCCGCGGACAACAATTTATTGGCAGCGTATTCTCCGCCGATTCCGGCCGCAAAGGCCAGACGGCAATCGGCGAGCTCATGGTCGGCCACGGCAACGAGCTTCGCGTGGCGCCGGGCCAGCTCCTCGACAACCTGCACGCCGTGCAGGAGGAGGGCTGCCTCCCGGCAACCGACGTCCTCACCGATGGGCGCCTGCGAGACTTCACCGTCGAGATGGAGACCGGCACCGGCAAGACCTACGTCTACATCCGCTCCATCTACGAGCTAAACCGCCGCTACGGCATCACCAAGTTCGTTATCGTCGTGCCGAGCGTGGCCATCCGCGAGGGCGTCCTCAAGAGCCTCCAGACCACCCGCAGGCACTTCGAGACGCTCTACGACCGCACGCCGCTCGACTACTTCGTGTACGACTCGAAGGACATGGGGCCGGTGGGTAACTTCGCCACGTCGAGCTCCATCCAGGTCATGGTCATCAACATCGACGCGTTCAACAAGGGCCTCGAGAAGGATGGCACCGCGAAGGAGGGCAACCTCTTCCACCGTCCCAGCGAGAAGCTCACCGGCGGCTTCAGCCCTCGCGAGCTCGTGAGCGCCTGCAAGCCCGTCGTCATCATCGACGAGCCCCAGAGCGTCGACAACACCAAGCAGGCCAAGGCCGCCATCAAGAGCCTGAACCCGCTGTTCGTGCTGCGCTACTCGGCCACGCACAAGCAGGCCTACAACATGATCTACCGCCTCACGCCGGTCGACGCCTTCGAGCGCCACCTGGTGAAGGGCATCTGCGTGGACTCGATCAAGGCCGAGGCGAACCTCAACGGCGCGTACGTGAGGCTCGAGTCCGTCAAGTCCGACCCGTTCTCCGCCAAGGTGTCCATCGACGTGCGCCAGGCCGACGGCACGCAGAAGCGCAAGGCCGTCACGGTGAAGACCGGCAACGACCTCTACCAGAAGAGCGGCGAGAACAGCGACTACGAGAGCGGCTGGGTGGTCAACAACATCGGCGCCGCAGTGGGCGACGAGTTCATAGAGTTCCAGAACGGCGAGGTGCTCGAGCTCGGCGAGGCGCTGGGCGACGTCAACGAGGAGGTCGTCAAGCGCGCGCAGATCCGCCGCACCATCGAGGACCACCTGGCCCGCCAGTTCGAGCTGTGGCCGCGCGGCGTGAAGGTGCTCTCGCTCTTCTTCATCGACCGCGTCGACCGATACCGCGTCTACGAGCCCGAAGTCCACGGCGGCCTGTACGCCCTGATGTTTGAGGAGGAGTACGCAGGTGCCCTGAACTCGAAGGCGCCTCGTCGCATCGCAAAGGCGGCGGGGATCGGCAAGGGCACGTGGCTCGAGTGCTACGAAGCCGTCGGCGCCCCGCTGGTGCGCGACCCCCACGCCGTGCACCAGGGATACTTCGCCAAGGACAAGAAGGGCAAGTTCAAGGACTCCAAGGGAGCCGCCGGCACCGCCGACGACGCCGGGGCCTTCGAGCTCATCATGCAGAAGAAGGAGACGCTCATCTCCTTCCCGGACGGCAAGGACGCGGACAAGGACGTCTCTTTCGTCTTCAGCCACTCCGCGCTCAAGGAGGGCTGGGACAACCCCAACGTGTTCCAGATCTGCACGCTCGTCGAGACAAAGGACAACCTGACCAAGCGCCAGAAGATCGGCCGCGGTCTGCGCCTGTGCGTGAACCAGGATGGCGAGCGCCTGTACGACCCAGAGGCGAACGTGCTCACCGTCATCGCGAACGAGAGCTACGACGACTTCGCCAACGGCCTGCAGAAGGAGCTTGAGGCTGAGGACTTCAAGTTCGGCGTCATCACTCCGGAGAGCTTCACGAAGGTCACGGTCAAGGGCGATGATGGCGTCGAGGAGCGCCTGGGCTACGAGAAGTCCAAGCAGGTCTACGACCACCTCGTCGCGACCGGCATGGTCGACGACAAGGGCGCGGTGACGCCCGAGCTGAAGGCGGCCGCCGAGGAGGGCAAGGTCGAGCTCCCCGCCGAGCTCGAGCCTGCCAAGGAGCAGGTCGAGGCGATCATCATCCACAAGTCCCAGAGGGTCCAGATCCGTGACAAGGCCAAGGAGGTCTCGGTCGAGCTGCAGAAGGACGTCACGCTCGACCCTGCGTTCCAGGCCCTGTGGGACCGCATCCGCCAGCGCACGCGCTTCCAGGTCGAGGTCGACTCCGGCAAGCTCATCGAACATGCCATCGAAGCTGTCGACGGCATGCTCGCCGTGCGCCCGCCCCAGGTGACGAGCGAGCGTGCCTCGCTGGGCATCGACGACGCGGGCGTGAGCGCCGAGGGCACGGGCACCTCCGTGGTGTCCGTTTCGGGAAAGGTGAAATACGACCTTCCCGACCCGATCGCAGAGCTGCAGGACGCCGTCGGGCTCACCCGCGGCACCATCAAGGCGATCCTCGAGGGCTGCAGCCGCCTCGACGAGTTCGAGATCGACCCCGCGACCTTCCTCGCGCAGGTCGGCGACAAGATCAACCGCGTGAAGAACGACCTCATCGCCCAGGGCATCAAGTACGTGCGCCTTCCCGAGGACGAGTGGTACACCATGCGCGACCTCGAGCTTGACGACTACACGGCCTACCTTGGGCAGAACGCGTGGAAGCCGGACATGACGAGCAAGAGCCTGTACAACTACGTGGTCTACGACTCGGCGGGGGTCGAGCGCTCCTTTGCCGAGGCTCTAGACAAGCAGGAGGAGGTTCTCGTGTTCGCGAAATTGCCCTCGGCGTTCAAGATCGACACGCCGCTCGGCAGTTACAACCCCGACTGGGCGTACGTCGAGGAGGCCGACGGCGAGCGCCGCGTGTACTTCGTGACCGAGACCAAGGGCGGCAAGAACGGCGAGCCCGCCCTGCGCGACGCGGAGAAGATCAAGATCGGCTGCGCCAAGAAGCACTTCGAGGCACTGGACCTCGGAAACGACTTCCATTACAACGTGCGCACGACCTACCAATACGAGGCGGTGAAGGCTTAGGATGTCGAAGCTGCCCGGAAAGATGACGCGAAAGCAGCACTGGGTGCCGCGGTTCTACCTGCGCCATTTCGCGGATTCCTCCGGGCAGCTTCATGCCTACAGCAGACAGAAGGGCTCCTTCTTCCGCACGAATTGCGAGAACCTTTGCAGCATGCGCGATCTTTATGAGGTCGAGCATGCCGATGCGACAGGCGATGCGACAGACAGATTCTATGCGCAGAACCTCATCGAGGTTAAGCTATCTGAGCTCGAGAGCCGCATCGCGCCGCTTTACGATCGCTTTTTGGAACGCCAGAAAGAAGACCAGTGCGAAGACGAAGGGTATTCTGATGGGAAAGCCGCCGTTTGCGAGCTGGCAGCAAATATCATCGTCCGGCACCCTATCAGTATGCGCGTCGACAAGAAATGGTCACGCGAGACTGCCGAAGAGCTGCTCAGAAACGTTCATCTGACACCCTATGAGCTCGGCTTGCTCGATTGGTCGGATTGGCGCGGGGATTCCCAAGCGGTGGTCGAGCTTGCCGCCGCCGCAACCATGCTCTTCTCCAACGATGATATTGTGCCAGTTAACCGTATTCGAAAGGCTTTTTTTGAGAAGAGCTTCTCCATCCTTAGGGCACCCGTCGGCTCAGGGTTCGTTACGACGTCGATGCCTATGTTCATCATCGGGCCCGAGGACGACTCGTACGATTTTCATCTCGCGTATATGCCGTTGAGCAGTGAGTATGCTGCGGTCTTTTCAGATGACCCTCTATTTCCGCCGTTTGCGAGACTCGGTTTTTCGGGCGTCGAGTTCATGAACCGACTTCTTCTGCTTAACTGCGAGCATTGGGATGTCGCCATATCGAGGGGAAGCGGCCCGCTCGAGCACGCGGTACGCGATTGAAGTCAAGCGAACAGTGCCGAATTCATGCACGAGATGTTCACGCGCGACGGCAGGGAGCTATCCCTCGACACAGTGATCTACGACCGCTCGAAGAAGAAGGGGCAGACGATGATCGATACCATCGACCGTGGCTGCCTCGAGGGCGGCTGCCTTGATGACGAGGACCTGCGCATCATCTTCGAGCACCTTCTGGGGAGAAGACGGCAAGGACCGGGAACATTAAAGGGTCAAGCAGCGTATTGATAAAATTGACCCCGCCAGCAATAACCGCAAAGGATAGATAGGGCTTTAAGGATGGATGCAGGAAAAGCAACGATAAGCGGCGTGTTCAACGGATCGCGCCTGCTCGAAATACCTTTTTACCAAAGGGCGTACGTCTGGGGAGAAGAGCAATGGGAGCGTTTCCTCGGCGACATGGAGTTCGTCACGGCCTCGAAGCGGCCCTATTTCCTGGGCTCCATCATCCTGAAGCAGGCCTCCTCCGGCAACACCTGGTCCGAGGTCTCCGAGGTTCGCACCGTCATCGACGGCCAGCAGCGACTCACGACCATGGTCATCTTCTTCAAGGCACTCTGTGCAAAAAACGGCACCAACAATTTGTTTGAGCGAGATTTCGTCCTGGAGACCGGCGATGTCGCCTTGCGGCACGGCAAGTACGACCGGCAGGATTTCGAAAAGGTCGTCAGCGCCACGGGCTGCGAACCCCTCGAGGGCTCCTCGGCCATCGTCCTTGCCTACAACTACTTCCTCAAGAATATCGACCCGGAGAAGGTCGACAGGAACACGATCAAGTCGAACGTCCAGTTCGTCTGCATCGATCTTACCGAGGGCGAGGACGAGCAGCAGATATTCGACACCATCAACTCGCTCGGGGTGCGCCTGACGACGGCGGAGCTCCTTAAGAACTACTTCTTCAACCGCGAGAACGAGCAGGCGTTCAAGGAGTGCTGGGAAGACGTCTTCGAGCCCACGGCTGAGAAGAGGGAGTATTGGGAGCAGGAGATCGTTACCGGGCGCATCAAGCGCACGCTCGTCGACCTCTTCTTCGACGCGTTCCTCCAGATTCTGGTCCAGGACAAGAGGCGTGGCGTCACGACCGAGGACAAGCTCTTCTATTCGCGTACTTCGAACCTCTTCCAGTCCTACAAGGATTTCATCGGCAGGTACTGCAACGGCGACAAGGTCGAGATTCTCGACAACATGAAGGCGTATGCCGAGGCGTTCGAGTCCACGTTCGACCCTGGCTACTGCGACGCGGACATCCCCTCCGCTTCCGGCGTCGAGCGCCTGAACGTGCTGATATTCGGCCTCAAGAACTCGACGCTCATCCCGTACGTGCTCTACGTTCGAAAGAACGCGGAGTCTTCGAGCGAGGAATCTAAGATCTACGCCCTGCTTGAGAGCTACATCGTCCGCCGAATGCTGGTTCAGGCGACCACGAAGAACTACAACAGGCTGTTCACCTCGCTGATCTTGAACGAGGTGAAGGACGCGGAGGCGCTGAGGAAGGCTCTCGAAGCCAATGACGAGGCGACGACGTACATGCCCGGCGACGCCGAGGTTCGAGCGGCATTCGAGGAATCGTGTCTGTACAACCTCCAGTCCAAGGGCGTCCTCTATCTGCTGGAAAGCGCCATTCGTCCGGGCATGAGCAGCACGGCCCTGCTCGGGTTCAACCAGTACACCCTCGAGCACATGATGCCCAAGAAGTGGCGCAACAAATGGGGAGCCCTCGACGATGAGGCTGCCACGCGAAGGGACCGGAAGCTCCTCACGCTCGGCAACCTCGCCATCATCACGCATTCGCTCAACGCCTCCATCCGCGATGCCGATTGGCCCACCAAGAAGCAGGGAAAGGGATACAAGGACGGCCTTGCCCTCTGCGCCGCCGGCCTTGCGACCATGGCCGGCGCCCTAGAGAAGGAGTCTTGGAACGAGGGCGATATCGCCGATCGCGCCGAATGGCTTGCGGACAAGGCGTTGGAGGTCTGGCGCTAGGCCCTACCTGCGTCCCATCTCGAAGATGCTTGCGGTGTCGGAACCCGCATCGATGACGGATGGAACCGGCTCTTCCAAAAACGTAGTTCGTGGCGATGTCTCTTCCGTCGGCGCGTCAAGAGGCTCGCCGAGCGCTAGGAAGAACCTCATCACGTGCTCAATTCTCTGTTGCAGGGACTCGCTCAGCTCGCCGTAGGAGGCCGCCAGCCGCACCTCCTTGGCCAATTCCGCCATCGAGTCCCTCAGTGCCTTCTGCACGCTCACGGAGGGCCTCACCTCGACCTGGGTATCGGTGAGCTTGGCGATGATGTAGTCCTGCCTGTTCATGCCGCTCCAGGCTGCCATCTCGCATATGAGCTTGCGCTCCTCGGGCGTGCAGCGGAACGCCATCGTCTTGCTGCGCTTGCGGGCGCTGTTCTCGCACGGCATCCTTCTTACCCCCTCGCCCCGTCGAGCGCGGCGGCCATCTCGTCCTGCTTCGTGGGGAACAGGTGCGCGTAGCGGTAGGTGATGTCCACCGCCTCGTGGCCCATGCGCTCGGCGATGGCCAGCGCGGAGAAGCCCATCTCTATCAGCAGGCTCACATGGCTGTGGCGTATGTCGTGTATGCGGATGCGCTTCACGCCCGACGCCTTGCACCCGCGCTCCATCTCGTGGGCCAGGAAGTGCTTGGTCACGGCGAACAGGCGCTCGTCGGGGGCGACGTCGTCGCGCATCTCGATGAAGTCCGCCATCTCGTCGCGCAGGAAGGCGGGCATGACGATCGTGCGCACGGACTTGGGCGTCTTGGGGTCGGTCACGGTGTCAACGCCGTTGAGGCTCTGGTACGACTTGTTGATGCGCAGCCGCGAGCTCTCCAGCATGAAGTCGGACGGCGTGAGCGCCAGGAGCTCGCCGCAGCGTATGCCCGTCCAGTAAAGCAGCTCGAAGGCGTGGAATGAGAGAGGCTTGTCCATGACGGCCTCGCTGAACCTCAGGTACTCGTCCTTGGTCCAGAACTGCATCTCGCCGCCCTTCTTCGAGCCTATCTTGTCGACCCTGCGCACCGGGTTGTCGCTGAGGCCGTAGTAGCGCTCGGCGTGGTTGAAGATGGCGTTGAGCTGGTTGTTCACTGTGCGCAGGTACGTCGGTGCCCAGGGCTTCCCGTCGGCGTCCCGGTGCTCGGTGAGCTCGTTTTGCCACCTGATGACGTCGATCGGCCTCACGTCGCACATGCGCATGTCCCCGAAGAACGGCACGAGCTTGTCGTTGATGATGTACTCCTTGGTGATCCACGTGTGCTCGCGTATGCGCGGCTTCACCTCGGAGGCGTACACCTCGACGAACTCGGAGAACGTCATGTCCATGGCCCCGCCGTTAAGGCTCTTGAACTGGCTCTCCCACACTGCGGCCTCCACCTCGGAGGAGAAGCCGCGCTTCGTCTTGTGGCGCTTCGAGCCGCGGGCGTCGCGGTAGTAGCACTGCACGTAGAACGTGCCGTTGCCGTCGTCCTTGTACACGGGCATGTCAGTCCACCTCCGGGAAGTACAGGGCGTTGAAGACGTCGCTTCGAACGCGCCCGCGGATGACCACGCGCCCGCGCGCCTCCTGCTCGGCGTTTATCTTCCTGATCACCTCGTAGGCGCTGCCTTTCTTGATCCTCAGCAGCTCCGCGACCTCGTCGGCGTCCAGCATGTGCGGCCTCGGCGTCTTCGCCACCTTCTCGTCCATGGCTCCTCCAATCAATGGCGTACGGATACGTACGGTTCACAGATTCAGAGTAAACGTACATATCTGTACTGTCAATAGAATTGCGTACATTTGCGTACGCTGATAAGATGTGCTGGTACGTAATTCCAGGAGGAGGGCTCATGTCCGTAGGCGAGAACATAAGGCGGTACCGCAAGTCGCGCGGCATGACGCAGGCGCAGCTCGCCGAGGCGGTCGGCCTGACCGAGGGGGCCGTGCGCCACTACGAGAGCGGCATCCGCGCCGTGAAGCCCGAGCTGCTCGAGTCCATCTCCGCGGCGCTCGGCGTGTCCGTCAACGCCCTCAAGGATTACGGCGTCGAGACTGCGGGCGACCTCATGTCGCTGCTCGTGCGGCTCGAGGACTCCTTCGGCATCGTGCCCGCAGCCGACGGCACGGGCCTCTCCCTGAACCCCAAGGCGCCGCACGCGCCCAAAGCCGCGATGGCGATCGAACTGTGGGCAGAGAAGCGCGCGCAGCTCGAAAACGGCAAGATCGACGCCGACGAATACGAGGACTGGAAAGCCTCGCTGTAGCGGCTCTCCGCATTTCGCGATCAACGCAACCGAATCAGGACGGTGGACCAGGCGGCGAGCGCCGCTCGGGCCTGCGTAAGCTGAGTTTTTACTCCCCATTGCATGCCAAGGCATTTCCGGCGCACCTGGGGAGTAAATGACGCGGTGGCTTACACGGCGGCACGCGGCAGTACGCCGCGGCATTTCCCCTGGTTACTCCCGTTTTCATTGAGGCGGCGAGATTCTTTACTCCCCATTAACCACCTGGGAAAACGCTGTGAGAAGACCGCCGAAAAGCCTATTGAGTTCGATTTGAGTTTCACAGGCCCCGAAACGGCCCCGTTTGGCTCTCGGAGACAAAAATCGCGCGTCTACTCACTTGGGATGAATCCTTACTCCCGTTCCTCCGAATGCCGCACCGTGCCTTGCCGTCTTGAAACACGGGGGAGTAAATTGCGAAATCGCAGGTGAAAGGGAGTAAAACGACAAAGAAAAAGCCTCCGTCCCAACGCGGGAACGGAGGCTCGGTTATCGTATTTACTCACCAACATCGCTGGCGGCTTTGCCATGACTCTCGTACGAAACGAAACTCAGCGGCACAGTGCGGCACTCAAAAATGCAGGTCAGAACCCTATCAGCCTACTCCCACTCGATCGTTGCCGGCGGCTTGCTTGTCACGTCGAGCACGACACGGTTAACCTCGGGGACCGAATTCGTGATCCGCGTCGAGATTTTTGCGAGCACATCGTAGGGCAGGCGGCTCCAGTCGGCCGTCATGGCGTCCTCCGAGCTCACAGGGCGCAGCACAATGGGGTGTCCATAGGTGCGGCCATCGCCTTGCACACCGACCGAGCGCACATCTGCGAGAAGAACGACGGGGCACTGCCAGATTTCCTCGTCGAGGCCGGCGGCCGTGAGTTCTTCGCGCACGATGAGATCGGCGGCCCGGAGAATGTCGAGGCGGTCCTTCGTGATATCGCCAATGATGCGGATTCCGAGGCCCGGGCCAGGGAATGGCTGACGCGCCACGATCTTTTCGGGCACACCGAGCTCGCGGCCAATGGCACGCACTTCGTCCTTGAACAAGGCGCGAAGTGGCTCTACAAGTTCGAATTCCATGTCTTCTGGAAGTCCACCAACGTTGTGGTGGCTCTTGATGTTAGCCGCGCCTTCGCCGCCGCCCGACTCAACTACATCGGGATAGAGTGTGCCTTGGACAAGGAACTTCACTTCCCCGCCCTGAGAGCCGAGCTTGGCGATAAGTTCGCGTTGTGCTGCCTCGAAGGAGCGGATGAACTCGCGGCCGATGATTTTGCGCTTCGTTTCCGGATCGCTCACGCCAGCAAGCGCCGACAAGAAGCGCTCTGACTCGTCGATCGTGAACATGCGGATGCCCATGCCTGCGGCGTAATCCTGCTCCACCTGTTCGCGTTCGCCCGCGCGGAGCAGGCCGTGGTCGATGAAGAAGCACGTGAGCTGATCGCCAACGGCCTTGTGCACGAGTGCCGCGGCCACCGACGAATCGACACCACCGGAGAGTGCACAAATAACTTGGGCATCTCCTACCTGCTCACGGATTTTCGCTACCTGCTCGTCGATAATTGAGCCGGGCGTCCACGTTGGCTCAATGCCGGCTCCCTCGTAGAGGAAGTTTTCGAGAGCTTTCTGCCCGAACTGAGAGTGTTTAACTTCAGGGTGCCACTGGAGGCCGAACAGTTTACGTTCACGCGATTCGAACGCGGCCACTGGCGTTTCTTTCGTCGAAGCGGTGACGACGAAACCTTCCGGGGCTTCCTGGACGGAGTCACCGTGGCTCATCCATACGACCTGACCGGCTTGGGTGCCGTCGAAGAGGCAGGAACCTCCGGACACTTCGGCTTCTGTGTGACCGTACTCGCGGGTTCCTGTGCGGCCGACCTTTCCTCCGAGAGCCTGAGCCATCGTTTGGAATCCGTAGCAAATTCCGAGGACGGGTACTCCGGAATCGAAGATCGCCGGGTCGATACTGGGAGCGCCTTCGGCGTAGACCGATGACGGGCCACCCGAAAGAATAATGGCTGCCGGCTCCTTGGCCAGCATGTCCGCAACACTCATGGAATGGGGAACGATCTCCGAGTACACGCTCGCTTCGCGTACGCGGCGGGCGATGAGTTGCGCGTACTGCGCACCGAAATCGACGACAAGGACGGGACCAGTGTTCTGTGTGCTCACACCCTAGAGGATACCGATTCACGGTAGGGCGTGCACCGTTGGATATGGCGGTATTCGCCATATTTAGAACGACGACGAACCTATGGTTGCGTTTTGAGGTCGTGCTGGGACCGGGAGCACCTCCGGCCATTGACCATGCCACAGCGAGAGGCGACGCTGAGAAAGGAGGCGCACCTTCTTCTTCGTCGTCGGATCGTCAAAGTCGAGAAGTGCGGCAAGAAGTTGCAGCTCATCGGTGAAGCCTGCGTACCTGTCATCGCCTGATTCTGAGTATCTCGAATATAAGGTGTCCCCCACTATCGGGATGCCCAGCCATGCGAAGGTCACACGAATTTGGTGCGTGCGCCCCGTCAAAGGCCACACGTGGTACAGGCCGATATCTCCCTCACGATCGACCATCTGCACGAATGTCGATGCGTTCGGCTCGCCGCTCACGACACGCGTACGCAACTCTCCTCGCTTTTTCGACAATCGGCACTCCACGAGTTTCCCCTCGCGCAGGTCCTCGCGCGCCGGGGCGAGGGCCACGTAGCACTTCCGAGCGCGCCGCTCGTCGAATATCCGATGAAATGCGGGCCGCGATTCCACATCGGTCACGAGGAGCAGAACACCCGCCGTTGCGGCGTCGAGGCGATGCACAGCGACGATGTCGTCGTTGGAGAATTGGCGACGAGCAGCCACCGTCACCGTGCGCGCCACGTGCTGACCACGAGGCATCGTCGCCATGCCGTGCGGCTTATCCACAGCGAGCCAATGCTCACCACGGGCAAGCACATCGACATGCAATGGAACGGGCGGTTCATCAGGGATAGGAGCAAAGGCCCACAGTGTCTCTCCCACCTCCACCGGCCGGTCCGCGGTAATCGGATGCCCCTCGTCGTCGACAATGTCTCCGCGCGCGAAAGCCAGCGGAATCTCACCCACGAGGTGAGGCAGAGCGGCGACGACGGCATCGCGCGCATTCCCCGCCGTTAAAACACGGATCGGCCGTGCACCTATCCCCTGACGTACCGGACGCACACACCCTCCCCTCGATTCATGTGACCAGTCTCCCATGCGTGAAGAAGCATCTGTGACGAGATCGCTCGAAGTCGTGTACTTCCTCACGAGTTGGGTAAAAAATCGGCATGCGGCAGACTTTCGACCCACATTTTGTGACAAACTCGAATGTGGGAAAACCACCCCTAGTATGGTCCACACATCTGGACCGGAAGGATTGCACTGTGGCACTTAGCGTCTACTTCACGGCTGCCGAAGGCAACTGCGGCACCCAACCCGTAGCCAAGGCATACCTCGACTACCTGACCACCCACTACACGAAGGTTGGCGTATTCCGCGCATTCACCAACGGCCCCATCGCCCAGGATGCACAGTTCCTCGACCTCCTCTCCCAGATTGGCCGCGCCGACGATGCCGACCGCGCCTGGGGAACCACCCGCCAGGCCTACGTAGCCAGCGAAGAAAACGCCATGAACGAGCTGGTCAAGCGCTACACCGACTACGCCGAAGGCTTCGACGCCGTGCTCATCATCGGCGTCCTCGATGGCGACCCTCTCAACCCTGGCGTGCTCGCACGTACCGGCCGCGCGGCGGCCAACCTTGCGACATCCGTCGTCATGCTCGTCTCGGGCGCCATGCGCACCCCGGCGCAGATCCTCACGCTCACTCACCTCGCCGCTGAGGAAATCTCGAACGAACACGCACCGATCGCTGCAACGATCGTCGTCGATGCCACTTCCGACGTCGAGGATGTCCGCGCCGAGTTCGAGAAGGACTCCCCCGTTGTTCTTCTTCCCGACGGCAAGGAGCGCACCTTCACTGAAGGCGACGCAGCTGTTCTCAAGGCGGCCATTGAACGCGGTTCCGATGTCATCACACCGCTGAGCTTCACGGCCGCCCTCATTTCGCGTGCACGCGCCGATCGCCGCCGCATCGTCATGCCGGAATCGGAGGACGACCGCATTCTCAAGGCAGCCGACGAACTCCTCGCTCGTGGCGTTGCCGATATCACCCTTCTCGGCGAGCGGGACGAGGTTCTCGCCCGAGCCAACGAGCTCGGCCTCGACCTTTCTGGCGCCGAGATCGTGTCAATTAAAGACCCGGAGCGCCTCCACAAGTACGCGACCGAGTTCGCACGCCTTCGTGAAAAGAAGGGTGTGACATACGAGCAGGCTCTCGCCAAGATGGAAGACGTCTCCTACTTCGGCACCATGATGGTGCACATGGGCGACGCCGACGGCATGGTGTCCGGCGCTGCTCACACAACGGCACACACGATCGTTCCGTCCTTCCAGATCATCAAGACGAAGCCTGGCACGTCGATCGTCTCCTCCGTGTTCCTCATGCTCATGGAAGACCGCGTGTACGTGTACGGCGACTGCGCTGTGAACACAAACCCGACACCGGCTGAGCTCGCAGGAATCGCAACCTCGTCGGCAGAAACGGCCACCCAGTTCGGTGTTGAGCCGCGCGTCGCCATGCTCTCCTACTCCACCGGAACGTCCGGCAAGGGCCCGGATGTCGATGCCGTCACTGAGGCAACAGCCCTCGCTCGCGAGGCGAGCCCCGAGCTTCTCATCGAAGGCCCCATCCAGTACGACGCAGCCGTCGATGAAGCCGTCGCTTCGAAGAAGCTCCCCGGCTCTCCGGTCGCCGGCAAGGCAACTGTCTTTGTCTTCCCGACGCTCAACGCTGGCAACATCGGTTACAAGGCCGTACAGCGCTCGGCTGGCGCCGTGGCTGTCGGCCCGATCCTCCAGGGCCTTAACAAGCCGGTCAACGACCTTTCGCGCGGCGCCCTCGTCGAGGACATCGTCAACACCGTGGCGATCACCGCAATCCAGGCACAAGCGCACTGACATACGTGGCCCGCTCACGGCATCGGACGTGAGCGGGCCACGCTGTCGCCTCGTTAGCCACACTCTCGTTTCCCCTATTCATCAACAACAGCGCCACGGCGCACCAGGAGAAAACCTTGTCTGTTCTCGTCATTAACTCGGGTTCGTCCTCGATCAAGTACCAGCTCGTCGATCCGGATTCGGGCGCCGCGATTGCGTCGGGCCTCGTCGAGCGCATCGGCGAAGAAACCGGTCACATTGAGCATCATTACGGCTCGGAAACTCGTGAAATCGACGGCCCAGTTCCGGATCACGGCGCCGGTCTCGAAACCGTCCTTAAGCTTTTTGGTGAGGTAGGCCCCTCCCTGACTGATGGCTCGATTTCGGCGGTTGGCCATCGCGTCGTTCAGGGCGGCAAGTACTTCGACGGTCCTGCTCTCATCACGGACGAGGTGCAGGCCCGCATCGAGGAGCTGTGCCCCCTCGGCCCGCTCCACAACCCCGCCCACCTCAAGGGCATCATTGTGGCACGTCGCCTCCTCCCGGACGTTCCGCACGTCGCCGTCTTCGACACCGCCTTCTTCCAGGGCTTGCCGGGCGAGGCTGCCACGTACGCCCTCGATCGCGAGATTGCTGAGAAATACCAGATCCGCCGCTACGGCGCTCACGGCACCTCGCACCAGTACGTGTCTGGCAAGGTTTCCGAGTACCTCGGCCGCACTGATCTCAAGCAGATCGTGCTTCACTTGGGCAATGGAGCCTCGGCATCGGCCGTTGTCGCTGGCAAGGCTGTTGAAACGTCGATGGGCCTCACCCCACTTGAAGGCCTCGTTATGGGCGGACGCACCGGCGATATCGATCCGGCTGTTGTGTTCCACCTGGCCCGTGTCGCCGGCATGAACATCGACGAGATCGATAACCTCTTCAACCGTGGCTCTGGCCTCAAGGGCCTGACAGGCGAGAACGACATGCGCGCCGTCTGGTCGCTTGCCGACGAAGGAAACGAGAACGCTATCGAGGCTCTCGATGTGTACGTGCACCGTCTCGTCAAGTACATCGGCGCTTACACCGCCATCATGGGCGGACTTGACGCCATCACGTTCACCGCTGGTGCCGGCGAGAACGACAACCGCCTGCGCGCCAAGGTTGGCGAGCGTCTGGCGGCTTTCGGTGTTGAGATCGACAAGGAAGCTAACGACATCCGCTCGAAGGACCCGCGTGTTATCTCCACGCCTTCTTCGTCGATCAAGGTGCTCGTCGTTCCGACGAACGAAGAACTCGCTATTGCTCGTCAAGCGATGACGCTCGTCTGATGGGGAACTTTCAGCGGGGCGGCGATCCCCGATATGCCGACCAGGGTGCGCGGCGGCGCGAGGGCGACGACGGCGAGTTCATCGAGGCCCTCCACCGCCTCGACGGGCGTCCGTATGGCGCGTATAAGTCGCTCATAGGCGATTGGAATTACGGGAATTTTTCCCTCGCGTTTGATCGCGCGCAGGCGGACCCGTACGCTCCGCCCTCGCCGATGCGCGTCACGGTGAGTACACAGGCAATCTCTCTGCCTGAGGATTGCCTCTCGACCCCGGATCAGCGCCTCGCCACGGCGGATTACCTGCTGCGGGTTTTCGAGCGAAACATCAAACGTTTCTCGAAGCCCGGCACCGTGCAGGTTGCTCGCTGTGGCCAGGAGATTCTCGAACGTTCGGCATGTCGCGTGAGCGAAGATCAGGTTGAATTGCGTTTCCAGGTGCAGCTCCCTGCACGTGGCCGCTCGATTCTCGGGCATCTCGCCGCGACGATCTTCGACGCCGACGTTCCGGACATCATCCTCGAATCGTTTGATTTCATTTCCGACGAGGTGGGCACCACCAACCTCGAGGGCCTGCGCGCGCATGTCCATGCGTACGAGGATTACCAGGCGCTCCAGGCGCATATCGCCGATAACGGGTGGATGGCCTTCGTCGCCAATGGTGCAGTTCTCGCGCGTCGCTCGGGTATCTCGCAGCTTCCTCTTGAGGATTCCGTTCCCTTCGAGGCGCCTGCAAGCCTGCGCGTGAGCGTTGATCTTCCTCATGCCGGACACGTGGACGGCATGTCCGTCAAACCAGGCATCACGGTTATTGCTGGTGGTGGCTATCACGGCAAGTCCACGCTGCTCTCAGCTATTTCTCGTGGCGTATACGCGCACATTCCAGGCGACGGGCGCGAGCTCGTCGCCACCACCCCTTCGGCCATGAAGATCCGGGCGGCAGATGGTCGTGGCGTCACGAACGTCGATGTCTCGCCATTCATTGAGCATCTTCCAGGGGATCTGGACACGACGAGCTTCTCCACGGAGAACGCCTCGGGTTCCACGTCGCAAGCTGCGTCGATTATCGAGGCTATCGAGCTGGGATCGCCCTTGCTCCTCATCGACGAAGACACGTCGGCGACGAACCTCCTTATCCGCGACTCGCGTATGCGCGAACTCGTCGAGGTCGAGCCGATCACTCCGCTCGTCGATCGTATCGGTGCTCTCTCTCGCGAGCGCCACGTCTCGACGTTGCTCGTCATGGGTGGTTCGGGCGACTACCTCGATATAGCAGATACGGTGCTCCTGATGAACACGTACCGCTGCTTTGACGTGACTGAGCGTGCTCGTGAAGTTGTGGCCAGCCAACCGCGTGTGCGTGAGGACCGTGCCGATTTCCCCGAGATTACACCTCGTGTCATCGGGAAGGTTCTCTCCAGTAACGATCGCCCGCGCACGAAGTCGATCGGTCGTGATCGGATTCAGCTCGATAAGAAGAACGTGGATTTGACCGACGTTGAGCAGCTTGTCGATTCTGGACAGACCGAGGCGATTGCGTGGTCGGTGCGCGGTATTGTGGAGCATCTTGCCGATGGGAAGCGAACCCTCCCAGAACTTCTTGCACTTCTTGATCAGAAGTTTGACGACGAAGGTCTGGACTCGTTGCGGTCGTTCGGCGCGCGGGAGAATCCTGCGTTCCTTGTCCGTCCTCGCCCTGTTGAGGTGGGTGCTGCGCTTAATCGTTTCCGTGGCCTGGTCGTTGGCGAGAGCAGGTCGCCTAACGGTGAGACCATCGATGAGAGCGAAGCGGAGGATAACGCGACAGGCAATTGATGCTTGTGTATGAGTGTGGCCCTGGAAGGATGTCCTTCCAGGGCCACACTCATCGGATCGGCTTGTTAGTCAAGCGGTGCACCGAAGGTCCAGTTGGCTACCTCGGGCATATCCTCAAGGTGAGCCACCTTGTACTCCTCGTGACGATCGAGCTTTTCCTGGCACCAGCGCTTAAGATCGGCGGAGCCGCGCGGCTTGTGTTTGGAGTTGTTGATCGCATCCATGACGAGGTGGTAGCGATCAGCGCGGTTGCGCACGACCATGTCGAATGGCGTTGTCGTCGTTCCTTCTTCGATAAAGCCACGCACATGGAAGCGGTCTGCATCGGGTCGTCCGTGGACGAGCTTGTGCACGGCGCCCGGGTATCCGTGGAAGGCGAAGACCACGTCGCGGTTGTCGGTGAAGAGCTCTGTGAAGTCGATATCGCTCATGCCGCACGGGTTGTCCTTCGGGCGTGCGAGGGTGGTGAGGTTGACGATGTTGACCACACGGAACTTGAGATCGGGCAGCTTCTCGCGCAGGATCTGGGCGGCAGCGACAACTTCCATTGTCACGACGTCACCAGCCGATGCCAAGATGACATCGACCTTGCCGTCCTCGCCCTCGTTCGAGCACCAATCCCAAATGCCAAAGCCCTTTGCCACGTGCTCCTTGGCCTCATCAAGGGTGAGGTACTGGAGCTGGGGCTGCTTATCTTGGACGATGAGGTTCACGCGGTTGGTGGATTCGAAACATTCCTTCGCAACGACCGCAAGTGTGTTCGCGTCGACAGGAAGGAACACGCGGGAGACGTCGCCGCGCAGCGAGAGAGCGTTCTCGATAAGGCCGGGGCCTTGATGCGAGAAGCCGTTGTGGTCGTTGCGCCAGCATGTGGACGACAGGAGGATGTTGAGGCTTGGAATCGGCTTGCGCCACGCGAGCTTTCCTGCCTCTTCGAGCCACTTTCCGTGCTGGACTGTCTGCGATGCAGAGATCAGTCCGAAGGCCTCATACGACGCGAACAGGCCATTGCGGCCGGTCAGCACGTAGCCTTCGAGCCACCCGTGGCAGTTGTGCTCCGAGAGCACCTCCATCACGCGGCCCTTGCGGGAGATCTTGACGTCAAGATCGGTCGTGCGCTCCATCGAGCAGCGGTCGCTTGCCTCAAATACGGCGCCGAGGCGGTTGGAGTTCGTCTCGTCTGGGCAGAAGAGGCGGAAGCCATCCGGGTTGTCAATGTAGAAGTCACGCATCATCTCGCCGATCGTGCGTGTAGATTCGCGGCGTTCCACGCCCGGCTGGGAGAACGTTACTTCGTATTCGGAGAGGTCGCGGATCTTGAGAGCGCGCTGCACTCCAGCGTTCACCGCTGGGATCATCGACATGCGCTTGTCCCCTGATGGGTTAGCAGCCAGCACGAGATCCGTGGGGTGGCCTGTCGCGTCGAAAAGCTCCTCCGGCTTGTAGGACAGCAGCCACTTCTTGAGAATCTCAAGGTGATCTGCGTCGGTCTTGACGCCGGCAAGCGGAACCTGGTGCGAACGCCATGTGCCTTCGACAACGGTGCCGTCCACCTCGTGTGGACCGGTCCAGCCTTTCGGGGAACGGAAGATAATCATTGGCCAGACAGGGCGCTTGCCGTTGTTTGGCTTCTCCTCATCCGCGTGCGCACGAGCTTCGTCCTGGATAGCGCGAATCTTCTCGTAGGCCTCACCGAGCGCGCGGGCGAAGCGGATGTGGACATCGTAATCGTCGCCCTCGACCTCGATGGGCTCATAGCCGTGTCCGCGGAAAAGCTCACGCACTTCTTCCGGATCTTTGCGGCCAAGTACTGTCGGCCCAGCGATCTTCGCACCGTTGAGGTGAAGAATAGGGAGAACGGCGCCATCGCGCTCCGGGTTGAGGAAGGAGATTCCCTTCCATGATCCTTCGAGCGGGCCGGTTTCAGCTTCACCGTCACCGACGACAGCGATCGACAAAAGATCGGGGTTGTCAAAAACGGCACCAAAGGCGTGGACGAGTGCATAACCGAGCTCGCCACCTTCGTGGATTGATCCCGGGGTCGTCACCGAGACGTGGGAAGGGATACCACCAGGTGCGGAGAACTGGCGGAAAAGGCGTGTCATGCCCTCGCGGTCGAGAGTGACATCGGGGTATATGCTGGTGTAGGACTCCTCAAGATACGAAGCTCCAACGAGAGCGGGGCCACCGTGTCCAGGACCCGTGATGAAAACACAGTCCTGATCGGTCTTCTTCACAAGATCCGACACATGCGTGTACATAAAGGCCAGGCCGGGAGATGTACCCCAGTGGCCAAGAAGGCGGGGCTTGATATCGTCAAATGTCAGATCGGCTGGATTGAGCGGATTTGATTGAAGATAGATCTGCCCGATCGTGAGGTAGTTGTTTGCACGCCACCAGGCGTCCATCGAAGCTACCTCGGCTGTGGTGGGGTTCTTGATGGATTCGACGATCTCCGGGGTAAGTTCGCGCGGGGATCTCTCTGATACGGATACCATTTCCACTCCTCATTCAGTTAGGGCACCCCTATTTTCCCAAGCCTGACCTGAGGATTTCTATAGCTTGATTGTCACATTAAGTGAAGGCTTCGCAGCGGTGTCTTTACCTCGCCTCTCCGACGACGACGCTGCTCCCTCACCGTACCGACCTCCATCTTCTCCACGAAAAATGAAGGGGCGCACGTCGTCCGACTGACGTGCGCCCCATGCGGGTTCCCTCATCTCATTCGATCCCGCGTGTTAGCTCCTCGTTTTACCGAGGACACAATGCTTGCACCACCTCACGGTGTCGCAAGCCGGCAATGTGCAGCTTCACGACTAGCGCACATGCCGAGTAGTTCACGATGTCATCCCTCGCGGAACATCACTCCCATCGCACCTGCCGGGTAGTGCCAGGTCAGCGATCCTGGAGCAGCGACAGCCAAGCACGTTCCGCATTCGAGGCAGGCAGCGTACTCAACGGCGATGGTGCCGTCTTCTTCTTCGCTGTAGACGTGAGCCGGGCAGACGCGTACAAGGAGCTTTCCCGTCCCTGTTGCGCGTGCGATCTCCTGGTTCACTTCGATGTGGGGGTTGCCCTCATCGACCTCGTAGACGTTCCCCGCAAGGCGTTCGGTGACGCTTGTTTCGGTAAGATTGCTCATTTTTCTTTCCTACCTTCTCTTAGAGCGACCTGGTAGCCTGCAGGCCAATCTTGGCCAGACGCATCATCGATAGATCAGACTTCTTGAGCGCGGCGAGTGCCGTGGGAATGAGATGCTTACGCGGCGTGGTGTCGAGGTTGTACACCCCGTACAGGACGTCTGCGATGAGCTCGCCAGCCGGGCCGTACATCTCCTCGTTCTCCAAGAATTCGGGAGCCTTCGCGTAGGTCGCCATGTCCTGACCCACGTAGCTTTCCTCGTACTTCTTGACGTAGGCACCCAAGGTAGATGAGGAATAATCTCCCGCTTCAAGCGCCTCATGGATTGCTTGTGCGGCAGCCTGGCCGCTTCCAGCGGCAAGGTCCATTCCTCGCACTGTGAAGCCGGTGTTGAGCGTGAAGCCTGCGGCATCTCCCACGATCACGAGGCCATCGTGAACGAGATCGTGCTGCATCTTCTTCCCGCCTTCAGCAATGAGGTGGCAGCCGTACTCAAGTAGTTCGCCGTCCTCAAGGAAGGGAGCGATGAAGGGATGGGAGAGGAAGTGGTCGTGCAGATCAGATGACGACTTTCCCTTCTTCGTCAGATCCTCAAGGTTGGCGACGATTCCGATAGAAACCGAGTCGCGGTTCGTGTACATGAAGCCACCGCCAGCGACGCCTTCGGTGCAGTCACCAACGACAGCGTAGGCAGCGCCAGCATCTCCAGTGAGGTTAAAGCGCTTCTTCACTTCGTCCTCACCGATGCGGACGACCGACTTCACACCAACTGCGAGGTTGATCGTTGGTTCCTTTGCGCGGATTCCAGCATCGCGGGCGAGGAAGGAATTGACACCGTCTGCCGCGACGACGACCTTGGCTCGGAGTTCATCCTCCCCCGCACGGACACCAACAAAGCGGCCATTCTCGCGGATGAGACTGTCGACTTTGACGCCCGGCATCACCGTCACGCCAGCTTCTTCGCACTGTTCGGATAGCCACGGATCGAACTTGGCTCGCAACACTGTCACGGCATTCGTCGGTTCCGCAAGGCGCTCGTCCCAGTAGTCCACATTGACAGCCGATGTGGCGTTGAGGAAGCTCAAGCAGTTACGTGTGATGTGCCGTTCAATTGGGGCTTCATCCCAGTTCGGGTAGATGTCCTGCATGACTCGGCAGTAGAACACGCCACCGGAAAGGTTCTTCGAGCCGGGTTCCGCGCCGCGCTCGATGAGGAGAACTTCGTGCCCTTCCTTCGCGAGAAGGTAGGCGCACACGTTCCCCGCGATACCCGCTCCGACGACGATGACGTCAAAATCGTATGTCTCGTCCACGTTTGCCTACTTCAGTGCGTCGATGATTGCTGGTACGACCGTGTACAGATCGCCAACAACCCCGTAGTCGGCCTGTGCGAAGATCGGCGCCTTGTCGTCGGTATTGACTGCGATGACTGTGCCGGAATCGGACATGCCTGCTGTGTGCTGGATTTGGCCGGAGATGCCGAGCGCAACGTAGACGTTCGGGGCCACCTGCTGTCCGGAGATGCCGATGTAGCGGTCGCGCGGCAGCCATTCGGTTCCTTCGGCGAGCGGGCGCGAGCATGCCACTTCAGCTTCGAGTGCGCCAGCAAGATCTTCGGCGAGCTTGAGATCTTCCTTGGCCTTGAAGCCACGTCCGGCGGCGACGATGCGCTTTGCCGCGACGAGGTTGACCGTTGCGACATCTGCAGTTTCGATTCCTGCAACCTGGGCGTCGAGGATGTCGCCGGATGCTGTCTGCTCTGCGGGAGCTTCACCTTCGACTTCGATTCCGCCGTCGACGACTGCGACTGCGCCGTCGGTGATCGACACTGTCTCAAGTGCAATTCCACCAAAGCGTGAAAGTGTTGCCTCACCCGCGGCGACGCTCTTGAGGCCGTAGAGGACCGGGAGCTTCTTCGCCGCTGCAACAGCGCCGGCGAGAACGCGCTCTGCGGGCTTGTTCGCTGCGAGAACGAGGTCGCCAGCTTCGAGCTCGAGAGCTCCAGCTACTGCTGGGCCGGCTGCTTCTGCCGGCGCATCGGTCTGGATGCGAATAACTCGATCCACACCTGCAACCTTTGCGTCGCCAACGACGATTGCCGTGAGGGAATCCCCGAAGTTTCGTCCAAGTTCGACGAGGTTAGAAATCTGCGGATCGACCGCGATAATCCATGTGTGAGCCATTGTCTTATCCCTCTCAGAGAACGCCATCAGTACGTAGCGCGGCGACGAGTTCGGCGGCTGCGCCTTCGCCAGTGAATACCTTGCCCAGACGAGCCTTCGGCTCGGGCTTTGCCCGGCCAGTGACGGTGAGGCCGGATGTGACTGCCGGGAATTCTGCGGCGTCGACGGTATCGACCGGCTTCTTTCCAGCAGCGAGGATTTCCTTCATTGAGGGAACCTTGACCTCAACGGCGTCAGATGTTGTGGAAACGACGACCGGGCCGTTGACAGTGATGACGCGCTTTCCGCCTGAGATCGTTTGGGTGATCTTCCATCCGTCGCCTTCGCGCTCCACGCTGGTCACTTCCTCGAAGCATGGCCAGCCAAGGAAGCCTGCGACGAGTGTCGGCATCATGCGTGCGCCCTCGTCGATGGAGGAATCGCCCGCGAGGAGGATCTGGGCATCGTCGACGCGGCGAACAAGGCCTGCGAGCGCCGAGGCGACATCAGTGGCGTTCCATGTTGCTGTCTGGTCGTCGGCAAGAACGAGGCCGCGGTCAAGGCCTTTCGACATGGCGTTCTTCTTTGCCATAGAGCTCGCGATGCTCGCTGCGCCGACCGAAATGCCAACGAGTTCCGTTCCGAGCGCGTCGGCGACTTCGCGGCCAACCTGGATCGCTACGGGATCGTACTCACTCACGGCCGCTTTTGCGCGCGACCAATCGACTACGCCATCGTTACCGACGCTTGCGTCTTGAGGATTTGCTGCGTACTTGTACGCCACAACTACTGTCATCGCACCCTCGTTTCATCGTGCCTTAGTGCCATCAGACAAGCCCCATCATGCAGACAACGCACCGAAGCGTACATACATAGCGCGTGGACGATCCTCGGCCAATGTCGTGTCGCTAACGGACGTCTCTAGCTTTGCGGGGAATAACCTCGCCATTGAGATACCACTAATTAGTTACAAGTTCAGTCTACGGGCAATGTGGCGCAAATCGCGGGACTTTTGACTCGTCTACCCGACCACATAATGCGCGTGAATTCGCCGTTTATCACGCATACATAAGACCTCAGTCCCAGATCACTACCCTGTGGCAACGCCCACGGAACTACCAGAGCCGTATCTCCACGACACATTCACAATGAACTAGTTGGTACACCCAAAGCGTGAACCTTACCCACACCCCTCATCTTCCCTCGGGCCCCACCATCCGCTGCCGTGACACAGGAGCCCGATATTCACGATCTAGTACGTTGCGATAGCACCCCACCCGTGAACACATACCCACCTCAACGCCACGGTGCCACATGACGCCAGCTACCCCGCGACATGCCGTACGACCCAAGATCACAAGCAAGATTCAGAAAATACGTTGAGAAACTAGTAAAGTTCACTGAGTCGATGCACTTTTATAGGAGTGATATTTAAGCAATGTCTGAATCTCCAGCACCGAGGCGTAACCCTCGTCGCGATCCTGAAACAACGCGGCGGGAAATCCTCGATGCCGCCACAGCCGAATTCGCCGACAAAGGCCCACTCGGCGGACGTATCGATGTCATCGCTTCGCAAACAAACACCTCGAAGCGCATGATCTACTACTACTTCGGATCAAAAGCCGGCCTCTACAAAGAGGTCCTCATCGAATCGTATGAGCGAATTCGTCGCCGCGAAATCGACCTACGCCCAGAAACCCTCGAACCCGAAGCAGCCCTGCGCATCCTCACCCGCGAAACCCTCCAGCACTTCGAGCGCAACACCGAGGCCGTTCGCATCATCGCCTACGAAAACCTCCAATACAACGGCCAAACCATCCTCGACACACCCCGGCTATTCGAAGTCAACGAACGCGCCGTCACAATCGTCGACGATATCCTCGCGCGAGGCCGCGAAACAGGAGTATTCCGCGACGGACCGGACGCACCGACAGCCACCGATGTCCACCAAGTACTCTCGGCGCTCGCACTCAACCGCATCGAACACCAATCAAGTTTCCGCATCCTCTTCGATCGCGACATGCTCGGGGAATCCGAATCGGCCTACATTCGCCAAATGATCGAAGATACCGTCCTGCGCTTCGTCCTGAAAAACCCACGCGACTAAATGCGACTGCCTCACCATGTGGCATACAAACATGGTGAGGCAGCCAAGCCTTCAGCGATCACTCCGCAACTAGCAGACAGAACCCGCAGTCCCCGAACTGTAGCGCTCGCGAAGTTTCCCCTTAGAAATCTTCCCCGACGACGTCAGAGGCATCTCGTCGAGCATAATCACCTGCTCCGGGATCTTAAACTTCGCGAAATTCTGCGCGACGAAATACTCCTTCAGTTCCTCAACGCTGATATCGCCGCCGTCCCGGCTCACGATGCACGCACACAAACGCTGGCCAAGGCGCGCATCATCAACGCCGATAACCGCAGCCTCGCGAACCCTCTCATAGGCCCGCAAAATAAGCTCAACTTCAGCGACAGAGATATTCTCACCGCCACGAATCACAATGTCTTTAATACGCCCAGTAATGCGAATATAACCCGCATCATCCATGACAGCGAGATCGCCAGAATAGTACCAGCCATCCTCATCGACCACCCGGGCAGTCAGCTCCGGCCGATTGAGATAGCCCATAAATACCGCCGGACCACGCGAGGCCTCCTCACCGCACTCCCCCGGCGGCAGTTCCTCCCGCGTCTGAGGATCAACAATCTTGATCTGCGTCCCCCAACACGCCTGGCCGTCAGTGTTAATGACACGCTCCTCGTCGTCGCGGCACGTCGTCATCGTATGGGGAGCCGACTCCGTTGAACCGTACACAGAAAACAACGACACACCATAGGTGCGCGCACGGCTCACAAGCGCACGCGGCACAGGCGAACCACCACAGCACAGGAAACGCAAAGCAGAAAGATCCCGCCCCGTCGCCACGCACTCGTCGAGAATAACCTCCGCAAGTGCCGGCACAGCCATCGCGCCAGTGACCCCGTGCGCACAAATCATCTCAACCATCGACGGCCCATCGGTCGTATCGCACAGAATTGACGGAATTTGCATGATGATCGGCATCGTCACCCCGTGCATAAAGCCGGTGGCATGGCCTGTCGGAGCCGGCATGAACATCACATCTTTCCACGAGATCGAAAGACTCGTGGCAAACGCTCGCTCCGAAGCAATGAGGTTGTTATGCGACAACATCACGCCCTTCGGCTTCGCCTCGGACCCGGACGTAAACAAGACAGCCGCCATATCGTTGCCATGGGCGCGGTGAGTCTCATGCGCGGCCAGCGGCTCGGTTGCCGCAATGATGTCGCCGAGAACTGGGAGCGAATTCGAGGGCACACCAAGGCGATCCACCAATACAGATGCCTTCACACTCGTGCACTCACGCCCGAGATCCTCGGCAAGGCTCTCATACTCCGTGTTACGGAACTTCGTCGGATGGAACGTCATAACACTCTGACACTCATCGACAATGTACCGAAGCTCCTGCAGGCGCAAATTCGTCGGAATCGCGTTAATAACCGCGCCCACCTTCAAACACGCCACATACACAAGCGTGAAATCTGTCCAGTTGGGAAGCTGAACACCCACGACATCACCAGGGCGAACCCCCTGCTGACGCATCCACGCGCCCAGGCGCGAAGCCTGATCGTCAAGCTGCGCATACGTGAGCGCACCACCCAGCCGGTCAACGACCGCCAGGCGCTCACCCACACTACGAACCGACAGATCAAACCAATCTAGGAGCGAAGAATCACCCCACAAACCTGCCTTAACGAATTCGCGTTCACGCTCAGCGCGCTTCAATTCCAGCAACGTCGCGGACATTTCGCTCCTAGGGGCGAGGGTGGCGCCCCCATCGGCGCCACCCTCAACTAGTTTCTCAGTTCATTTCCTTATTCAGGCTCCGCGCAATGACGAGAGACTGAATCTGGTTCGTACCCTCCATAATCTGGAAGATCTTGGCGTCACGCATAATCTTCTCAACCGGGTACTGGCGTGAATAACCATTGCCGCCGAGCACCTGAACAGCGTCGGACACAACGTACTGAAGTTGATCCGTCACGAACTTCTTCGTAATCGAACCTTCCTTCTCCACCGGCAAACCAGCGTCAATCATGCGCATCGTGTTCTGCACGAGGCAACGAGCCGCCTCAACTCGGCACGCCATAGAAGCAAGGAGCTCCTGCACCATCTGGAAATTGATGATCGGCTGACCGAACTGCTTACGCTCCTTAGCGTACTTCACAGCCTCATCGAGAGCGCGCTGCATCATGCCCACGGAAATCGTCGCCATGAATGCACGCGAAACGTCAAGGCCCGACAGAGCAATCTTGAAGCCCTGACCTTCCTTGCCGACGAGGTTCGATGCCGGGACACGCACATCGCGGAAGACCACGTCACACGTGTTGGACGTGCGCAGGCCCATCTTGTCCTCGTGCTGGCCGTGCTCGATACCCGGGCGATCAGCCTCGACGATGAAGCAGGAAATTCCCTTGTTGCCCGCATCTGGGTCTGTCTTAGCCAGAACCACGTAGGCCGATGCAATTGCTCCATTGGTGATCCAACACTTCGAACCGTTGATAACGTATTCGTCGCCGTCACGCACAGCGCGCGTCGTGAGCGAACCCGCATCGGAACCCGACGAAGGCTCAGTCAAGCAGAATGCGCCCAAGCCGCCAGGCAGGATCTTCTCAGCGAAAAGCTGAGCCTGCTCAGGCGTGCCCGCCATGATGACATTACGAAGGGCGACGAACGTCGTCACAAGCGTAATGGCGTAACCAGCGTCCCAGTAGCCAAGCTCCTCGAAAGCCATCGCGCCGGTCTGGTAATCAAGGCCCATACCGCCGAAAGCCTCCGGCACCTCAAGGAGATGCAAGCCAGCCTCAAAAGCAGGAGCAAACGTATCGAGATCGCAGATCGAATCACGGTCGCGTTCCTCCACCGTCGGAAGAATCTCGGAGCGACCAAACTCCTTAATCGTCTGGATAAGAAGTTCCTGATCTTCTGTATAAATCTGTGCCATCTTTACTTCTCTTTCTCAGCCGCGCACGAACTTATCTGCGGCACCACCGGAGGCAAGGATCTTCTCGATATCCTCGTCCGAATAACCAATTTCCTTGAGGACATCCACCGTGTCCGCACCCTGCGACTTCGACAGGCGAAGCTCCGGATCACCCTGCGAACGGAAACGCACAGGATTCGTCGGAATAATACGGTCATTGCCCGTCTCCGGGTAATGAATCGTGCGGATCACATCGTTCTCCCATGCCTGCTCATCCTCGTAAATATCGGTCGGGAGCTGGCACTTCTCAACAGGAACATCCGCCTCGCGCAGCTTCTCCAACCAGTAATCCAGAGGCTGCTTCGAGAAGGCTTCGTCGAGGATATCGACAACCTCTCCGTTGGCGCCCGTCTCATTCACATGATCGCAGTTGTCGAAACGCTTATCGTCAATGAGATCCTCGCGGCCAACAAGAGCCATGATCTTGTTGTAATCGCGGTCGTACTCCGGTGCACACATCGTCATGAGCGAGCCGTCACCAGCGAAGTACGTGTTGTTGAACGGATTAATAACCTCGCGACGATCCTTCGGGTACGCATTGCCGTACTGAGCCGACACCATGCCCGTATTAATCGCCCACACACCACAGTGGAACAGCGACGTTGTCACGTAGTCACCAAGGCCCGTGCGCTCACGCGCGTAGAGAGCCGCCATGACGCCCGAGACGAGAGTCGAAGCAATCTGGAAATCGCCAAAACCGTTCGTCGGAATCATCGGCGACGAACCACGGTTAAGCAACGTGTGGTACACACCGCCACGCGACATGTACGCCGTCACATCGAAGCCAGCCGCATCCTTGAGCGGACCCTTTTCACCGAAACCAAGCACCTGCGCCATCACTAGGCGAGGGAACTTCTCGTGAAGCGTCTCGAAGTCGTAGCCGAGCTTCTTGAGAGACTTAATTCGCGTCGAGGTAACAAAAACGTCAGCCTCCGCGAGAAGCTTATCCATAACCTCGCGGCCCTCAGGAACGCGAAGATCAAGAGTAATAAAACGCTTATTAATGTTGGCGAAATCAAAGCCAATATTCTCAGCATCCGTATAAGGCGTATTGAAAACCGCGCCCTGAATACGACACGGATCACCCTTCGGCTGCTCAATCTTAATAACGTCCGCGCCCCATTCACCCATGATCCGCAACGCTGCGGGGGCGGCGAGGAAGGTCGTCATATCGAGGACTTTAAGTCCCTCAAGCGGCATCATGCTGTGCCCTTTCAATTATAGGAGAGGCCGGAGCCGGGGAGCCCGGCTCCGGCCTACTCATGCCTTGTTGCCATTCGCAACTAATGACTTAGTTCGCGATCTTGACGTTCTCAACGACATCGTTGATGCCCTGACCCGTTGCCGGGTCAATGCCCCACGTGTTGCCGCCGTTGGCGATCAACTTACGCGAGGAGGTGAGGCGCTGAACGGTTGGCGGGCCTTCCTCGAGCCACATTGCGCGGCAATCGCGGTACATGCGCTCGACCGGGCCGTACGGGTTGTCCTCGAAGTAACCGATACCGCCGAAGATCTCGAGCATGTAATCGGAGACGAGCTTGACCGTCTGGATCGAGAAGAGCTTAGCCATAGCTGCCTTCTGCTCGATGTCCTTGCCAGCGTCGTAATCGAAAGCAACGTCCTTGACCATCTGGCGAAGTGCGAAGATGTGCGTACCCATCTCAGCGATGTAGCCCTGGATAGCCTGGCGCGTTGCGAGCGGCTTGCCGAACGTGACGCGATCCTTCGCACGACGAATCGTCATCTCAAGCATGCGCTGCGCCATACCGAGGTTCGACACGGCGATGTGAGCACGAGAGAGCGAGAGTGCCGAGATCGAGATCTCAAGACCCTGGCCTTCCTCACCGAGGAGGTACTTCTTCGGGAGGCGGACGTTCGTGAACTTGAGGCCAGCGTGGCCAGCGCCACGGCAGCCCATCATGTGCGGCATATCGACGATCTCGTAGCCCTCAGCATCGTTCGGGACGAAGAACGCCGAGAGACGCTTGTCCTTAGGAGCATCGGGGTTCGTCACTGCGAACACGTATGCGCCCTCGCAGCAGTCGGTGTGCGAGATCAGCGTCTTCTCGCCGTTGAGAATGTAGTCGTCGCCGTCACGCACTGCGGTTGTGTGCAGGTCGGCGCCAGAGCCACCAGTCTCTTCGGTCAGGGCGAAAATAACGAAGATGTCCTTGTTCGCGAACTTCATCATGACTTCGTCGTGAAGTTCCTTGCAAGCAAATTCGTCCATGATGCGCCAGTTCATGTCCGCCGCGTAGTGCAGGTGCATTCGCATGCCACCGGGGCCACGCGAGAACTCTTCCTGGACCTGGAAGATCTCCCAGCAGTTGAGTTCCCAGCCGCCGTACTTCACCGGCATGGACATCTTGTACAGGCTGTTTTGCTTGGAAAGCTCGAAGAATTCCGGTGGGAAGACATTTGTCACCTCGACTTCCTTCTGCATCTCCTCGAACGGGCCTTCGGCCAGCTCGCGGATCTGCTTCAGGTAAGCCTGGAACTCTTTCGCGTCCTTCGGCTTCTCGGTAATCATCGACTCTCACTCTCCTTCTTTGGAGTAATCGAATATAACTAGATAGCACAAACCGCTTTGTTAACCATCTGGTTCAATCCTAGGTTTGAGAGGGGCGCAATCACAGGACGTTTGTCCCCACCCCCGACTATTCTGGCGAAAGTACGCCATTAAATTGAGATGATTTCAGTTTGCTTTCGCCACGGACGCGTGCGTGCACAATGCGACCACCCTTTTGTACTACTTAGTACAGATAACTCGGCCTTCGTTATATTAACCGTTTGGGACAATCGTCCCCATGCGAAGCAGAATCAAAACGTAGCATGAGGGCAACAGTGTGCCGCCACCCGGCGGACCCGAACACGCACTAGCAAGGAGGCTAGAAGTGTCCACAACTAAGCGCATCAACAGGAACTTCGTGTTCATAGGCGCATTTATCGCCGTCTGGGTGGTATCAGCGGCCAACGTCTTCACGGTTTTCGATAAGCCCCTCCAAGACGCAACTGGTGGAACTGCCCCACAAGTAGCCCTCGCCCTCACCATCTACCAGACAGTGATGGCAGTCTTCGGCATCATCTCCGGACGCATCGTCGACAAGGCCGGCCCACGCATGCTCGCCTTCGTCGGTGGAGCAATCTTCGGCGCAGGCTGGATCCTCACCGGCTTCGCGACAAACATCCCCATGCTCTACTTCACCTACGGCGTGCTCGCCGGAGCTGGCAACGGATTGCTCTACAACCCCGCCATTAACACCGCACTTCGCTGGTTCCCCGAGAAGCGCGGCACGATGAACGGCATCCTCCTGTGCGCCGCATCCATCGGCGGCATCATGCTTTCCAAGATCGGCGCCGTGCTCAACAACAGCTTCGGACAGCGCGGCTTCATCTTCATTGGCGTTGCCTTCCTCATCCTCTCCTGGACCGCAGGCGCCCTCATGCGCCCAGTACCGCCGGACTGGAAGCCCGAAGGCTGGGACCCGAAGACAACGACGACCGGCGCAGTCGCCGAAGTGGACTACAAGCCCGGCGAAATGGTGCGCACCCCCGCCTTCTGGCTCATGCTCGTCATCTTCGCAATCGCCGCAACCTCGGGCCTCATGCTCATCGGCAAGCTCTCCGCCATCGTCCAGACACAGCTCGACTTCGACGCCGTGACAGCGGCAAACTTCGTCATGATCAACACTGCGGCAAACCTCGTAGGCCGCCTCACCACGGGCAAGCTCTGCGACAAGATCGGCGAAGTCAAGACCCTCGCAGGCATCCTCGTCCTCACGATCGTTGGCCTGCTCGGCCTGTCGATCTCGACGAGCCCCGTCGTGTTCGCGATCTTCCTCTGCCTCCTCGGCGCATCGTTCGGCGGCGTCCTCGTCGTCTTCCCGCCGCTCACCTCGCGCCAGTTCGGCCTCAAGAACTTCGGCATCAACTACGGCATCATGTTCTTCGCCTACGCGATCGCCTCGCTCGTCGGCCCGCAGATCGCCTCGCGCCTCGTGGATACAACCGCTGGCGCTAGCGCCTACCAGACCGCCTTCTACGTGGCGGCAGGCGTGGCAGCCGTCGGCCTCGTTCTCATCGTTCTCCTCTACCGCGTGGACAAAGCACGCCAGGTCGAGGCGACGAAGTAGTGGCTTAGGTAACTTAGGTATGTAGGGGGTGCGCACGTGCGCACCCCCTACATGTATCTATCAGGGACTCCGCTATTTATCAGGGATTCCGCTATCTATCAGAGACTCCGCCGGCATCCCATCGGCGGGCATTCCAGCACGCCCCTATGTGTATCCATCGGGACTTTCCGCGAAACAGGGTTGGTGCCGACCGCGGAGTACTCCTCGACAAGATTCTTGTGACCCTCCCCCGCGGCAGGGTTGGTGCTTCAGCATCACTTCCTCGCTCCATTGGAAGTGCGCCTGCGAGACAGGCACGGCGCACAGGTTGTGGTCTCACGCCTACACCGACCGGGACTGGAAGTACAGCCGCGAGACAGGCATGGCACACAGGCGAATACGAGAAGCACGCGCGGGGAATTTTCCACATGACACGGCTGCAACCGTGCCCAATGCGTATCACGCGCCCCGCGACCTGCTGCGCTTCTCTGCCCCGCTCCAGCGCGTTGTCCCGGCTCGTGCGCGCGCCGCTTCTCGTCGCAACTCGCCCTCATCCGCAACTCCGAGCTTTAACACCGTCAGCACGACTGTCTGCCCGCATGAGTTTTCATGCCCCAGCGCCGATGCCGCAACCGCTGAACGAGATTTCTGACTCGCAGTTATCGCCAAAATCGCCCGTCGCAGGAACAGGTTGAACACTGCATCCGCAAACGAGAACCCTCACCGCACAGCAACGCCTCCCCTCACAGCCCCGGCTCCGCTCACCTCTGCGCCTCGCGGCCCCCGCTGCACTTCGCTACCCCGGCTCTACCTCACCGCTGTACCTCGCGGCCCCGGCTCGAGCGCGCGCCGCTTCTCGTCACAACTCGTCCTCATCCGCAACTTCGAGCTTTAACACCATCAGCACGACTGTCTGCCCGCATGAGTTTTCATGCCCCAGCGCCGATGCCGCAACCGCTGAACGAGATTCCTGACTCGCAGTTATCACCAAAATCGCCCGTCGCAGGAACAGGTTGAACGCTGTAACCGCAAACGAGAACCCTCAGCACGCAGTTATTGCAAGAGCGGGCTGCCCGGACATTCATCGGCTCTCCTGACACAGCCACGTATGACCGGTTCACGGGAAAGGCCCCCATACGTGGGAGCGGCCCACAGGCATCCCTGCAACAGGGCGCGTCAGCTCGAAAGGCCCACCCATGGGTCGGCTCGGCGCAGGATGCCCCACCGAATGACGGGGCACCCTCGAAAGGCCCACCCATACGTCGTGCTGCACCCGCATAAAAAGTCCGTTGGCACTCGCCTTTGAGCACCAACGGACCGCTCTACGCAGCGCACACATCAAGCCGTGTGTCTGCTGCCAAAACCCGCGCCCAGTCAGGATAGGTCGAGGAGGCATGTATGACTGCGCGACCTCCACGCCGATTCCGAACGGGCATCCTCGCGCTCATACGCCGGCATCCAGTCCGCTAGAGTCCCACCCTCCCCCGGCCCGGTGCATGACGCTTCGCTATGCGTGTGTTATTCGGCGGGTTTGTCCTCGTCATCGTCGCGTACAGGGAGATAGATGTATTCAACGTCCTCGGCCGGGTCGCCAATCTTCGCTTCACCGATCTCGGGTGGGCGCACCCACAGCCACGCCGCAAACGCGACGGCGACGAGTAGCATCCCGAGGCCCGTCCCAAGATTGAGGTTGAGGCCAGCTGCTTTGCTCAGATCCTCATCCGTGACGAAGAAAGCCCCATACACTGTCAGCATCACGCCGAACACAGCGAACATTCCGGCAATCCAGGCGCGCAGATCGAGGATCGTCGCGAGCGAACGGCGAGGGTAACGTGCCGGCGACGCTGGTGTCCGCGTGCCCGTCTTCGGCTTGCGCTCCCCCGCCATATTGCGCTCTCCGTCTGTAGGCCGTTCAACTTGCATCGCGTTCTCGCCCTGCATCGCATTCTCGCCTGGCATGTGTTTCTCTCCGTTGTCGCGTGTCATGTGGTTTTCTCCGTTGTCGCTGGTGGTAGTGGAATTGCGTGTCATGCGGATCACCCCGTGACGACGTTGAGGATCACCATGACGGCGAGGACTCCGATGCCGAGCGGCACAGGGTTCTCCCACCACGGCAGTTTCTCGCCCGCAGCGAGGCGTTCGCGCTCGGCTTTGACGGCGACTTTGTGGAGGTCGGGGGCGGGTTGCGCACCCTGGATGGGCATGTTGACTTTGCCCCACACGAGCCCGTCGAGTTCCTCCTCAGGTTTCGCTTTCCCTGCGAGCGTGACGAGTACCGATACGAGGATGTCAAAGACGAAGGCCATCCCCGAGCCGGTAAAGGATGCGGCCTGTTGCGTATTGAATTCGAGGATTCCTGCCATGTAGCCAGCTTGAACGCCTGCGGCGCCGGCCGCTCCAGCGATGAGTCCCCACAATCCTGCCCAGGGGCTCATTCGCTTCCAGAACATGCCGAGGATGAAGGTTGCGAAGAGTGGGGCGCTGAAGATGGATTGGAGGAGTTGGAGGTAGTCCTGGATGTTGTTGAACGATGCTGCGATGAATGCTGCACCGATGGCGACGAGCACGCCGGCTACGGTGAGTCGTCGTCCAATTTTCAGGTAGTAGACATCGCGTTTACCCGGACGTACGTATGTCTGCCAGAGGTCGTAGGTGACGACGGTGTTGAATGAGGAGACATTTGCTGCCATTCCGGCCATAAATGCAGCGATGAGTGCCGCGAGTGCGAGGCCGACGAGCCCGTGTGGGAGCACCGATCCGATGAGTGCGGGTAGCGCTTCGTTGTGGGAGAGTTCGCCGGTGGAGAGTTCGGGGATGAGGACGGCGGCGATGAGTCCCGGGGTGATGATGATGAGCGGGAGGAACATCTTGGGGATGGCTGCGAGGATGGGGGTTCGCCGGGCGGAGGACATGTCTTTGGCGGAGAGGGCTCGCTGAACTTCGGTGAAGTTCGTCGTCCAATATCCGAAGGAGTTGACGAAGCCCATGCCGAGGAGGAGGGCGATCCAGTTGCCGTAGGGGTTCGTCGTGTTGCCGAGGGCGGTTCCTCCCCATGCGGTGAGGCCGTTTTCTCCGAGTACCTGTGTCTGGTTGAGGGTGTCGATAAGTCCCTCAACGCCGCCAACTCGCGCGAGTCCGCCCACGGTCAATGGCGTGAGGAATGCGACGATGATGAGGAATTGGAGGACTTCGTTGTACATGGTGGCGGTGAGGCCGCCCATGGTGGTGTAGAGCAGGACGATTCCGGCGGAGGCGATGATGGAGGCCCAGAGAGGCATGCCGATGAGGACGTTGATGAGGAGTGCTAGGGCGAAAAGATTGACGCCGGCGACGAGGATTGTTGCTACTGCGAAGACGATGGACTGGTAGGCATGTGTTGGCCGGTTGAATCGGAGGCGGAGGTATTCGGGGACGGATCGCACTTTCGATCCGTAGTAGAACGGCATCATGATGAGGCCGAGGAACACCATGGCCGGGACGGCGCCGATCCAGTAGTAGTGGACTGTTCCGACGCCATATTGTGACCCGTTTGCTGCCATTCCGATGAGTTCGGTGGCGCCGATGTTTGCGGAGAGGAAGGCGAGGGCGCAGATCCATGCGGGCAATGAGCGCCCGGAGAGGAAGTAATCTTCGGAGGTGAGTACTTTGCGCCGGGTGATGACTCCGATTGCGATAACGAAGAAGATGTAGACGGCTACGAAGGAGTAGTCGAAGAATGTGGCGTCGAGTCTGAGGTCCATGCGTTGTCCTTATCGCAGGTGCTGCGTCGGTGAAGTCAGTGGGCGTTTGCGGAGTGTTGCGTCAATTGGCGGTGCGACGATCCCCGCGTGTTGCGTTTGTGGAGTGGGTTGCGTATGCCGAGTATGCATCCGTGCGCACTTCGTCGATGCGCACCGGGCGATGTTCGCGCTGTGAGAGACGGCATGCAGCGGCGATTTCGAGCGAGGCGACGGCGTCGTCGATTGTTGATGGGCAGTTGATTTTCCCGGCGACGAGGTCGAGGAATGCTTGAAGTTCTCTCTCGTATGCCGGCCGGAAACGTGCAATGAAGTCGATCCAGGGCTCACCGGCTGGATAGGTAACGCCGGGTTCGAGGGAGCGTGCGGGGAATTTCTCGTCCATTCCGACGATCTCGGTGGCGTGGGTGCCGTGGAGTTCCATCCGTACGTCGTAGCCTGCGCCGTTGTATCGCGACGAGTGCGCGGTCGCCATGACTCCGTTGTCGAGAGTGAGGACGACGACGGTTTCGGCAACGTCGTCGAAGTCTGCGAAATCGGGGATGCCGAGGTCCGTTCCGATGGCGTAGACCTCGTGGACGTTGAGGCCAGTGACCCATCGTAGGGCGTCGAAGTCGTGGATGAGGCAGTCGGTGTAGATTCCGCCGGAGGCTGCGAGGAATTCGCGGGGTGCGGGCGCTTGGTCGAGTGTCCCCATATGGACGCGGCGGAGTTCGCCGATTCGTCCGCTGCGGACTCCTTCTCGGGCGGCGCAGTATGCGTCGTCGAAGTGCCGCTGGAATCCGATGTGGACGGGGATACCGGCTGCCTTGGCAGCTTCATTTGCTCGGTGAGTTGATTCGAGGTCAAGGGCGACAGGTTTTTCGCAGAAGATGGGGACGCCCAGCGCGACGAGCTCGCAGATCACGTCGGCGTGTGTGCTGGTGGGGGTTGTGATGACGATTCCGTCGAGATCCGTAGATTTCCGCAGGTCGTCGTAGGGGCGGACGCTTCCGTTGACCTCGGCAGCTATACGTGCTGCCCGCTCGGGGTTGGCGTCGACGATGACGAGCTTCGCTTTGGGGGCGAGGATGCGTGCATGCATGGCGCCGATGCGCCCTACGCCCACGATGGCGAGAGTTGGCTGACCCACTGTTTCTCCTTAAGGTGTCAGATTCGACGATGGAGAGTGCCGATTCGTATTTTTCAACGCGTGGAATTCAATTTCCGACACCTTGGTTTTTCATTCCGGGGATAGCCTACTACGTTTTCGAGCAATGTTGATTGTGGGTTCGCAGCTATGGGCGTGGTGTTGTCAGCCATATGTTGCCGCTTCGCGAGGTGGATTCGTTGCCGCCTTCTCGCTCAACGGCCTCTAACCCCCGCAGTTTCCGGCAACGCACCCCTCCCGTCCGGCAACTCTTCGACCACGCGCCCCCGTTGCATCGCTACGCCCACAGCGTCGGCAACGCATTCCCACCGCGTCGATCGTCACCCACAGCGTTCGTATTGACACAGATCTGGTTATATGGTTCATTAGTCATGTAACTAACCACTGAACCAAGGAGGCGCCGTGAAATTTACCGATGACCGGCCTATCTACCTCCAAATCGCCGACGACATACGCAACCGCATCCTCGTCGGCGAACTCAATCCAGGGGACCAACTCATGTCCACCACCCAGTACGCCACGACGTACCGAATTAACCCGGCCACGGCAAATAAGGCCTTCAACATCCTCGTCGAAGAGCACGTCGTCGAGAAAAAACGCGGAATCGGCATGTTCGTCGCCCCCGAAGCCGCAACACTACTCAAGGAGAAAGGCCGCGCCGCGTACTCAACCGACGTACTCCTACCCGCTCTCGAACACGGGTTACATCTGGGCTTAACGGCCGACGACATCCTCACCCTAGCCGCAGCACAGCTCACTGCCGGAACTTCACACCACACCACCAGGGAGGAATCATGACGCTCAACGTCTCTCACCTGACTTTCTCGTATGGATTCACCAAGGACCGCGTTCTCGATGACGTGAGCTTCACGATCGGAGAAAAGTCCATCACCGGAATCTTTGGACGGAATGGCTCGGGCAAATCAACGATCGGAATGCTCCTCTCCGGTCTCATGCACACCACTACGCAGTCGATCACACTCAATGGCGAACCCGTGTACGAAAATAGCCGCGCCGTCGAATCCATCGCCTACATCAGCGATTTCACGTGCGTTCTTGATGATTCTCCCTTGAAGGACACCTTCGCACTGTGGTCGATTACGCGCCCAGCCTGGAACGGAGAGTACGCCGAAGCTCTCGCTGAGACGTTTGGCCTGAACCTCAAGAAAAAGCCCCGAAAACTCTCACGTGGGCAGCGCTCAACGCTCAACGCAATCCTCGGCCTGGCAGCCCGTTGTCCCATCACCATTTTCGACGAAGTACATCTTGGTATGGACGCCGTGGCCCGCGAGATGTTCTACCGTGCTCTGCTCGCCGAATTCACCCAAGAGCCGCGAACCTTCATCCTCTCCTCGCACCTGATCGACGAAATCGAACACCTCCTCGACCACGTCATTTTCATCGACAAAGGGAAAATACTCGATGAAGGCGAGCCCGACGAATTACGCACGCGACATGCCCGAGAAGGCGAGCTGCCTTCACTCACAGGCATACTCACTGAACTCACCCTGACACCACGCCAACGAAACATCCTCGGAGGTGGCTCACTATGACAACGACAGCTCTTCCAGAACGTCCTCCCCAGCGTCAGCTTTCCATGCCGATCCATATGGCCTTCACCAAAGCCGAAGTGCGCAAGAATCTACGATCGGCCGTCGGTTGCGCGCTCACGATGATGGGCATCGTTCTCTTGCTGTGGATTCTGCGCGCGCTTCCGTTCACAAAGAGAGCCTTTGTTAACTTTGAATTTGGTGGGCTTGAGGAACTTCCAGCTCCTGCAGAACTCATCACAACAATTGTTATCGCCGGCATAGCTGGAGCCGCCCTATGCCAAACTGTCACCGGCATCTCCGAGGGAGCACTCACACGTTCATTTCTTGGTGCCGGTATTTCCCGGCGCGATATCGCTGGATCTCAGGTTGTCGTTGGCGGCGTGTGTGCACTTGCGATAAGCCTCGCATCTGCGGTACTTGGCATCGTGACGCTCGCAATTCTGCGTATCAGCGTTGCGGATATTGGCGCAATTGAGGGCTTCGACACCTCTTCTATGGATGTCTCGATCATGAGTGACGGCGCGTTGCCACCGCTTCTTGCCATTCCCTTGGTTTTTATCGGCGCCGTCGTGAGCTTGTGGGCTCTCTACGTTGGCGG
Organism: Arcanobacterium haemolyticum; assembly: GCA_021532125.1. GTDB lineage: Bacteria > Actinomycetota > Actinomycetes > Actinomycetales > Actinomycetaceae > Changpingibacter > Changpingibacter haemolyticus_A. The sequence continues at coordinate 97,295 of JADYUX010000004.1, forward strand.
ATTCGCTGTTGCGCTCGTCTTTGTCCGTCTACCGTTCTACATTCCGCTCGGCGCATGGGTGATTTACCAGGTCATTGTCAGCGCCTTCTTTGACGGACATCTTGATATCCCCACTATTCCGTGGCCCGTGAGCGACAATCCCGCACTTGGATTCTTCTATGGCACGACGCACTTTGCCCTCGTGGTTGCCATCGTGAGCGCCGTCGTCATCTGGTTGACGATGCGGCATCTACCTATTCGTCGCTCTGCAAAATAGATCGGACGACGAAGCATTCGTGGGGAGGGCACGCACAGTGTCCTCCCCACTTTTGTAGCGTGAGCTCGGATGCGACGCGTCGTCTCGTGCATAACAAAACCTCGCGACGAAAAATGTCCCTCAAATTTTGTCGCCCAGCTCTGGCACACTTGTACACATGGAAAGCTTCTACTCCATCTACTCCCATGGTTTTGCCCGCGTTGCAGCCTGTACGCTGCCGGTTCATCCTGTACGCCCGCGCGATAATGTCGTGGAGATTGTCGAGGCGGTTCGCGAATGTGAAGCGCAAGGCGTTGCCCTCGCCGTTTTTCCTGAGCTTTCCCTCAGCGGCTACGCGATTGAGGATCTCCTCCTGCAAGATGCCCTTATCGACGAAGTTCTTGCGGCGATTGACGATCTGCGCAAGCGTTCGGAAAAGCTTGCGCCGTGCATCGTCGTCGGCGCCCCTCTACGCTATGGCAACCGCCTCTACAACTGTGCCGTGGTGATTTATCGGGGGCAGGTTCTCGGAGTTGTTCCCAAGTCGTATCTCGCTAACTACCGCGAGTTTTACGAAAAGCGTCACTTTGCTTCGGGCAGCGATACTACCGGTGGCGTTATGACGTTGCGTGGAGTTGGCACTGCCATTGAGGGCGACGATGTCTCGCCTGGCATGCGCGTGCCTTTTGGCCCGGATCTCCTCTTCGAAGCTTCTGATGTGCCAGGATTTGTCTTCCACGTTGAGGTATGTGAGGACATGTGGGTGCCGATTCCACCTTCCTCAAAGGCAGCCCTCGCCGGAGCTACGGTCCTCGTCAATTTGTCAGGTTCCCCCATTACTGTTGGGCGCGCCGCGGATCGCACCTCACTTGTCAAGGCCGCCTCGCTCCGCTGCAATGCCGCGTACGTTTACACAGCCTCGGGGTCGGGAGAATCATCAACGGATCTTTCCTGGGATGGCCAGGCCATGATTTACGAGATGGGTGCGGAGTTGGCATCCTCGGCACGCTTCACCGAGGGCATCTCCACAACGATTGCCGATATCAACGTGCGCATGATTTCCCAGGAGCGCCTACGGCAGGGCTCGTTCGACGACAATCGTCACGCACTCGGCATTAGTGCAGGTGAGGCTACGGAGAAGGCGCGCGCGGCTGAGGTTTTCCGCACGATCTCCTTCGAGGTTGATCCTCCCAAGGGAAATATCGGCCTCCTGCGCGACGTGGCTCGTTTCCCCTTCGTTCCCTCCCGGGCAGAAGATCTCTACCAAGATTGCTACGAAGCGTACAACATCCAGGTTCACGCTCTCGTCCAACGGCTACGGGCCATTGGTCATCCGAAACTTGTTATCGGCGTTTCTGGCGGCCTTGATTCCACACACGCGCTTATCGTCGCGGCACGCGCCATGGATAAGCTCGGGCGTCCACGCACCGATATCCTCGCCTACACCATGCCAGGCTTCGCCACAACAGACCACACGAAAGACAACGCGACGAAGCTCTCCCAGCGTCTCGGTGTGAGCTTCGAAGAGATTGATATAAGGCCAGCGGCTCGCCAGATGCTCGCCGATATGAAGCATCCTTTCTCCCGCGGCGAAGAAGTCTACGATGTCACGTTCGAGAATGTTCAGGCGGGGCTCCGCACCGATTTCCTTTTCCGGTTGGCCAATGCTCAGGGCGGCATCGTCCTGGGCACGGGCGATCTCTCCGAACTCGCGCTCGGATGGTGCACATTCGGAGTAGGCGACCACATGAGCCACTACAACGTCAATCCTGGCATCCCGAAAACACTTATGCAGCATCTCATTCGTTGGGTTGCCTCTACCGGGCAGTTTGACGACGACGTATCCGAAGTCTTGCGCTCGATCCTCGCCACCGAGATTTCACCGGAACTTGTCCCCTCGAAAGATGGAAACATTCAGTCCACTCAGCAGAAAATTGGCCCCTACGAGCTCCAAGATTTCACACTGTTCCACCTCCTTCGGCACGGTATGAAACCATCCGACATCGCCTTCCTTGCGTGGCACGCGTGGAAAGACCGCGAGCGCGGGCAGTGGCCTCCGGAGTTCCCTCTCGACGAGCGTCACGAGTATTCCATGGCGGACATCAAGAAGTGGATGGAGCTCTTCCTTCGTCGTTTCTTCGCCAATCAATTTAAGCGTTCTACGCTGCCGAACGGCCCCAAGGTTGTAGCTGGTGGAACGCTCTCGCCGCGTGGTGATTGGCGAATGCCTTCCGATGTGTCGTCGGCTGTGTGGCTGGAGGAGCTCGCCCACGTGCCCACCTCTCCCCTGGCCGGCCTGCCCTCCTTGCCACGCACACGCGGTAATCTCTCAAGTGTCCCTACCCCACAGGAGTAAATCATGAGCGTCAGCATCCTCAACCAGATGGAACCCGGCCTCCTTGAGGCGGTTAATCATCTCGTCCCTCAGCTTTCAAGTTCCACTCCGCCCCTCTCGGAGGAGGTTCTGCGCAGTTTCCTCGCCCAGGAGAGCATCTATCTCTTTGTCTACCGTTCACCTGAATCGAAGATTCTCGGAATGCTCACGCTCGCCACTTTCGATCTCCCCACGGGCAAACGCGCATGGATCGAAGATGTCGTCGTTGATGGTGAGGCCCGTGGCAACGGTGCCGGTGAGCAGCTCGTCAAGGCTGCTGTTGCGTACGCCAAGGAGATCGGTTCGAAGTCTATCGATCTCACTTCTCGCCCCTCGCGTGAAGCAGCTAACCGCTTGTACCGCCGTTGCGGCTTCGAATTACGCGAAACAAACGTGTACCGTTACAAGGGCTGAGGTTCGTCCGGGCCGCAGCCTGACGACGGCTAAATTAAGCCGATTATTGACAGCGTTTGTTCATCCAATCGCGTATGTCGTTGAGAGGGAATCATGACGAGAAGAATCGCCGTGTTCGGCGCGATTCTTATGAGTGTTGCTGTCGCGCTTTCAGCATGTACTTCGGCCCAGAGTGAGCTGCCTGATCCGGGCGCCTCCGTGTCGCATACACCAACAGATTCGGCTTCGCCGTCAGAATCTGCAACCGGCGATACGTCTGCCTCCCCCTCCGAAGCGCCTTCCGATGAATCGTCGGTGTCGTCGTCGCCAACTGCTCAGGAAGAAACCACACCTCCGCCGGTCCAGACGCCACCTGCATCGACGGTTGATTGCACGCAAGTGGCGTGTGTCGCCCTCACTTTCGACGACGGTCCTGGCCCCTACACTGAGCAACTTCTCGACGAACTTGCCGCCCGTAACGCCAAAGCGACCTTCTTCGTTTTGGGAACCAAAGCGCAGGCATACCCGTCGATCGTCGCCCGTGAAGCTCGCGAAGGGCACAGCGTTGGCAGCCACACGTGGTCACATTCCCAACTCACGAAGCTCAGCCCCGAGCAGATCGCCGCTGAGATCGACGAAACAAGCGCCGCTATCACTGCTGCAGGCGCACCCGCTCCCACGCTGATCCGTCCACCGTACGGTGCGAAAAATGCCGACGTCATGGCCGCAATCGGGGCACGAGGAGCCCAGGGTGTCTTCTGGTCCATCGATTCGGAAGACTGGAAGAACAAGAGCGTGGAGGTCACAACCCAGCGTGTCCTTCAAGCCGGACCCGGTTCCATTGTTCTCATGCACGATATTCATCCCTCAACTATCCAAGCGATACCAGGGATTATCGACCAGCTCCGCGCCGCCGGCTACACTCTCGTCACCGTTCCAGAAATGTTCGGCTCAGAGCTCTCGAATTACGTCGGCATGCAAATCTACAGCCAGCACCAAGTGCGCTAACCACCGCACCACTCACGGGTCCACTCTCCCGACAGCACACATACCAATGGCGGCCTGAGGAATCCTCAGGCCGCCATATCATTCAATCCACCCGTCACGAAGCAGCAGGCGATTCCTCCAGGAAGTCATGAACTTCCTGCGCAAAGCGCTGACCCTCCTGGAAGATTGCGCCATGCCCCGCTTGTGGATAGAGCTCGGAGAATGACGAACGCGGAATCCGATACGCCATATCCAAGGTGTTCGGACTAGGAACCATAAGATCGGCATCCCCGTTGACAACGAGCACCTCGTGCGGGATTCGGCTGAGGTCCTGCGGCGCGGCCTTGCCCCATCGATAGACAGCCACGAGCTGGCGGAGGAATGTCGGCACGCTCATGGGGGCATCGGGATGCGTAAAGTTCGCCATACGGGCAAGAATTCGATCCGCCTTATCCCATGCCGACGGCGGATAGAAAAGGTAGTGCTTGGGATCTTTACGTTTGAGAGCAGCTTTCGCCATCGCCATAAAGGTACGCCCGGGAACCTTCTCGATCTCGAGGCCACCGGCTGGGCCAGTGCCGGCGAGTATAGCCTTCCGGAACAAATCGGGGTGGTGTATGAGGAGGTCCTGAAGCACAAAGCCACCTAGTGAGAGGCCGAGCGCGTCAACCTTCCCCAGGGAGCTTGTGCGGATAAAGCGGGCGGCTCCTTCAGCCAGGGCATGCACGCTGAGCCCGCTTTTCCCGCTACTTGCACCCGCACCCTCGTAGTCGATAGCGACGACCGCACGGTCGCGCGATAGGGCATCGACAAGCTCCGGGTCCCAATTGTCGAGCGTTCCCGACAAATGTACGAGGAGCACGAGCGGTGTACCGCCATGCCCGACCGCCCGATAGGCAATCTCCTGCTCGCCTACCCGCAGGTGTTCAACTGGTGCATCGGCGTAGGAACCGTCAAAAAAGGTCAGTGCCACGTCTCATCCCTCCATGCTGACGACGATTTTTCCTGGGTTTGACTTCCCCGATGCGGAAAGCGCAAGCGCATCCTCAATCGAGTCAAAGTCGAAGATATGGCCGACGAGCGGACGGATCGCTCCGCTCTCAACTGCCGGGGTGAATTCAGCGAGTTGCTTGCCGTTTGCCCGCATAAAGAGGAAGTCGTAGGAGACTCCCTGTTCTTTTGCAGCTTGACGCACCTTCCGGCTCTGCCACCACAGGACGGGTGCCAGGTAAGGCATCCCGAGCTGGCGGGCAAAATTGGTATCGGGAGCACCCACTACCGAAACCATGTGCCCTCCGCGGCGCAGAACCTTCATGGAGCGGAAGAGCTCGTCGCGCCCGAGAGTATCGAGAACAAGATCAAACTCGCTCACAAAGTCTTCGTATTTTTGTGTCTTATAGTCGACGACGATGTCTGCGCCCAGTTCGCGTGCGAGTTCAACATCCTTGGTGCCAACGGTGGTAGCGACAGTTGCTCCAAGATGCTTCGCCACCTGGATGGCGATAGAGCCGAGGCCTCCGGCGCCGCCTTGGATAAACACTTTATCGCCGGGCTTTACCTGTACCTTTTCTGTCATTGCTTGGATTGCAGTGAGGAGGACGAGGGGAAGCGAGGCCGCTTCGGGGAAGCTGAGGTTCGACGGCATTGGTGCGATATCGGCCGCATCGACCACAACATACTCACCGAATCCGCCCATCGTTGCGATATTTGGGCGAGCATACACGGCGTCTCCCACGCGATAGCCTGTCACGCCCGCGCCGACTTCCTCGATGACTCCCGCGAACTCGTTTCCGAGGATCTGAGGGAGCTTGTAGCGCAGCAATACCTTGAAGGTACCTGCGGCGATCATGCGGTCGAGCGGGTTGATTCCGGCGGCCTGGACTTTTACGAGAACGGTGCCGGGAGTGGCATGGGGCTGTGGCGCGTCAATCCACGTCAAGTGGCCGCCGTCCGTGTAGGAATCCAGCGCGTAGGCTTTCATTTATCTTGTCCTCCATGTATGCTAGGTTCAGATTCTGAACTTAGCATACGAGACAATTATGACTTCCCGCAACACACCAACCGATCCTTGTCCGATTGCACAATCCCTCGCAATCCTCGGCGAAAAATGGACACTTCTCATCCTTCGTGACATCTTCCGCGGAATGACTCGCTTCAAAGACCTTGAAGAAGACCTCGGATGCCCCAAGGCCATCCTCTCCTCCCGCCTCACAAAACTCACCGAGGCCGGAATCCTCACGAAAACGCCATATCACGAGGCCGGGAGCCGCCCACGCTTCTCCTACGCCCTCACCCCCAGCGGCAGCGAACTCATCGTCGTGCTCGCAGCCTTCCAAGAATGGGGAATACGCCATATTGAAGGTACGAAACCCTCCCTCGTCGGAATCCACCGCGAGTGCGGTGCACCCGTGAATCCCGCACTTCGGTGTTCCGCCGGGCACCTCGTCCAGCGTGAGGATATCGAGCTCCGCATACCCTGAAACTACACGGCCACACGAGCGTTCACACACGAGGGCGCGGGCAGCACACGCTGCCCGCGCCCTTCACAGAACCCTCGTCGTCATTAATCATCGAAGGTTGAGCCGATGTAATGCGGATGTCGAAGATTCTCAATCGATAGCGCCTCATCCAACTCATCTTCGCTCATGAGCCCCTGCGCCAGGACGACCTCACGAACCGACGCGCCCGTGCGCGCACATTCCCGCGCAACCTCGTCGCCCGCCTTGTGGCCAATGACATCGTTGAGGTACGTGACGATTCCGATCGAATTCATGACATGGCTCAGGCAGACACCCTTGTTCACCGTAATCCCCGAAACACACCGCTCGCGTAGAACCTTCGCAGCATTACGCAGAAGACGGATCGACTCGAAAATACACTGCGCCATCACGGGCTCCATGACATTGAGCTGAAGCTGCCCAGCCTCACTTGCCATCGTGACAGCAACATCGTTGCCAATCACTTTGAAGCACACCTGATTAACAACCTCCGGGATAACCGGATTCACCTTACCAGGCATGATCGAGGAGCCAGCCTGCATCTCGGGAAGGTTAATCTCGCCAAGACCTGCCCGAGGACCAGACGAGAGCAAACGCAAATCGTTACACACCATCGACAGCTTGGCTGCCAGGCGGCGCAATGCACCGTGGACCGCAAGATACGCACCCGTATCGCTCGTCGCCTCCACGAGGTTACGTGCCGGAACAACGGGCAGGCCCGTCACCTCAGCAAGGCGCTTAACGACACCTTCCTGGAAACCATCGGGCGTATTCAGACGCGTACCAATAGCCGTAGCGCCAAGGTTTACTTCGAGCACAAGCTCGCTCTGACGCTGAAGATGTATCCGCTCCTCAGCCATGAGGGTCGCGTATGCGGAGAACTCTTCACCCACAGTCATCGGCACAGCGTCCTGGAGCTGGGTGCGCCCCATCTTTAGAACGTCCTCATTTTCCTCAGAAATCTGAGTAAAGGCCGCCTCAAGCTCACCGATTTCGTCGATAAGGCCAGCAACTAGGCGGTACACCGCGATACGGAACCCTGTGGGGTAGGCGTCGTTCGTCGACTGCGATTTATTGACATCGTCGTTGGGGTGAATAACAGAGTACGTGCCCTTTTCCTCCCCCAATATCTCAAGGGCCACGTTAGCGACGACCTCATTCGTATTCATATTGACCGAGGTACCGGCACCGCCCTGGAAAACATCAACCGGGAACTGATCCATGTATTCACCGGCGATAATTCTGTCGCACGCCGCTACGATGGCACGACATACTTTTCCGGGAATTGTGTGGAAATCATGGTTGGCGAGAGCTTCTGCCTTCTTTACCTCAACCATGCCGCGAATAAACTCTGGCGCTGAATTAATCGTCGTACCTGAAATCGGGAAGTTCTCCATCGCACGCAGAGTATGAATACCGTAATATGCGTCGCCTGGAACTTCGCGCTGTCCGAGCAGATCCCCTTCGATCCGCGTACCGGTCATGTTTCCTCCTTATGTGTGCCCGTGGGCGGTGAATCGTGTGAGAAATTGGCTTAGCAGCGCATTATTTTGTGACGACGAGGTTCGCGCGCTGGAATTCCTTAACGTCCGAGTAGCCGTTAGCAGCCATGGCGTGGCGCAAAGCTCCCATGAGGTTTGTCTGGCCCTGTGCACTATGAGAGGGGCCGAAAAGAATCTCCTCAAGCGAACCGCTCGTGCCCGTGTACACGCGCTCGCCTCGGGGCAAGCGCGGGTGACGTGCTTCCGCACCCCAGTGCCAACCCTGGCCCGGTGCTTCGCTTGCACGGGCGAGAGCGGTGCCGAGCATAACAGCATCGGCACCACAGGCGATTGCCTTGACGATGTCGCCCGAAGTACCAACCGAACCGTCGGCGATCACATGGACGTAGCGGCCACTTGATTCGTCGAGGTAGTCGCGACGGGCAGCGGCAATATCGGCGATCGTCGTCGCCATCGGCGAGGCAATACCCACCGTCCGGCGATTGGCAGATGCCGCACCGCCACCGTAGCCTGCTAGAACGCCGGCAGCGCCCGTACGCATAAGGTGGAGTGCGCCCGTGTAGGTAACAGCACCGCCCACAATCACAGGGACATCCAATTCGTAGATGAAACGTTTGAGGTTGAGGGGCTCGCGGTTCGTCGAAACGTGCTCCGCAGAGACAGTCGTACCGCGAATAACGAAGACATCGACGCCGGCATCGGCAACCCAGCGCCACATCTGCTGGGCACCACCTGGCGACACAGCACCGGCCACAGTGACGCCACCCGCACGAATCTCCTCAAGGCGTTCCCCGACAAGATTCGCTTTAATCGGCTCCGCGTAGATTTCCTGGAGACGGCGCGTCACATCCGGCTCATCGAGCTGGGCTATCTCGTCAAAGAGAGGCTGCGGCTCCTCGTAGCGCGTCCACAGGCCTTCGAGGTCGAGCACGCCCACACCACCGGCCTTACCCATAGCAATTGCCGATGCCGGCGAGGTCACCGAATCCATCGGCGCCGAGAGCACTGGAATATCGAGGTGGTAAGCATCAAATTGCCACGACGTTGAGACCTCTTGAACGTCCCGAGTGCGCCGCGAAGGCACCACAGCCACGTCGTCGAATGTATAAGCACGGCGGGCCCGCTTTCCGCGGCCAATCTCAACTTCGCTCACACCACTACACTACGTCCTTCCTGCGGAAGCGGCGAACTGGAGCGCCATATTTCATCAAAGTGGGGGTGTATCCCGAGGAAGTGCCGACTATTACCAGAAAAAGGCCTGAATCTTGTCGCAGGGCCTCGTTAAACTGTCTGTCAGTCGAAAGGAATAATATGTGGACAGCTCTTCCGATGATCGGATTCGATACTGAGACAACAGGGATTCGGCCCGAACAGGATCGCCTCGTCACGTGCTCGCTTGTCACAGTGAGCAACGAGGGAGTCTCTAAGCGCTACTGGCTTGCAGATCCGGGCGTGCCAATTCCTGAGCAGGCCTCGGCTGTCCACGGGATCACCACGGAAAAGGCGCAAGCGGAAGGCCGGCCGATCACCGAGGTATTACAGGAGATTTCGGATGTCCTTGTCGCCCACATGCAGGCAGGCAATCCGGTGGTTGCATTCAACGCCCAGTACGATTTCACCCTTCTTGAAGCCGAGCTCCGGCGTCACGGATTAGCGACGATGTCGCAACGGCTCGGCTCGTGGCCTCGGCCTGTCGTCGATCCGTACCTGCTTGATCGGTCGGTCGATCGCTACCGTAAAGGCAAGCGCCGCCTCGAAGATCTGTGCGCCTTCTACAAGGTTGAAGGCGGTGATTTCCACAATGCTGAAGCCGACGTGCTCGCTACGCTCCGCCTCCTCGGCGCCATGCTCCGTGCACATCGCGAACTTGCTGGCGAATCGCTTGAGCGCATCCAAGAACGCGCTGCGCAGGCTAATGCCGACATGGTGGAGTTCTTCAATCGAAAAGATGCCGCTGCAGGGCGCCCAGTGACCCCCGCACCCCAGCATTGGCCAGTGGCCGATGGCGCCCTCGTCCTGTCGTGAGCACGCTGCGTGCACGAACAATAGTGGTGGGGCCTGCCGATCATCCGGCAGGCCCCACCACGTGTATCACTACTTACTTACGGCCCGAGTAGTTCGGCGCCTCGACCGTCATCTGCACATCGTGCGGATGCGACTCACGCAAGCCCGCGGCCGTCATGCGCACGAACTTGCCACGCGCCTTGAGCTCAGGAATCGTGTTAGCTCCGGTGTAGAACATCGTCTGGTGCAAACCACCAAGAAGCTCGTAAAGCACCGAGGAAAGCGAACCACGGTAGGGAACCTGGCCTTCGATGCCCTCGGGGATGATCTTGTCGTCCGAAGTGACATCCGCCTGGAAGTAGCGGTCCTTTGAGTAGGAGCGCTTACCACGCGACGACATGGCGCCGAGCGAACCCATACCACGGTAATGCTTGAACTGCTTGCCGTTGACGAAGACGAGTTCACCCGGCGTCTCCTCGCAGCCAGCGAGGAGCGAACCAAGCATCACCGTATCGGCACCAGCCACAATCGCCTTGCCGATGTCTCCGGAGTACTGGAGGCCACCGTCAGCGATGAGCGGGACGTCAGCCTCGCGGCAAGCCTTCGCCGCCTCAGAAATCGCCGTAATTTGCGGTACGCCAACACCGGCGACCACACGGGTTGTGCAGATTGAGCCCGGGCCGACGCCCACCTTCACAGCGTCCACGCCAGCATCAATCAGAGCCTTCGCACCAGACTCCGTAGCGATATTGCCACCAATAATTTGAATCTTGTCGAAGCCAGAATCAGAACGAAGACGACGAATCATATCGAGGGCAAGCTTCGCCTCGCCATTTGCCGAATCGATGACGAGCACATCCACGCCAGCATCGGCAAGAGCCTCGGCACGCTCCCACGAATCCGAGAGATAGCCGACGCCCGCACCCACGACAAGGCGACCTTGCGCGTCCTTCGTCGCATTCGGATACTGCTGAGTCTTAACAAAGTCCTTGACTGTAATAAGGCCCGTGAGTCGACCTTCTTCGTCGATAAGAGGGAGCTTCTCAATCTTGTTCTGGGCAAGGAGAGCCGCCGCATCCTCACGGCTAACTCCACGCGGAGCCGTGACAAGTGGCATCGGAGTCATCGTCTCGCGCACCGTGCGCGTAGCAAACTCCTCCTCCGGGATGAAACGGAGATCGCGATTCGTGATAATGCCGAGCAGCTTGCCGCCACCATCAACAACCGGGAGACCGGAAACACGGTACTTGCCGCACAACTCATCAAGCTGGGCAATCGTGGCGTCCGGGCCAACCGTGACAGGGTCCTGAACCATGCCAGACTCCGAGCGCTTAACCACGCGCACCTGCTGAGCCTGATCTTCAACGGAGAGGTTGCGGTGAATAATTCCGATGCCGCCCTGACGCGCCATAGCAATTGCCATGCGCGATTCGGTAACGGTATCCATCGCAGCCGAAATCAACGGGGTTTTCAGAGTAATCGCGCGAGTCAAACGGCTCGTCGTATCTACTTCAGAAGGAATGACGTCGGTAGGCTGCGGGAGCAGCAGGACGTCGTCAAAAGTCAAACCGAGGGTGGAAAACGGATCATTCTGCAAAGGTGTGCCCATGAGCCAATCTTATAGGCAGAATCTGCCTGTCCCCGTGTGGTTCCTCTAACACGAGATGGAGCCCAGCTAGGCCATAATCACACTCTAAGCGGGCGCAACACAAGAAAGGGCGCCCGGCCTAGCCGAGCGCCCTTTGTGAGGCTTTATCTCACTTGTTGACGACTGCGAGTACATCGCGCGAGGAAAGAATAATGAATTCCTCGCCGCCGTACTTCACTTCGGTGCCACCGTACTTCGAGTAGATGACGACATCGCCTTCGGCGACATCTACCGGGATACGGTTGCCGTGATCATCAACGCGGCCCGGACCGACAGCGAGGACTTCACCCTCCTGCGGCTTCTCCTTGGCGGTGTCCGGAAGGACAAGGCCAGAGGCCGTGGTTGTTTCTGCTTCGAGCTGGCGGATCACAATGCGATCCTCAAGCGGCTTAATGGAGACCGACACTTCGGGTTCCCCTAACTTCTATAGAACTCGTGCTGGGATTGCGCACGCAAGGCGCGAGCGCAACGTACCTGGCCGCGGGACCCGCCGTCGCGGGGGCCGGGCCCGAACCGGGCACAAGCCGTGACGTTGGCACAACCAACGCTACGTCCACTAGAAGATTATGCCACGCTTAGCACTCGGTCAAGGTGAGTGCTAGCCGTGAGCGAACGACGACATCCGTTTCTTACTGCGCACTCACCGCAGGTCCAGCAGCACTTTCACATCTGGATGCGGTTGAGATCCATCGAGGTATCAACGGTGATGTCAAGGCGAGACTCGGCAAGCCCGCCGGCAACGAGCTGGTAGCCGAGCGAGGCCACCATCGCCCCGTTATCCGTGCAGTAGCGAATCGGAGGGATACGCACCGTAATTCCGCGTTTCGCTGCGCGTTCTGCCGCGAGCTCCCGCAGGCGCGAGTTGGCGGAGAATCCGCCGCCGATCACGAGGGTATCGCAGCCGAAGGCTTCACAGGCATTGAGTGCCTTTGCAGTCAGCACGTCGTTGATAGCCTCCGAAAAACCCGCCGCGATGTCTGCAGTAGGAATCTCCTCGCCACGTTCCTTCAAGCCTTCGACGTACCGGGCTACGGCAGTCTTGAGGCCAGAGAACGAGAAGTCGTAGGGGTGACGAGCTTTGTCCTTCCCTTGGGTGAGGCCACGCGGGAAGTGGATCGCGTCGCGGTCGCCTTCACGGGCAAGACGGTCGATATGCGGGCCACCTGGGTATGGCAGGCCAAGGAGGCGGCCTACCTTGTCAAAAGCTTCGCCTGCGGCATCGTCAAGCGTGCCTCCCAGTTCCTCAACATCCGTGGAGATACTGCCAACTCGCAGAATCGACGAGTGCCCGCCGGAAACGACAAGGCCGATGAACTTCTCAGGGAATGGCCCATCAACCAGCTCGTCAACAGCGAGGTGACCAATGATGTGGTTGATGCCATACAAGGGTTTACCCAGCGAAAAGGCGAGTGCCTTCGCTGCGGCAACTCCCACTGTGAGTGAGCCGACGAGCCCGGGCCCAGCAGTGACAGCCACGGCGTCGATATCGCCAAGGCCAACGCCTGCTTTGTCAAGAGCTGCATCGAGCGTAGGAATCATCGTTTGCAGATGTGCACGCGAAGCAATCTCGGGGATGATGCCGCCATAGCGCGCGTACTCATCCATTGAGGTAGCCGTGACGTCTGCGAGAAGTTCTCCATCGCGCACAACAGCGATGCCGGTTTCGTCGCAGGAAGTTTCAATGCCAAGAATCGTGATGCTCACAAGCTCCCAGTCTAATGCGCATGCGCCGCGAGCGACCACGCCCAAGCTTGTGTGGCTGGGCACGCGAATGCATGGCCAGCCCTGAGGTAGCCAGCCCACAACGAACGAAGGCCCGGACAAGCCGGGCCTTCGTCACGTATCAACGCGTCATCGACGAGCGCGCGCTTTGACAAACATGGACTTCATGAGGTCGCGGTTAAGGAGCGAGATAAGCTCGAAAGGAATTTCCTTCGGGCATACGCTCGCACATGCACCGGTGTTGGTGCAGCCACCGAAGCCTTCTTCGTCCTGCTGGGCGAGCATGTTCACCACGCGGTCGCGGCGCTCAGGCTGTCCCTGCGGGAGCAGTCCGAGGTGCATAACCTTCGCCGAGGTGAAGAGCATCGACGAACCATTCGGGCAGGCAGCGACACATGCACCACAGCCGATGCAAGCGGCAGCCTCGAACGAACGGTCGGCGTTCTTCTTCGGTACGAGCTGCGAGTGGGCATCAGGCGCCGCACCCGTGTTCACCGAAATGTAGCCACCGGCCTGGACGATACGGTCAAGCGCCGAGCGATCAACCATGAGGTCCTTGATGACCGGGAAGGCCTTAGAACGCCACGGCTCCAGAACGATCGTGTCGCCGTCCTTGAAGGAGCGCATGTGCAGCTGGCAGGTCGTTGTGCGCTCAGGGCCGTGCGGATCGCCGTTGATGACAATGCCACACTGCCCACAGATGCCTTCGCGGCAATCCGAATCGAAGGCTACTGGCTCCTCGCCTGCTGCGAAAAGCTCCTCGTTGAGGACGTCGAGCATCTCAAGGAAGGATGCGTGCTCATCAACGTTCGTGAGTGTGCGCTTCTCGAAGTGACCCTGATCCTCGGGTCCATTCTGACGCCAAAATTCCAGGGTAATTTTCACTTGTAACTCCGCTGCTTCATGTGGACGAATTCGTAGTTGAGATCTTCCTTGTGGAGTACCGGCGGGTTGCCCTCGCCTGTCCACTCCCAGGCTGCCGCGTAGGCGAACTGATCGTCCTTACGATCCGCCTCACCTTCGGGTGTCTGGGATTCCACGCGGAAGTGGCCGCCGCAGGATTCCTCGCGGTGCAGAGCGTCAATACACATGAGCTCGGCAAGCTCGAAGAAGTCCGCCACTCGGCCGGCCTTCTCGAGGGATTGGTTCAGCGTGTCTGCCGAACCAGGAACCTTGACGTCGCGCCAGAACTCATCGCGCAGGGCGCGGATTTCCTTAATGGCTTCGCGCAGACCTTCGTCGGAACGAGCCATTCCGCACTTCTCCCACATGATCGAGCCGAGCTTCTTGTGGTAGTAGTCCACCGAGTGCGTGCCGTCGAGCTCCATGAAGTGCTTGATGCGGCCTTCGACGCTCTGGCGTGCTTCGAGAACTGCGGGATCGTTTTCGTCGAGCTTCTCGAAGGGGCCATCAGCGAGGTAGTCGTTGATGGTGTTCGGGAGGACGAAGTAACCATCGGCCAGTCCCTGCATGAGGGCGGAGGCTCCAAGGCGGTTGGCGCCGTGGTCGGAGAAGTTTGCCTCGCCTGCCACGTAGAGACCGGGGATGGTCGATTCGAGGTCGTAATCAACCCAGAGGCCGCCCATGGTGTAGTGGACTGCCGGGTAGATACGCATCGGGACTTCGTACGGGTCGTCGTCCGTGATGCGCTTGTACATGTCGAAGAGGTTGCCGTACTTGGCGGAAACCGCTTCCTTGCCCATGCGCTCGATCGCGTCCGCGAAGTCGAGGTAGACGCCGCGTGCAACGCCGTCAATCTCGGGGCCGACGCCACGTCCCTCGTCGCACATGTTCTTTGCCTGGCGGGAAGCGATGTCACGGGGAACGAGGTTTCCGAATGCCGGGTAGATGCGCTCGAGGTAGTAGTCGCGATCCTCTTCAGGAATGTCGCGCGGATCTTTCTTGCAGTCTTCGGCCTTCTTGGGAACCCAGATGCGGCCGTCGTTTCGTAGCGATTCCGACATGAGGGTGAGCTTGGACTGGTAATCGCCGTGCTGCGGGATGCACGTGGGGTGAATCTGGGTGTAGCAGGGGTTAGCGAAGTAGGCGCCCTTGCGGTGTGCACGCCAGATTGCGGAAGCGTTGCAGCCCATGGCGTTCGTCGAGAGGAAGAAGACGTTGCCGTAGCCACCCGTTGCGAGGACGACAGCATCAGCGAGGTGCGTTTCGACTTCGCCGGTGACCATGTCGCGTGCGATGATGCCGCGTGCCTTGCCGTCCTTGACGATGAGTTCCATCATCTCGTGGCGCGAGTAGCAGGTGACGGTTCCTGCTGCGACCTGGCGCATGAGTGCCTGGTATGCACCGATGAGGAGCTGCTGACCTGTTTGGCCGCGTGCGTAGAACGTGCGGGATACCTGGACGCCACCGAAGGAGCGGTTGTCGAGGTAGCCACCGTATTCGCGGGCGAACGGTACACCTTGTGCCACGCACTGGTCGATGATGTTGGCGCTGACCTCTGCGAGGCGGTAGACGTTCGATTCGCGGGCGCGGAAGTCGCCTCCCTTGATCGTGTCGTAGAAGAGGCGGAACGTCGAGTCGTTGTCGTTCTTGTAGTTCTTTGCAGCGTTGATGCCACCCTGTGCAGCGATTGAGTGCGCACGGCGGGCGGAATCCTGGTAGTAGAAGGCTTTAACGTGGTAGCCCATTTCGCCGAGTGAGGCGGCTGCAGCACCACCGGCGAGGCCTGTTCCAACGACGATGATGGAGAGCTTGCGGCGATTGGCAGGATTGACGAGCCGCGCTTCGAACTTGCGCTTCTCCCATTTGCCTTCGAGGGGGCCGGCCGGTGCCTTAGTATCGGCAATCGGCTCGCCCTGTGTGTACAGTCCTTTAATCAGTTCTGACATCTTTGTTCCTTAGGAGATCCAGCCGACGAGAATCGCGGTAGGCGGAAGCATAAAGCCGATGAGCAGCGCGACGGCGCAGATCCATGCAATAACGTTGAATCCGATTTCGCGTTCGCGTGTTTCGAGGCCGAGGGTCGCCAGTGCCGAGAAAACTCCGTGGCGCACGTGCATAGCGAGCGCGCACATTGCGATGAAGTACACGAGCCAGACCCACCAGTTATCGGCGGAGAATCCGGCGATAACGCGATCGTATGGTTCCATGCTCTTGTAGTCGCCGCCGACGTTAATCTTCAGCGCGGTGAACTGCAGAATGTGGAAGATGATGAAGGCGATGAGGATGATGCCACCGTACTTCATCGTGCGCGAGGAGTACGTGAGCTGCTTCTTCGTACCGGAGGAGACCTTGTACTTGGAGCCACGGGCTGCCTTGGCGCGCTTCCAGAGCTTCGCTGCGCAGTAGATGTGGAGGAGGATTGCCACAAGTAGACCAATACGCATCAACCAGACGCCGCCCTTGTGCGGGAGGATCGGGTAGAGGAGATCTTCCTGGAGGAAGTGTGCGTAGTGGTTGAATGCTTCGGCCCCCATGAACATCTTGAGGTTGCCGTACATGTGGAAGAGGACAAAGAGGACAAAAATGAGGCCGGTGATCGCCATGGTCACCTTGAGTGCCACGGTCGTCTGCCAGCCACGCTTCAGAGATGAGGGTGAATTAGCCACGTACCGATGCTATACGGACTACGTTCGTCCAGAGCGGGATTGGCGAAATATGCCAACGATATGTCACGTAATTAGCGCGGTGGTGGCGCTGGGATATTTTATTCCTGCGCCGTAGGTCCCATCGGCCCGACAGGGACTTGTAAGTTGGGCCACACTGCCGTGATCAGATACTTGCGGCTACACGTGTTTTATCGGGCTAGGTTCATGCGCATGACGCAGGCGTCGTCGTCGGAATAGTAGCGTTTGCGTTTCCCGATGGCCTCGAAGCCGTGGGAGATATAGAAGTTCTGGACGGGGATGTCGCGCGAGCGCACTTCGAGGAATACCTCGATTGCCCCCGTGTCCCAGGCTCGTGATATGAGGTCGCGAAGAAGAAGGGATCCTAGGCCAGTGCCGCGTGCGGTTTCGTCGGTCGAGATGGTGAGAATTTCGGCTTGCTCCCCCGTTCCAAGGCCACCGAGAGCGTGTATGGGCGGGAAGGATGAGAGGCCTTGTTGAGCATCGACGTAAGCCAGGTACATGCTTTGTGGCCAGGTGAGTTCTTGCAGCCATACGGCGTGGGGCCACGCGTCGCGAGGGAAGGCACGTTTGTCGAAGGTTGCCGCAGTTCCTGCCCAGCCGGGCGTGGGGATGATGCGACGAAGCCCGCGCGTGCGCAGCGCCTCGTCCACGTCGTGTTCGGGAAGGTAGACGAGTCGCTGAGCGACGTCGATGGGTTCGGGCACGCTCACGCCTGAGGCTGTTTGATGCCACCGTGGATATCGGGGCGGCGCAGGTACTGGGGCTCGGTCGACAGGTTGATATCTTCACCGGCTTCGCTCCTCGCCATGTGTGAGAGCGCGAGATCGGCCATGACGAGCGGTTCACACATGGCCTTCGTTGCGCCGATCAGTTCCGGATAGAGCAGTGGATCTGGTGTGACGAGCACGGCCGGAGCTGCTGCGGTCAATCCGGGAAGCGCCGAAGGAGCGATAATCGAGGGGCCGTCGAGAACCTCAACGTCGTCCGGGCCCATAGGGCGTGCCCGCAGGCAGAAGAGCTCTTTACGTCGTGCGTCGATGAGGGCCAAAACTTCATTCGCTCCGGTTCGTGCGCCGGCGAGGGCGACAACCTCGAGTGAGGACACACCGATGACCGGGATACTCCATCCGCGGCCGAGAGCGCGAGCGGTCATGAGGCCGGCGCGCAGGCCGGTGAAAGCCGCTGGGCCAGTGCCGGCGACGATGAGGTCTGGGCGTTCAACCTTAGCGGTCTCGCACACTCGCTGAACCATCGGGATGAGTGTTTCGGCGTGGTGGCGTGAATCGGGCGAGACTTCGCGAGCTAATTCGCGGTTTGCGTCGGAATCGACGATGCCGACAACGGAAAGCGTCGACGTGTCAATGGTCAAGATCTTCATGGTTATGCTCCTCGCGCATGCGGGTGGATAGTCAACGATGGTATGGCTGGAGATGTCATTCTCGGGATGTGGGAGGTGACGAACTCGCGTGGGGCGTGCGGCTTGCGTCGCTGGGACGATCCCGCGACGAGTCGTATTGTTTGTCCGGAAGCTGCTCTGTGCGCCTTGCGGGTCGCTCATACACGTGGACTTCTTCAGCGCCGCGCTTGAACCAACGATAGCCTTCACGCTCGCCGGAGGCAGGTTCGTCGTCGTCCTCAACGGGGCCGTCCTCGTCGTATTCGTGGCGAATCCATACAACTATCGCAACGAGGATGAGTAGGCCCGCGAGGATGAGTGCTGCGAGGCGGACGATGTCACCTTCGGATGAGGAATCTGCAGTTTGAGGATCTGCGGCTTGCGGATCGGCTCCAGATTGAATGAGAGATTCTCGGAGCGAGATGTATTGGTTGCGGCTGACAGTTCCAGCCAGGACGTTTTGGGCGTTCGGGTCGAGGGCTTCAACCGTGTCATCGGAGGAGAACCAGAACCATGCGCCAAGTTCGTCGCTTGGGCCGATTTGGGGGTCGACGACGACTCTTCCACCGTTGCCATTGTCGACGAGTGCTTGGGCGAGGGTTTCCGAGTCGGTGAGGACATTGGTGAGGACCTGGCCATCGTCGAAAATGATGGCGAGGGTTCCCACGGGTGTGTCGTTAAGAAAGACGGGAGCCGCCCACAGGCGGTCGACGACGATCATGTTCCGAACGTCGAGTTGGGGGATGTTCGTCGGTTCGCCGATGCGGAGGTTGTGCAAGTCTCTGTTCGGAATCTCGGGGAGATTAACCGAAGCGTTGGAACGTACAACGCTCAGTGCCGCGGTGGCAAACCATTGTTCGGCGCTACCTTCTGGTGAGGGCGGCGTTGTCGCCATCGGGACAACATGTCGTGGCGCAATCTGGGCAAGCGTGTTCGCAGGAACACTATTCGTCGCACTCGCATCCGAGGAGGGCACGACGAAACCCACCGTGGATGTTCCCACGATGAGAGTAGCTGCGAATATGCGACGAAGCATTGCTCAGTAACGCGCGGCAATCTCGCGAATGATTTCAGCCGAGCGCTTGCCACTCGCAAGGAATCGGACCATTCGTGGGGCATCGGCAGGAAGATCCTCAATCGTATCTCCCTTGTGTGATCCTTCTGGGCGGATGATTTTGAGGGTGAGGCGATCGGAGGTGAGAACTTCTGCCTTTCCTTCGCCCCATTCGACGACCGTGGCAGATTCGTCTAGGGAGGCGTCTAAGTCGAGGGCATCGAGCTCTTCGAGAGAGGTGAGTCGGTAGGCATCGACGTGGACGAGATCGGGTCCCTCCCCTTGTGCGCGATGGACAGCGGCGATCACGAAGGTCGGTGAGGAGACACGGCCGGAGACGTTCATGCCGCGCGCGATGCCCTGGGTGAGGGTAGTTTTCCCGGCGCCGAGGGGACCATCGAGCATGATAAGGTCGCCGCCACGCACGAGCGAGCCAAGAACCTCTCCAAGGTGACGCATATCGTCGGCTTCTGGGATCTCCAACTCCAGGGTTGGTGTGGTGGCTTCCACTCGGTTCTCCTCTACCTCATTCAGCACATTCGGACATACACGGCGTATCACGCAGCGCCGTTCATTCCACCGGTGCCATGATAGTAGCGCGGGACGCGCGACCCAAGGCGCGTGACGATTTCCCAGCCAATTGTGCCCACTGCCTCAGCCCAGTCGTCCGCAGTGGGCAGTCCGGCGGAGGCATCGCCGAAGAGCCAGGCGCGGTTACCGGATTCGGCCTGGGCGGGAAGTTCGACGACGAACTGGTCCATGCACACACGTCCAAGGATCTGTGTGCGTTCACCGTTGATGACGAGAGGCGCTTTGTTCGAGGCAGCGCGGTCGATACCATCCCCGTAGCCGAGTGGGACGACTCCAAGGTGGGCAGGAGCCGTTGTGGTCGCAGTATGTCCGTACGAGACTCCCGTGCCCTCGGGAACATCGCGGACAACGATAATATCGGCTGACAACGTCATAGCCGCACGAAGGCCCAGCTCAGATGCCGTGGCGATCGCGGGATTAGGGGAAAGGCCATAGAGGACGATGCCGGGGCGCACCATATCGAAACGCGAACGTGGGTGCCATAGAGCACCCGCGGAGGCTGCGAGATGGTGAAGTTCAATGTCGAGGCCGGCGTGAGCGGCATCGGTCCGAGCTTGCTCGAATCGACCAATTTGGATGTTCGTCGTATCGGCCTCGGGTTCGTCGGCGCGCGCAAGGTGGCTGAATAAGCCAACAACGCGGAGAAGGGAATCCTTCTCCAAGGCCCGGGCACGTCGGGCAGCCTCAGGAACGTCAGAGAGGTTGAAGCCGCCGCGTGCCATCCCGGTATCAACTTTGAGATGAACCCGGGCAGTGCGGCCAAGCTTTCGGGCAGCAGCCGCCAGGTCGTCGAGCGCCCAGAAGGCACCCACGGCAACGTCGATATCGTTCGTAATAGCTTCGTCGAGAGGCGCTCCAGGAGCATAAATCCACGTGAGGATACGCGGCTTCGGGCCGATGAGACGGCGCAGGTGAAGCGCCTCACCGAGCTGAGCGACACCGAGGAAATCGGCGCCAGCGCGCAATGCGGCTCGCGCCACGTGAAGAATACCGTGGCCGTACGCATCGGCCTTGACGATGGCCATAATTTTCTGACCATCAATGCCTGAACGGATCGTGGAGATGTTGTGCCCGACGGCATCCAGATCAATGTCGGCGCGAGCTGGATAATACGAATGCATAAGGCGATTCTCCCACCAATGTGCACTCGACGTGTAAGAGGGTCACGGTGGAGAAGCTCCCAGGTTCGTGGCGCCCCAGGTCAGCATGATCGACGACGCTCACGAGGCTTGCGTATCCAGCACCGAACGACGAGGCATTCAGGAAACATCTTCAGAACGAAGGGCATGATATATAGCCGCTGGGATGTGGGCGACGATGTCGCTCGCCGTGATCGGGCGACCCGGAGCTGATCCCGAAGCACGTAAAGCCGCACGCCCATGCAGGTAGGTGGCAGCAGCGACCCACTGCGTAAGCTCACCCACCGTGAGTGCACGCCCCTCTTGTTCCGCTTGCGCCTGCGCAATCGCGAGCGCCGCACCCGTGAGACCCGCAAGAACATCACCCGAGCCAGCAACGCCACGCCAACCCGGTGCACCGGCCTGAGTAAAAAGCGTGCCATCAGGGGCGCACACAGTATCGGAACTCCCTTTCAACAACACAATCGCACCAGTCAGCTCAGCAGCACGGCGGGCGGCATCTCTAGGAGCAGACTCAATCTCATCCCGCGACATCGGGCTCCCAAGAGCACGGAAAAGCGCAGCCAGCTCACCAGCATGAGGAGTGAGGACAGTTCGATCCGGGAGGCCACCACGCGCAGCCAGCAGAGTCGCGCCCGCATCCACCACAACAGGCACACCCGACTCGGCAACCAGACGCAGACGAGACTCGCATCTCGTGATGCTACCGCTCGGTATCCCCGAACCGAGTACCCAGCTTTGAACACGCCCCTCGCCCAGGACCACCTCTGGGTGCAACGGGAGAATAAGGTTGCCGATCTCGCGCGGACCGCCGTAGCGGACCATCCCCGGCCCAGCAGCAAGTGCAGAGCGAACGCTGAGAATTCCCGCACCCGGATATTCCATCGAGCCTGTATCGAGGCCGACGACACCACGAGTGTACTTGTGAGAATCAGGGCCAGGAACCGGCCACATGTCGGCAACATCTGCATCAGTGAGGCTCGCGAGCGCAGGGCGAGGCGGAAGGAATGCTTCGAGGCCAAGAGGCACGTCGACGAGCCGGCCCACATACCGGCGGGCAGGGTCAAGAAGCAGCCCGGGCTTGAACGCACCCATCGTCACAGTAATGTCGGCCTCGAACACCGGGCCGGAACACGCGCCATCGTCCACACCAATACCGGATGGGACGTCAAGCGCAACGCTCACAGGCTCGACAGCTCGAGCGGCGCGCACCTCAAAAAGAGCAGAAAGGAGCTGCGCCACCTGCGATCGGACAGGAAGGCGGGCGCCGATCCCAAGGATGCCGTCGATCCACACATCGGCCTCACGAGCACACGCACACACATCCTCGCTGACCCCCTGCGAGCCGGCCTCTTCCGGATCGGCGCCCGACTGCGCATGCATGAACTGCACGCCAGCGGCGCGGGCGGCAGCCTCCGCCTCCTTGTGGCACGGGCCGAGAAGCGCGGCGGTCACCGCAAGTGAACGCCGCGCCAACCCCGCTGCCGCATACAACGCGTCTGCGCCATTATTGCCGCTGCCCACGAGCACTAGCACACGAGTGCCTGGGATACGCCGCCCGCGCCGCCGCAGTTCGCGAAGCACCTCACTCGCCGCCGCCCCCGCCGCCTGCAGCATGAGCGGCTCACCCGCCGCCAACAATGGCTGCTCTGCCGCGCGCACCTGCGCGGCCGTATACGCACGCAACATGATGATCCCTCCCGCACACACAGGTGATGCCCTGGTCTACGCATATCCAGCCTAAACCAGGGCACCCACTTCTCCCCGCGGCAACCAAATGATGCCGCGCCTCTCATCGAGCACGCATCATCCGTAGCAGCCCACGAGATTCGTCGTACTGTCGCCTCGTCACTCCACCGTCACAGACTTCGCCAAGTTACGCGGCTTATCCACGTCGTAACCCTTCACCCGTGCGAGTTCACTTGCAAAAATCTGCAACGGCACAACCGTGACAAGGGGCATCATGAGAGTCGGCGTCGTGCGCGGAACCCAGAATACGATGTCAGCATAATTCGCTGCCTCCGTATCCCCTTCTTCCGCAATCGCGATCGTCTTAGCACCACGAGCGCGCACCTCCTGAAGGTTAGACACCACCTTCGAGTGCAGCAGCGGCCTACGCGGCGTCGGCACGATAACAAACACCGGCAAATCCTGCTCCACAAGCGCAATCGGCCCATGCTTCAACTCGCCCGCCGCAAATCCCTCAGCATGAATATAGGCAAGCTCCTTGAGCTTCAAGGCACCCTCAAGCGCCACAGGGAACCCAACGTGACGCCCCAAGAAGAGCACCGACGTCGCATCCCCCATCGAACGGGCAAGCTCACGCACATCCTCTTCATATTCGAGCACTTCCTCGATGCGCCCCGGCATCTTGCCCAGCTCATCAAGGTACGTCGCTACCTCGTCGACATACTTATTGCCACGCAACTCCGCCAAGTACAGACCAAGAATGTAGCACGCCGTAATCTGCGCGATAAACGCCTTCGTCGACGCCACCGCAACCTCCGGCCCCGCATGCGTATACAACACAGCATCAGACTCACGAGCAATCGTCGAACCATGCGTATTCACAATCGCAAGCACACGCGAACCCTGCTCACGCGCATGACGAATAGCCATAAGCGTGTCCATCGTCTCGCCCGACTGCGAGATCGCAACAACCAGCGTCTTCTCATTCACCACCGGGTCGCGATAGCGGAACTCATGAGCAAGCTCCACTTCCACAGGAATCCGGCACCAATGCTCAATCGCATACTTCGCCACATGACCCGCGTATGCCGCCGTTCCACACGCCACCACAATGATCTTGTCGATCGACCGCATCACCGATTCCGGAATACGCATATCGTCGAGCTGGAGACGGCCGTCAACCGTCGTACGGCCACGCAGCGTCTCAGCCACAGCAGTCGGAGCCTCATGGATCTCCTTATCCATGAACGTGGCATAGCCACCCTTCACCGCAGCGTTAATATCCCAATCGACCTCAAAAACGTGGCCTTCATCCGGATTGCCCGCAAAATCGACAACCTCCACCGAATCGGCGGTGATCCTCACAATACGATCCTGGCCGAGCTCCATCGCCCGCTTCGTCTGCCCCACAAACGCAGCAACATCCGAACCGAGGAAATTCTCGCCCTCACCCAAACCGACAACAAGCGGCGAATTACGACGCGCAGCCACAATTGCACCCGGATTCTCCCGGTCAAGCGCCACTAACGTAAACGACCCCTCAAGACGACTCGCCAAACGACACATCGCCACCAGCAAATCCCCATCCTTGGCCAGCTCAAGCGCCACATGATGCGCGGCGATCTCCGTATCCGTCTGCGACACCGGCTCAATACCATGCTCAGCCAGCTCAGCCCCAAGCTGCTGATAATTCTCAATAATTCCGTTATGGACGACAGCCACACGGCCATCCGCACTCACATGAGGATGCGCATTACGATCAGTCGGGCCACCATGCGTCGCCCACCGTGTATGCCCGATCGCGCTAATCCCCTCGGGCAACGGATCTTCCTCAAGAGCCTTCACAAGATTGTCGAGTCGGCCCGACTTCTTAGCAACATTGAGCCCCGCAGCGCCAGCAACCGCCACACCTGCCGAGTCATAGCCACGGTATTCCAAACGCGCAAGGCCCTCAAGAACAACATCAAGCGGCCTACGGCTTGCACTCTCCGGACCGATATATCCAACAATTCCACACATGCGGCCAGTCTACTCACGCCCAACGACGAAGCCCCACGAGATTATTCGCGTGGCGCACACTTTCTACGAAACACCCCGTGGATAACTCCCCATCGCATCACACGCCGCCACTACTCACCCCACCTACTTATCCCACCGCTTCCAAGGAAAAGCCACGTCACGCCCCACCTACGCCCCTCACCTACCCACACCACACACGTGGGAACTCTCACGCCGCGTGTCCGCCCCTCACCACACGCAACGACACCCCAGCCATACGACAGCCACCCCACGCCGTCCACATCGACTACCCCACACAACACCCCACCAAGAAGAAAGTAACCAAAAAGACCATTACGATTAGGAGTCATGGATGCGCCAGCTACCCACTCACACGTCGTCTCATTCACGCACTCCCAATGGAGCGCACTCGCGAAACAGACGCCACTTCCGCTCTCCAACCACGACATTCGCCGACTCTCCGCACTCGGCGACCCCATCGACCTCTCCGAAGCTGACGCCATCTACCGCCCGCTCTCGGCACTCCTCGAAATGTACACAGCCGAAGTCGGACGCCTCCACGCAGCCACCTCACACTTCCTCGGCCTCAAAGAAGAGCGCACCCCCTTCGTCATCGGCATCGCCGGCTCCGTCGCAGTCGGCAAATCAACCACCGCACGCCTCCTCCGCGAACTCCTCAGCCGCTGGCCCGCAACCCCCAAAGTCGACCTCGTCACCACCGACGGATTCCTCTACCCCAACGCCGAACTCGCACGCCGAGGCCTCGAACTACGCAAAGGATTCCCCGAATCCTACAACCGCAGCGCCCTCATCCAATTCCTCAAAGACGTCAAATCCGGCGTCTCCCACGTCACCGCCCCCGTCTACGACCACCTCACCTACGACATCATCCCCGGCAAACACCTCGAAGTGAACCATCCGGACATCCTCATCATCGAAGGACTCAACGTCCTCCAACCCCCACGCATGAACGCCAAAGAGCGCATCGCAGTCTCCGACTTCTTCGACGTCTCCATCTACGTCGATGCCGACGAAACAGACATCCGCCGCTGGTACGTCGAACGCATCATGCGCCTGCGCGACGTCGCCTTCAACCAGCCCGAATCCTACTTCCACCAGTTCAGCCACATGCCGGAAAAGGAACTCATCGACCGCACACTCGGCATCTGGGACTCCATCAATCGCCCCAACCTCCTCGACAACATCGAGCCGACGAAACCCCGGGCCGACATCGTCATCCGCAAAGGCCCCAACCACATCGTCGAAGAAGTACTTCTGCGCAAGCTCTAAAGCAGACACGGCGGTCATCCGGCACGAACAAGCAAACACAGGCTTCGTCGCCCCGTATGCCTGTCGCCCCACAAACTTCGTCGCCCCAAACGATCAAGGGGCGCCGTCCCACAAACGATCAGGGGCGCCGTCCCACAACAGAACGACGCCCCTGAGCAGGTCCATCACTACGCGTTCAAAGCAAGCTCCGCAGCAACAACATCGGCAAGACCACCCGCTACGGCGTCCGCCTCATCCTGCGTCGCAGCCTCCACCATCACACGCACAAGCGGCTCGGTGCCAGAAGGACGGAGAAGCACACGCCCCGTCTCCCCCAGACGCTCCTCAGCCTGAGCAATTGCCTCCTGAAGCGGAGCACAACCCGCCACCTTGTTCTTATCCACATTCGGCACATTGATAAGCGTCTGCGGCAAGCGCTGAACCACCGACGCCAGCTCAGCAAGCGACTTACCCGAACGAGCAACTTCCTGACTCACAAGCAAAGCCGTGAGCGTACCGTCACCCGTCGTCGCGTGGTCAAGAGCAATAACATGCCCAGACTGCTCACCGCCGAGCACATAGCCACCCTCACGCATAGCCTCAAGCACGTAACGATCGCCCACGGCAGTCTGCACAGTCTCAATACCCGCATCACGCATCGCGAGAAGCAAACCAAGATTCGACATCACCGTGACAACCAGCGTGTTCTTCGCAAGCTTGCCGTCTTTCTTCATTGCCAGTGCCAGCAGGCCCATAATCTGGTCGCCGTCGACCATGTTGCCCTCAGCATCCACAGCGAGGCAACGGTCAGCATCACCGTCGAAAGCCATGCCGAAATCAGCACCCACATTCACGACAGTCGCCTGAAGCGTCTCAGGATGAGTCGAGCCACAATTGTCGTTGATGTTGTACCCATCCGGCGACGCATTAATCACGATCACCTCAGCACCTGCCGCACGCAAAGCCTCCGGCGCCACCGCCGACGTAGCACCATTTGCGCAATCAACGACGATCTTGAGGCCGTCAAGCCTCGTGTCAATCGCTGACACCAAATGATCGATATACGCAGCATCAGCCGTAGCAGTCGAATCGCTCACGCGCCCCACGCCGTCACCCGTCGGGCGCGACCACGGCTCACGCAACAACGCCTCAATCTCATCCTCTAACGCATCCTCAAGCTTGTAGCCCCCACGCGCAAAGAACTTAATCCCGTTATCCGGCATCGGATTATGCGACGCTGAAATAACAACGCCCAAGTCCACATCGTCATTCGTCGTCAAGAATGCCAAACCAGGCGTAGGCAGCACATTGACATGCTCAACATCGACACCTGCGCTTGCAAGGCCCGCAGCCATAGCCTGCGCAAGAAGCTCACCGGACACACGAGTATCCCGGGCAATGATCGCCTTAGGACGACGATCACTTGGCGTGGACTTCGTGAGGACGCGCGCAGCGGCCTCACCGAGCGAAAGCGCAAGGCTCGCCGTAATTTCACGATTTGCTAGGCCTCGAACGCCATCTGTTCCGAAAAGACGCGACACGTTCCCTCCACAATCACAGCGTGCACACACACGCAATAGTCAGTAGCAATGGGCGTCAAGCCCCTCGTTCAACAATACTCCCCCGAGCATAGAGCACTGGGCGAACGCGCGTGGCTAGCACGGGCCGACACGATACAGAGGCACCAAACGCCGGGGCAGGTTGCACCGGCATGCACTCCCTGCACGCCAGCGCACGAGCCGTCAGAAGCTCGAACGCCATCCGGGTATAAAAAACGAGGGGCAGCCGGAGCTGCCCCTCGTTGAAGCTGAAAAAATCAGCGCTTCGAGAACTGCGAAGCCTTGCGGGCCTTCTTGAGACCAGCCTTCTTGCGCTCAACAGCGCGGGCGTCGCGAGTAAGGAAGCCTGCCTTCTTCAGAGCCGGGCGGTTGGCTTCGCGGTCGATCTCGTTGAGAGCGCGCGAAATACCAAGACGCAGGGCGCCAGCCTGACCGGAGATGCCGCCACCGGAAATACGGGCGACAACGTCGAAGCGGCCTTCGAGGTCAAGCAGAGCGAACGGCGAGTTCACGAGCTGCTGGTGCAGCTTGTTGGGGAAGTAATCCTCGAGCGTGCGCCCGTTGAGCTTCCACTCACCAGTTCCTGGGATGAGTCGGACGCGGGCAACGGCTTCCTTGCGGCGGCCGAGACCTGCGCCTGGGGCGGTCAGGGATGCGCCCTGGCCGGTGCGGGGAGCTTCGCTCTCCGTGGTGTAGGAGCCGGAGAACTCCTCCAGCTCGGTATCGATGGTTGTTTCAGCCATGAGTTAGATTCCTGTTCCGGATGCTCACTGAGCAATCTTCTTGAGCTCGAACAGCTCGGGCTGCTGTGCCTTGTGCGGGTGCTCGGCACCGGCATAGACCTTGAGCTTTGTGATCTGCTTGCGGCCAAGGGAGTTCTTCGGGAGCATTCCCGCAACTGCCTTCTCAATGGCCCGCTCGGGATGCGTTGCGAGCAGCTCAGTGTAGCTGGTGGCCTTCAAGCCGCCCGGGTAACCGGAGTGGTGGTAAGCGTTCTTCTGTTCACGCTTGCTACCGGTCAGTGCAACCTTTTCTGCGTTGATGACGATGACGAAATCGCCACCGTCAGCGTTCGGTGCAAAGGACGGCTTATGCTTCCCACGGAGCAGGGTGGCAACCTGGGCTGCCAGTCGGCCAAGGACGACATCGGTGGCATCGATGAGATACCACTTGGGCTCGACGTCGCCGGGCTTCGGTGAATACGTGCGCACGGGCGTAGCCTTCGTTTCTCGTTTTGACGCCACCATTGAGAAGCTTGTGGCGTCGGGAAAATGGTCAAATAATGCTGGATGCTGTTGCCGCGAGTGGGAAAGCGCTATGCAAACAGCATGCACAACATCTACCAATGGTACTGGCGGGCGTGCATGTGGTCAAAGAAGTTTGGGGGTTGTGAGGGACTACACGCGTCTGGGCTTCGCTCGTTCTCTCCGCTCGCCAGCCGATGCCTCACTAGCCTGTCCAACCGGAACCTCACTAGCCTGCCCAGCCGACGCCTCGCCACAACGTCGTCCCACTGCCGTACTCTCACCAGCTCCATCGATTCGCTGCTCAGTCGCACCCACACTCACGTACTGCCCGCGTCTCGCGTGCTCGTGCGCCAAGGAGTTCGTCGTCGGGATAGAACACCCGTTCCAGAGTAAGCGGGTGCGGCGCTGCCACAACTACTTGTCCGTTGCGGGAGCGTTCAGCCAGGCGCCGCGCGGGCCATTCTTCGTCGCGGCTCCCCTCGCCAACCTTGATGAGCGTACCGACGAGCGTTCGCACCATTGAGTGACAGAAGGCATCGGCTTGCGCTGTAACTTCGATGAGTTCTTCACGACGAACGACGTTCAAACGTTGGAGGGTGCGAATAGTCGTCGCCCCGTCACGTGGCTTGCAGTACGACAGGAAGTCGTGTTCGCCAAGGAGTGGCTCTGCCGCCCTGTTCATCGCGTCAACGTCCAAGCGTTCCGGGAGCCACAGCACATCCCGGCGGCGAAGCGGATCGTATGCGGCTCGGTCGTCGCACATGCGGTATGTGTACGAGCGGGCGAGTGCCGAAAATCGTGCATCAAAGCCCTCAGGCGCACGCGACACCCGATACACGACGATGTCCGCGCTCCCTTTCGGACCGCCAGATCCACGCGCCAGAATTCCGGCAAGCCGCGAGACCATTGACTCCTCTGGGCTTCGATCCGAGCGCCCGCGAGCACGGTCCAACGCCGTCTCACTCACGTCGAGATGAACGACCTGCCCTCGGGCGTGTACTCCGGCATCTGTCCGTCCGGCAACGGTGAGCGTCACAGGTTCGCGCAGGAGCGTTTCAAGCGCTTGTGTGAGCACTCCCTCGACTGTTCGCAGGCCTGGTTGGGCTGCCCAACCGTGAAATTCCGTACCGTCGTAGGCTAGATCAATACGTAGGCGCGTCTTTTGCGATACCGTCGAGTCCATGAACGCAGTTTCCCACAGCCAGAGTGACTCCCCCAAGCCCGGATTGCGCACCCTCGCCGTCGATTGCGGCGGCGGCGGAATTAAAACAAGCCTGTTGGATGCGGGCGGTTTCCAGATCGGATCGCCGCGCCGCACGGCCTTGCGCTACCCACTCTCGCCTGAGGATCTGCTCAACATCGTCGCCTCGCATGCCGACGATCTTGGCGACTTCGACCGGATCACCCTCGGCATGCCGGGGATGATCCGCCACGGAATCGTCGTCTATACACCGCATTACATCCGTAAGTCTGGGCCGCATACGAAGATCGCCCCCGAACTTGAAGAAGCCTGGGATCACCTCGATATCCAAAGCGAGCTTCGCACACGCTTCGGCGTGCCAGCGCTCGTCTTGAACGATGCCGAGGTCGCCGCTGCGGGTGTCGTTTCCGGCAACGGTGTAGAGCTTGTCATCACCCTCGGGACTGGGCTCGGCAACGCGCTACTCGACCAGGGTCGGCTCACTCCTCACCTGGAGATGTCACACGCACCGTTGCGCTGGGGTCTCACCTACGACGATTACATTGGCGAGGCCGAGCGCATCCGGCTCGGTGATTCGGCATGGTCGCGTCGAGTGGCAAAAGCAATCGACACTCTCTGGCCCGTGTTCCGCTGGGATCGGCTCTATGTTGGTGGCGGGAATGCCGCCCGCATCAAGCCTTTTGTTCGCGAGAAACTCGGCTCAAATGTCATCTTCATTCCGAATGCCGCGGGTATGAATGGTGGCGTGCGTGCGTGGTCGATGGTGGGCGCAGATACTCTCGAAGTCCGCGAAACCGAACCCCAGTGGGATTTCCCAGACTGACGGCTCCACCGACGATTTCCTTCATGCCTCACCGGCAATTTCCTTCATTCACGTGGAGCCATAGCGATTACACTCGGTCTGCCCCTCAGGCTCCGTTGCATTCTCTCCCAGCTTCAACGCAGCCTCAGTCTCAGCCATACCCTCATCCTCAGCCACGATGCAAGACGAGCACCGGGTCTCGGTAAGCTGAGTAGAGCGCTGGAGGCAGCGACGCGATCCCGGCCACGAGCACGGCAAGCACGATAACTGCGCCAGTGAACGCCCAATCCGGACTCGCGCCTGACCGCGACACCACGACCATCCCCACAACAGCACCTACCGCGCCTCCGCATATCGCTGGCAGGAGTGTTGAAGCGACCACAAGCCCCGTTACCAAATCACGCGACGCTCCAAGCACTCGTCGTCGACCTAAATCGACCGCGTGTGAAATCACTCCAGCAAAAACCGTTGAGGCGATAAGCAGCCCGCCAAGCGCGAGTATTGCAACCAATAGAGAAGCCGAATAGTCGCCGAATTGTTCGCGAATTGAGGCGGACAGCGCTCGCACGTCTTCGGGCATCTCAATAAGGGCGGTGTCGAAGGGCGGCTGTGCGACAATCTGCCCGACTCGCCCGTGAAGCCGGTGAGCAGCCTCAATTGACACCCCGAGTGCGTAGATTCGATCAACTGTGTCGGCATCGCTCACTAGGAGCCCGGCCTCGTCGACCTTTGGGAAAAGACCAGTCGACGAAAATGCGCCAACCACCGGATATTCGCGCCCTGCTCGGTCTATCAGAAAACCAAACGAGGAGTCCAACCCAGCACGCTTCGCAAGCGCGCCCGGAAGCAAAGCCTCCCCGGGTTCGGGCAGTCGCCCAGATTCCAAGCGGATAGCGGCTCCCCAATCTCCAGCATAGGAACGCAGCGGCACCGGATCTCCACCGGCACCGATCGCTCCGTTATAGGCGTCTTGTGCACTGCCAACGCCGATCACGTGGGCGGCATCGTCAAATGCCGCGATTGCGCCGACGAATCTTCTGTCGAGCGGCGGGGTTTGTTGGCCGCGTACGAGGGTGAGCGTCCGTGCGCGTGGGGCTTCAAGTTCTGCGTCGATCTTGTGGGAAGCGATCGTTGTGCGCCCCAGGGTGAGCACCGTAACGAGGCACATTGCGGCCGTGAGAACGACGACGATGCCCGTGCTCACTTTCTGCGAGAGAACCGTTTTCGCCGTCTCCTTGGCGAATTCCGACGCTCTCATCCTTGCGCCCCTGATGCGTGGATATTCGCCGGATCCCTGTGGCAATCTCCTGTGGTTCTGCTACCAGCCTCCATGCTTTCGTATCTAGCCGCCACGCCTTCGCAACTCGGCTCAGTATGTGCGGTTCTATCGCTCCCGTTGTGGGTGAGTTCGTCGAGCCGCACAACGTGATCGGCGCGGTGCAGAATCGTCGTGTCGTGTGTAACGATAATGGTTGCGCGGGATTCCTCGCCCTTACTGGTTTCACACAGCCTGTCAAGAACTGCCGCAGCATTTTCCGGATCAAGATTGCCAGTGGGTTCGTCGGCGAGGATGATCCGTGGCTCGTTCATGAGCGCCCGTGCCACGGCTACGCGCTGGGCTTGGCCTCCTGATATCTGCCCAGGACGGTGGGCCGCGCGAACCTCCACGCCGATTGATTCGAGGAGGTCCATTCCTCGGGAGTATGCCTCTCGCCGGTTCATTCCGGCATAGAGTGCCGGTTCGATCACAGAATCTATGATCGGGCGCGACGGGTCGAGGGAGGCATCCTGGAAAACGAAGCCGAAGTCGCGAGCTCGCATCCGAGAGCGCTCGGTATCGGTCAAGTGCGCCGCTGGTTGCCCGTCGATCAGGACCTCGCCGGATTGCGGCGTGAGAAGCAACCCGAGCACGTACAGTAGCGTGGATTTTCCCGAGCCCGATGATCCGACGATCATGGATACACGTCCAGACGGGAACCTCAGATTGAGATCGTTAAAGATCGGCACGTTCTTGTAGCCGAAGGTGAGGTTGCGTGCGGCGAGCATTATTTTGCCCTGCTGTCTGGCGTGTTTCCCTCAACGTCCTGGCTGTCCTCCGGCGGCTCAGGCTTCGGAGAGGGCTCGTCTGTACGGGTGGTTATGCTCGACGAGGCATCTGCTCGCGAGCGCGGTAGTTCCACAGTTTCTCCGATCTCGGCACCCTCAATGACTGCCAAACCAGAACCCGAGCCTCGCACAGTGACCTCGCGTTCCGCACCATCGATAACGACGAATGCCGTGGAATCCGCACGAGTAATAATTGCCGCTACCGGCACCGCGGCGCCTTCGATCGGGGCAGATACTTCAACCACGGAAGGCGTGGTAAATTCTGCAGAGGCTGGGAGGATATCGCACTCATCTCCACAGATCACAGGATTGCCATCGGGCGTTGCTAGCACTAGTTCGTCGGTTTCTGAATAGGCCGATTCATCGATGTGTGAGGCAACAGCGCTCCACATGTGCCCTTCGTATTTCACCTGCACCGTAGAGCCGATGGGAACCATGTGCATCTGTGTTTCGGAGAGACGGAGGACAAATCGCGGCTCGCCTGCCGGGACCTTGAAGACCGCTTCTCCGACAGGCGCAGGCATACCTTTCGTGAAATTGTCGACGAAGACGACGGGCGCAGGGGTATGCGGCAAAGCGACTATTCGGCCTAGTTCGATCACGCCAGTTTGTTCGAGCTTCTCTGCCTTCTGCCAGGATTTCACGGCAGATTCTGTTGCTGCACCGAACTTTCCGTCAACTGCGGTTCGGAGATATCCGGCATCTGCAAGGAAAGTTTGGAGTTGGCGTACATCTTCGCCTTCGACATCGCGCGCAAGCTCCCGGAAGAATGGCTCGCTACCCCCGATCGCGTAGACCGATTCTCCAGAAACCTGATAAATCGGTTGTCCGGGTGTCACTGGACCTTCTGCAAGCCACGTGACAATTCCTTCGAAATGATTCACGGCGACTGGCGCGAATTGGCGTGAAATCGTCGTTCCAAAGTTGTACGTTTTGCCGACTTTGGCATGGACGACATCTGCTGTTTCGGGCGGGAGCTGCTCCGTAGTTACGGTAGTTTCGGTGCGGTCGACGACGATTCCTCGCGCCCACCATCCTGCCGCGCCTGCGAATACGGCGATGAGCGTTATGAGGAGAATACGACGAAGTAGATTCATGGGAGCTTCTTTCGACCGTGCTATTCCGCAAAAATATCGTGAGGGATAGTTGGGCAAATTTCGTCGATAAACCCATTTTCCGGAGGTGTGAAATTGTCGAGATTCCATCCATCAAACCAATGGTTATCGAACCAGTCATCAACAAATTCTTGTTGTGACGGTGGATCAGGCACTGCGATGTTGTGCTCACGGAAACATGTAATTCCCTGGCTCACCTGCCAGTCGTAAATCCGTTCCATCTGGCTCTCGTTATACGACGCTGGGATCGTTGCCGGATCATCGGGATACATTCGCATGCAGGTAAAAGTGGCTACTTTTCCTGGGAGAGCTTGATCTGGCTCGAGATCAAGCCTCCACGATCGGTCCTCTGGATCATAGGTCCAGGGGAATCCACTCTCGGCCATGCAGTCGTAAAACTCGTGCCGGTCGCTTGAGATGTAGCGGATAAATGGGATCGAATCGAGATGAGGCACATCAGCACGCTCTAATCCGAGCGAGGTTAAAGCCTCCTCTATCCGGTCGTCGTCGGAAATCTCCGGTTCTACCCAATACCTCTTGCCATTCTCATCAAGCGCGACATAGGCACCGGAGGCGAGCGTCGGTTCATCGCTGGGCATGACCCGCCCTGATGGCGTGCATGCGCCGGCACACAGAATAGCTGCCATCGCGAAAACTATCCATACTCGACCTATCCGAGATTCCCCATATCTACTAATACTCATAGACATCCTCGGGGATTATCGGGCACGTATCTTCAACGAAACTATCGGGCTTACTACGCGCAAAATCGGCAAGCCACCACGTATCAAAACCCAAATCGTCGAACCAGTCATCAATGAAATGTTCTGTCGACGGAGGATCTGGAACAGGCACGCCGTGGCTCTCATAGCATTGCCGCCCGGATGACGTTTGCCATTCGTACAGACGCTCTACCTGCCTTTCTGTATAGGGATCATGCCTCGTGGCGGGATCCTCTGGGTACATCCATTCACACATGTACCCGACTTTGTTAGAGGCATCGACTTGCTCGGGAGGAACGCTAATGTGCCATTCTCGCTCACCTTCTCTCGTCCACGGAAAACCGAACTGCGCCCAACAGTCGGTGAAATTCTTTCCAACGTCATCCCGATATTCAACAAACTGGATATCTGTGTACGACGGGATATCCGTACGGCCGACAAGGCCATATTGCTCTCGCAGCTCGCGGTCGCGATCCGCATCGGTCTTTTCAGGAACAATCCAGTAGCGCTTCCCGCTATCATCCCTTCCTACCGTAAGGCCGTTGATCGTCGGATCATCCGATGGCTCTTGTGTATTTTCCTGCGCCGAAGGAGAATCCGTGGGACTGCATGCCGAAAGGGCTACAAGAAGTACGCATACAAAATAGGTGTAGGAACGCTTTGAATTCGACATCATGCCTCCAAGCAGTCTTGGTGGGGAGAAACTCCAGGTTCTCTCCCCACATCGACTACATCACGGGAAGATACAACGGCTGGAACTCTTGAGCTTTGTGGCAGGTGTTGCAGACATATGCCATCGAGACCTATGCCAACCCGGAACCGAGCTATGGCTCCTTACGCGCGGGTGAGAGCTTACGAGCTTGTGCGAACCGCCGGGGCCCCAATGGTCATGAAGATGCCAGGCGGGCAAATTACTATTCGATATCGCAAGGACAAATTGGCCGCTCTGACACGCACGTCCGCCACTCACGTTCACAGCATCGGCTGACGGCACCATAACCGCGGCAGTGAGCATCATTGCACACAGCACACCTACAAGTTTGTATCGCTTCATTGCGACTCCCCGCCTTTCATATACTCCCCTATGGGAGCCAGGCGGCCAATCCGCCTAGGGCAAGAGACTAACAGCCTGCAAAGTGCGTTTCAACACTTTTTTGGCCAATTATTTGACATGTAATTATCTATGCGCTAGCGATTTCGGACGGCTTATGCTCCCCCGACCAATGCCCTAGCATTTCCCACCGCCGGGCATCTACGCGGCAGACGTCGAGACCCCTGAATATGCGCAACGGACTCACTTAGCGACGACGAATTTCACGCGCCGCTATGTTCGTGCCACACTAGGGTCTTTGACTCAGTCCTCCCCTTCTAAATAAAAAGTGGGGGTGCACCCAACGGGCGCACCCCCACTTTCGTGAAGCTTTATATCACTTCTCGTCTGCGGCTTCCTCAGCGGAAGCAGCTGATGGAGCGGACTCAGCCGACTCAGCAGATTCTGCCGACTCAGCGGGCTCCTCCGTGAGCGCAGCAGCAGCCTTGGCAGCCGTCTCGGCTTCCTTCACTGCAGCCTGCTTCGGGGAAACCTTCTCCGTCACGAGGGAGATGACGGCCATAGGCGCGTTGTCGCCCTTGCGGTTGCCAATCTTCACGATGCGCGTGTAGCCACCGTTGCGCTCGGCGAAAAGCGGAGCGAGCTCCTCAAAGAGGATGTAGGCGATTTCGCGATCGCGGACAACCTTGAGGACCTCACGGCGTGCAGCCGTATCGCCCTTCTTGGCCTTCGTGATGAGCTTGTCCATGTAAGGCTGGACAGTCTTGGCGCGGGACTCCGTCGTCGTAATCGACTTGTGACGAATGAGCTCCTTGCACAGGTTCGCAATAATGAGGCGCTGGTGAGCGGCGGAACCGCCGAGGCGCGCACCCTTCTTGGGCTTGGGCATGTCTCTTTAACTCCTAAAACGTGCGGGCTTAGCCCTGCAAGTCGTCGCTGAACTGCATCGAGTAGTTCTCGTCTCCGTACGAAGCAAGGAAGCCTGCCGGAGAATCCTTGAGGCGCAGGTCGAGCTTTGCGAGCTCGTCCTTAACGTCCTCGATGGACTTCGCACCGAAGTTGCGAATGTCGAGGAGGTCAGCCTCGGAACGCTGGATCAGTTCGCCAATAGTATGGATACCCTCGCGCTGCAGGCAGTTCTGCGAGCGAGCCGGAAGGTTGAGAATCGTGATCGGGCGCTGAAGATCGGAAGACTGCGTCTCCACGACCGGAGCGGGACCAATCTCAATGCCCTCTGCCTCTTCGTTCAGGTCAACGCACAGGCCGAACAGCTCGACGAGCGTCTTACCAGCCGATGCGAGAGCGTCGCGCGGCGTTGTGGACGGCTTCGTCTCGACATCAACAACAAGCTTGTCGAAGTCGGTACGCTGCTCAACACGGGTGGCCTCAACCTTGTAGGAAACCTTAAGAACCGGCGAGTAGATCGAGTCGATCGGGATACGACCGATCTCGTCGTCTGCGCTCTTGTTCTGAGCTGCCGATACGTAGCCGCGGCCACGCTCCACAGTCAGATCCACCTCGATCTTGCCCTTCTCATTAAGGGTGGCGATGTGCAGATCCGGGTTGTGAATCTCCACGCCAGCAGGCGGGGTGATATCAGCAGCCGTAACCTCGCAAGGACCCTGCTTACGCAGGTACATGAGGACTGGCTCGTCATTCTCCGACGAGACAACGAGTTCCTTGAGGTTGAGGATGATCTCTGCGACATCCTCCTTCACTCCAGGAATCGTCGAGAACTCGTGGAGCACGCCGTCAATACGAACCGACGTCACTGCTGCACCCGGAATCGAGGAGAGCAGCGTGCGACGCATGGAGTTGCCGAGCGTGTAGCCGAAGCCAGGCTCGAGCGGCTCGAGGACGAAACGCGAACGGAATTCAGAAACCTGCTCCTCGGAGAGGGTAGGACGCTGAGCGATGAGCACTTATTCTTTCCTTTCGGCGGGCCCCCACTATTTGAGGCCCATCAAGGGGTCGCTAGCCTTTTAGCTAAGCGAGGGTGGCCTTTCGGCCGTGGGATGCGGTCTTAACCGCAGGGGTCAAACGCGGCGGCGCTTGGGCGGGCGGCAACCGTTGTGTGCCTGAGGAGTCACGTCGGAGATCGACGTAACTTCAAGGCCGGACGCCGTGAGGGAACGAATCGCAGTTTCGCGACCTGAACCCGGGCCCTTAACGAAAACGTCGACCTTCTTCATGCCCTGATCCATTGCGTGGCGGGCGGCGTTCTCAGCGGCGAGCTGAGCGGCGTAAGGAGTCGACTTACGCGAACCCTTGAAACCAACCTGGCCGGACGAGCAGGACGCGATAACAGCGCCTGTCGGGTCAGTGATGGAAACGATTGTGTTGTTGAACGTGGACTTGATATGGGCCTGGCCCACGGCAATGTTCCGACGCTCCTTGCGGCGCGGACGGCGAGTGCCGGTAGTCTTCGCTGGCATAATCTACTTTCTCTCTCGAACTCTCGACTGGCCTTACTTGGCCTTCTTCTTACCGGCAACGGTACGCTTCGGGCCCTTGCGGGTACGTGCGTTCGTCTTGGTGCGCTGGCCGTGGACCGGGAGGCCACGACGGTGGCGCAGGCCCTGGTAGCAACCGATCTCGATCTTGCGGCGAATATCGGCCTGGACCTCGCGGCGCAGGTCACCTTCGACCTTGTAGTTCTCGTCGATATGGTTCTTGAGCTTGACCAGATCATCCTCGGTCAGATCCTTGACGCGGGTATCCGGGTTAACACCGGTAGCCGCCAGAGTTTCTGACGCGCGGGTGCGGCCAATGCCGTAGATGTATGTAAGCGCAATCTCAACTCGCTTTTCGCGAGGGAGGTCAACGCCAGAGAGACGTGCCAATTTCTTAGCTCCTGTGTCAATTCCAAAGGTGTTGGACACTGACATCTCCAAGTCATGTTCGGAGCCTCGGCCTTTGGTCCGAGGGTTGCTTTCGCAGTCAGTGCGTTGGACTTAGCTGCGTCAGATCAGCCCTGACGCTGCTTATGCCGCGGGTTCTCGCAGATCACCATAACGCGACCGTGCCGGCGGATAACCTTGCACTTGTCGCAGATCTTCTTAACGCTGGGCTTGACCTTCATTGTCGTACTTTCCTTGCTTCCGGCTCACGCCGGGCGCCGATAGCAAATCGGGGCTCACTTATAGCGGTAGACGATTCGCCCACGGTTCAGGTCGTAAGGAGTAAGCTCCACAACGACACGATCCTCAGGCAGAATCTTGATGTAGTGCTGACGGATCTTACCGGAGATATGTGCGAGCACAACGTGCCCATTCTCCAGCTCGACGCGGAACATCGCGTTAGGGAGAGCCTCAACGACTGTTCCCTCTACTTCGATGACGCCATCTTTCTTCGCCATAACCCTCGCTAACACTCAAACCGATCCCTCACCGGGTTGTCAGAGATCGCAGTAACCCGCCCGGAGGGCAGGGCATACCGAAGTTCTATCTTACTGGTAGTTTGGGGCAAGCAAAAGGCGGTTGTCTGGTGGAACGCGTCACGGAGCGATCCCACAGCCGACGCAGCGCATAGTCGTTGACGAGGACAACCGGAACTACACCCGGCACGTTCGTCGTTCGTCGTTCGTCGTCACTAACAGGCCGTACCAACAAAGCAAAGGGGCGACCCTCATGGATCGCCCCTCAGCTATTAATCAAGCGGAACCGGAGTCACACCGTACGGCACCAACCCCGCTGCTCCCCCGTCCGGGGCTGTCAGAACCCAGATGCCACCCTCGTGGATCGCAACTTCATGCTCCCAATGGCACGCATCGGAACCATCAAGGGTCACAACTGTCCAGTCGTCTTCAAGTGTCACGTTATCTTGTGCACCCGCCGTGAGCATCGGTTCAATACACAAAACCATTCCCGGACGTAGCTTCTCGCCTCGCGAACGTGTGCGGAAATTCGGCACATCAGGCTCCATATGCATCTGAGTTCCGATGCCGTGCCCGACGTAATCCTCAACAATACCGGGTTGAGGCTCAGGCAAGGAGACGACGAAATCGTCGATCGCTCGGCCAACATCACCCACACGTGAACCCGTAGCCAAGGCTGCGATCCCGCGCCACATCGATTCCTCAGTAAGCTCGCAAAGGTGTTCGCGTGCAGCTCGCACCTCAGGATCGCCTCCGGGAAGCACGACAGTGAAACAGGCGTCACCGTGCCAGCCGTCAATGACGGCTCCGCAATCAAAGGAAACGATATCGCCCGGCCCGAGAACCCTATCGCCCGGGATTCCGTGAACAATCTCCTCGTTCACCGACGCACAAATCTGGCCAGGGTAGCCGTAGTATCCGAAGAAATTCGACTTCGCACCGGCAGCGTCAAGGACCGACTTGGCGACGACGTCCATATCTTTGGTCGTTACACCCGGTTTCACAGCCTCACGAATCGCCGCGTGAATATCCGCCACGATAAGGCCAGCGCGACGCATCTGCCGGATCTGATCCTCCGACTTCAGCTCGATACGATCTCGTCTCATCGTGCCGCAATAAAAGAATCAAGAGCTTCGCGGATACGCGCAGCTACGGCCTCAATGGAACCCATACCATCAACCTCGACGACGATACCGCGCTCACGGTACACGTCAAGGAGAGGCTGCGTGGTTTCGTGGTAGAGAGCGATACGGTGACGGATCACCTCTTCGGTGTCGTCCTTGCGTCCCTGTTCCGAAGCACGCCCGAGAAGACGCTCCACGACGATGTCGTCATCCGCATTCAGGAGTACGACAGCATCGAGTGCCAACCCACGCTTGTCAAGCAAGCCGTCGAGAGCAACAACCTGGTCGACATTCCGCGGGTAGCCATCAAGGAGGAATCCCTGTGCGACATCTGGTTGATCCAGACGGGCATCGACCATACGGTTCGTCACTTCATCCGGAACAAGCTCGCCACGCGAGGTGTACGAATCAGCCAACTGTCCTAATTCGTCACCTGCTGACGAATGCGCGCGGAAAATAGCTCCAGTTGATACTGCAGGAATCCCAAGAGCCTCACAGAGCAATTCTGCCTGTGTACCCTTGCCTGCACCAGGAGGACCAACGAGAAGGAGACGGTAAGACACGTGTAACTTCTTTCTGCCCGCTTCACCGGGCTCCTGGGCCCCGCTCTTAGCGCAGGAACCCGTCGTAATGGCGCTGCTGCAACTGTGCATCAATATCCTTCACAGTCTGCAGACCAACGCCCACGAGAATCATGATCGACGTACCACCGAAGGAGCCGCCCATAATTCCCATCTGAGAGAACATAATCGTCGGAGTGAGAGCGACGATCGCCAGGTAAATCGCACCAACCCACGTAATTCGGTTCGACACGTAGGAGAGGTAATCAGCCGTCGGCTTGCCTGCGCGAATACCCGGAATGAAGCCGCCGTAGCGCTTCATGTTGTCAGCAACTTCTTCTGTATTGAACGTGATCGACGTGTAGAAGAAGGCGAAGAAAATGATGAGGAGGGCGTAGAGGACAAGATAACCAACCGAACCGGAGGAAAGGTATCGGTTAATCCACTGCACCCAACCTGCAGTCTGGTCGCCGAACTGTGCGATCATACCCGGCAGCATAAGGATCGACGAAGCGAAAATGACCGGGATAACATTCGCCATGTTGATCTTGATCGGCAGATACGTGGTGGAACCACCGTAGGTCCGGCGACCAATAACACGCTTGGCGTACTGGACTGGGATGCGGCGCTGGCTCTGCTCGACGAAGGTAACGACAGCTGTGATTGCGAGGAACATGGCAACCACGAGAATCGCACCCATCACGCCCTTATCCGAACGAATGACATTGATGAGCATTGTTGGGAAGTTTGCGCAGATACCCGTGAAAATGAGGATCGACATACCGTTGCCGACACCGCGCTCGGTAATGAGTTCGGCAAGCCACATGATAAGACCCGTACCGGCGGTCATCGCGAGAATCGCCATGAGGATCTTAAATGGGTTTGCCCCGGGAATCGGGTCCACATTACATGCTTGGAACAAATTAGAGTTCGCAACAGAGACGACAACCGAGCTCTGAAGAACGCCAAGACCAATCGTGAGGTAACGGGTGTACTCCGTGAGCTTTGCCGTGCCGGACTGACCTTCCTTATGCAGCTCTTCAAAACGAGGAATGACCACGCGCATGAGCTGAATGATGATCGACGCCGTAATGTACGGCATGATGCCCAGCGCGAACACGGAGAGCTGGAGCATCGCGCCGCCGGAGAACAAATTGATCATCGACAGGAAATCGCCTGTACCCGACTGAGTCATACACTCCCGGACGTTCTTAATTGAGACGAACGGTGCCGGAATATACGTGCCTAGCCGGTAAATCACCATGATTGCCATGGTGAAGAGCAGCTTACGGCGAAGGTCAGGGGTGCGGAACGCTGCCGCAAACG
Organism: Arcanobacterium haemolyticum; assembly: GCA_021532125.1. Taxonomy (GTDB): domain Bacteria; phylum Actinomycetota; class Actinomycetes; order Actinomycetales; family Actinomycetaceae; genus Changpingibacter; species Changpingibacter haemolyticus_A. Next base: position 139,594 of record JADYUX010000004.1, read on the forward strand.
CCTTGATCAATGTTCCTCCAAACGGAGCGAAAGTATCGCCCGCATCCAATTTACGTGAGAGAGCAGACTCTCACCCAACCGCGATAACTATACCGTTGCCGCGGCCTCTTGGCTAAAATCTGCCGAAAGTTGAACATCACAAAACGAGGGCCCCCACAGCTTATAGCCGTGAGGGCCCTCGTCATTGAGATCAACGAGCGGCGATCGATCCGCCAGCGGCCTCAATCTTTGCCTTAGCGGAGTTCGACCAAGCATCGACCTGAACGTCGAGCTTGACCGAGAGCTCGCCCGCACCGAGCACCTTCACGAGGCGCTTCGGGCGAACTGCGCCCTTGGCGACGAGATCGTCGACAGTCACAGTGCCGCCGTTCGGGAAGAGCTCGCCGAGCACCTCCACATTGACGACCTGGTACTCGACCCGGAACGGGTTCTTGAAGCCACGGAGCTTCGGCAGGCGCATGTGGAGCGGCATCTGGCCACCCTCGAAGCGTGCCGGAACCTGGTAGCGAGCCTTCGTACCCTTGGTACCACGACCAGCCGTCTTACCCTTCGAGCCCTCACCACGACCAACACGGGTCTTGGCTTTCTTGGCACCGGGAGCCGGACGCAGATCGTGGATCTTGAGGACCTGAGCCTCAGATGTTTCTTCAGCCATCAGTCAACCTCCTCCACGGTCACAAGGTGAGCGACGGTACGGATAGCACCGCGCACCTCCGGACGATCCTCACGGACGACCGACTGGCCAATACGGCGCAGTCCGAGCGTCTTGAGCGTCGCCTTCTGGTTCTGCTTGCCACCAACGGTGGACTTAATCTGAGTGATCTTGAGCTGAGCCATCATGCACCAACTCCTGCAGCAGCCGCCTCGTTCTCAGCCTTGGCAGCTTCAGCTTCCTTCTCGGCACGAGCCTTAGCGTCAGCTTCGGCGCGTGCACGAAGCATCGACTCCGGAGCGACGCGCTCGAGGGGCAGACCACGGCGAGCAGCAACCGACTCTGGCTGTTCAAGGCCCTTGAGTGCCGCCACTGTTGCGTGGACGATGTTGATTGCATTGGACGAACCGAGCGACTTGCTCAGGACATCGTGGATGCCTGCGCACTCCATCAGAGCACGAACCGGGCCGCCGGCGATAACGCCGGTACCGGGTGCTGCCGGGCGGAGCAGGACAACACCAGCGGCATCCTCACCCTGCACCACGTGCGGGATCGACGTACCGATGCGAGGAACGCGGAAGAAGTTCTTCTTTGCTTCCTCTGTGCCCTTGGCGATAGCGGCAGGAACTTCGCGTGCCTTGCCATAGCCAACGCCCACCGTGCCGTTGCCGTCACCCACCACGACGAGCGCGGTGAAGGACATGCGACGACCGCCCTTGACGGTCTTGGCAACACGGTTGATGGAGACGACGCGCTCGATGTACGCCGACTTCTCCTCATTGCGACGCTCGCGGCGATCGCCGCGACGCTCGCGGCGGCCGCTACGCTCGCGGTCGTTTTCTTCGGGGCCGTTTCCAGCCCGTCCTCGCTGCTGTGCAGCCATCGTATAAACCTCTTCTCGCTATCGCGGACTCACAGAGCCAGTCCGGACTCGCGGGCGCCTTCAGCAACCGCGGCCACACGGCCGTGATACTTGTTGCCGCCGCGATCGAACACGACAGCCGTAATACCAGCTTCGAGTGCACGCTTGCCGATGAGCTCACCGACAGTGCGTGCCTTGTCAACCTTGTTGCCTTCAGACTCACGCAGCGCGGCTTCAAGCGTCGATGCCGACACGAGCGTGTGACCGATGGAATCGTCGATGACCTGGGCCACCATGTGACGGTTGGAGCGGGTAACCACGAGACGGGGACGAGCTGCGGTGCCAGCGAGCTTCTTGCGAAGACGGAAATGGCGGCGAGCACGTGCGACGAACTTGCCCTTGCCCTTGACGGTGACAGCCATCACTTACCAGCCTTTCCAGCCTTGCGACGAACAACTTCGTCGGCGTAACGAACACCCTTGCCCTTGTAAGGCTCAGGCTTACGCAGCTTGCGGATATTAGCGGCGGTCTCTCCAACCAACTGCTTGTCGATGCCGTTGACCGAGAAGCGAGTGGGTGTCTCAACCGCGAAGGTAATACCTTCGGGTGCAGGAACCAGAATCGTGTGGGAGTAGCCGAGGGAGAACTCGAGGTCCGAACCCTTAGCAACTACACGGTAACCAGTGCCGACGATCTCCATGGCCTTGGTGTAACCCTGGGTTACGCCGATGACCATGTTGTTCACGAGCGAGCGGGTGAGGCCGTGGAGCGAACGCGAGAGGCGCTCGTCGTTCGGGCGGGTCACATGAACCGCTCCTTCTTCGAGCTTCACTGCGATCGGCTCAGCAACGGTGTGCGACAGGGTGCCCTTGGGACCCTTCACCGTGATTTCCTGGCCGTTGATTGTTACCTCGACGCCTGCGGGAACCGCAACGGGAAGCTTGCCAATACGTGACATTACTCAATACCTCCCGTCACCAGACGTAAGCGAGGACTTCCCCGCCAACGCCCTTGTCCTTGGCCTCGCGGTCCGTGAGGAGGCCGGAGGACGTGGACAGAATGGCCACGCCGAGGCCGCCGAGGACGCGGGGCAGATTCGTCGACTTCGCGTACACGCGAAGACCCGGCTTCGACACACGACGCACACCAGCGAGTGCGCGCTCACGGTTGGAACCGAACTTGAGCTTGAGTGTGAGCGTCTTGCCCACCTTTGCATCTTCAACCGCGAAGCCAGCGATGTAGCCTTCACGCTCGAGGATGGATGCGATGCTCGACTTGAGCTTCGAGTACGGCATGGATACCGACTCGTGGTACGCCGAATTGGCGTTGCGCAGACGCGTGAGCATGTCTGCGATAGGGTCAGTCATAGACATTGGGCTATTGCCCTTCCTCGTCGCGGTTTCCCTTTCGGACCTACGACGTAGTGCTTACCAGCTTGACTTCGTGACACCGGGGAGTTCGCCACGGTGGGCCATCTCCCGCAGGCAAATACGGCACAGGCCGAACTTGCGGTACACGGAATGCGGACGTCCGCAGCGATTGCAGCGTGTGTACGCACGAACGGCGAACTTCGGCTTGCGGGCTGCCTTCTCCTTGAGAGCGGTCTTTGCCATTCTCAGGCCTCCTTGAACGGGAATCCGAGTTGACGCAGGAGGAAACGACCTTCTGCATCGTCCTTGGCCGTGGTGACGACCGTGATGTCCATACCGCGGACGCGATCAATCTTGTCCTGGTTGATCTCGTGGAACACGGTCTGCTCGGTAAGACCGAACGTGTAGTTGCCGTGTCCGTCGAACTGCTTGGGGCTCAAGCCGCGGAAGTCGCGGATGCGCGGAAGCGCTGTCGAGAGCAAGCGGTCGAGGAACTCCCACATACGATCGCCACGGAGGGTGACGTAGCAGCCGATGGCCTGGCCTTCGCGCAGCTTGAACTGAGCGATGGACTTCTTGGCCTTCGTGATCTGCGGCTTCTGACCGGTAATTGCGGTCATGTCGGCGATTGCGCCCTCGAGAATCTTCGAATCGCGAGCAGCGTCACCGACGCCCATGTTCACGACGATCTTCTCGAGATTTGCCACGTTGTTCGGGTTCGTGTAGTTGAACTCGGACTCGAGGGCTGCGATGATCTCTGCCTTGTACTTCGCCTTGAGGCGGGGGTCAGTGTGCTCGCTCACAGCTCGATCTCCTTCCCGCCGCGGCGGCCGATGCGCTCACGAACGATCTTCTTGCGACCGTCGCGCTCGACTTCAACCTCACGGAATCCAACGCGAACCGGCTTGTTATCTGGGCCGACGAGCATAACGTTGGACACGTGGATCGGAGCCTCAACGGTTTCGATACCACCGGTTGTGCCGCCACGCTGGGTCTGACCGACCTTGACGTGCTTCTTCACGCGCTGAACACCTTCGACAACCACGCGGTTGTTCTTGGTATCGACGCGCAGGACGCGGCCCTGCTTGCCCTTATCGCGGCCAGCGATGACCTGGACGAGGTCGTCCTTCTTGATCTTCGCCATCAGATCACCTCCGGTGCGAGCGAGATGATTCGCATGAACTTCTTGTCGCGCAGCTCGCGGCCAACGGGGCCGAAGATGCGCGTTCCGCGAGGCTCGCCGTCGTTCTTCAGAAGAACGGCAGCGTTCTCGTCGAAGCGGATGTACGAGCCATCCGGGCGACGAGTTTCTTTCCTCGTGCGGACGACGACGGCCTTGACCACGTCGCCCTTCTTGACGTTTCCGCCAGGGATAGCATCCTTGACGGTGGCGACGATCGTGTCGCCAATTCCGGCGTAGCGTCGGCTCGAACCGCCGAGCACGCGGATGCAAAGGATTTCCTTCGCACCCGTGTTGTCGGCGACCGAAAGCCGCGTCTCCTGCTGGATCATGTGTGATTTCTCCTGTCGTCGTGCCGGTTCTCGAATAACGAGCCTTGCCGAACGGATGGGGTCTTATGCGTGGCCCTAAAGGTCACTTAGCCTTCTCGATGATCTCGACGACGCGGAAGTGCTTGGTAGCACTGAGCGGTCGAGTCTCCATGATGCGGACGAGATCGCCCACACGCACTTCGTTCTTCTCATCGTGGGCCTTGACGCGACGCGTGTGAGTGATGACCTTGCCGTAGAGCGGGTGCTTACGGCGATCCTCAACCTCAACGATGACGGTCTTGTCCATCTTGTCACTGACAACGTATCCACGCTCGACCTTGCGGTTGTTGCGCGGCTGAGTGTTCTGTTCGCTCACTTTAACCTCACTTTTCGACCGACGGGGCCGTGCGGATGTTGAGCTCGCGCTCACGCTTGACAGTGTAAATACGGGCAATGTCGCGACGAACCTGCTGAAGGCGGCCGCTGTCCTCGAGGCGGTGAGTAACTGCAGAGAAACGAAGGTTGAAGAGTTCTTCCTTAGCTTCCTTGAGCTTCTCGAGGAGTTCGGCGTCGGTCAAGACGTCGAGGTCTTCTGTGGTCAATCCCTTGGCCATCATTCACCTTCCTCACGGACAACAAAACGGGTCTTCATCGGCAGCTTGTGCATGGCGCGCATCATAGCTTCGCGAGCGAGCGTCTCATCGACGCCCGAAAGCTCAAACATAACACGTCCAGGCTTAACATTGGCAACCCAGGTTTCGACCGGGCCCTTACCGGAACCCATTCGAAGGCCGAGTGCCTTCTTCGTCAGCGGGCGATCCGGGAAGATGTTAATCCAGATCTTACCGCCACGCTTGACGTGACGAGTCATAGCGATACGAGCTGCTTCGATCTGACGGTTGGTGATGTACGCCGGCTCAAGCGCCTGGATGCCGTAATCACCAAAGGCCAGTCGCGTGCCGCCCTTTGCCATACCGCTACGGGTCGGACGATGCTGCTTGCGCCACTTAGTACGACGTGGGATCAGCATGGATCAGGCCTCCGTTCCTGTGGTGGCCGGCTCTGCTGCGGGAGCTTCAGCGGCTGGCTGCTGCGTAGCTGCTGCCTGAGCCTGAGCGTTTCCGCGGCCCGGACGATCGCCACGGCGACCGCGACGATCGCCTCCACGTCCACGTCCACGAGGAGCCTCGGCGAGCGTGCGGTAGTACTCGGCGTCAGTGACGTCGCCGCGGTATACCCACACCTTGACGCCAATACGTCCGAAGGTGGTACGTGCCTCGTAGAAGCCGTAATCGATGTTTGCGCGGAGCGTGTGCAGCGGCACGCGCCCCTCGCGGTAGAACTCCGAGCGCGACATTTCAGCGCCACCGAGTCGGCCAGAGCACTGGACACGGATGCCCTTTGCGCCGGCGCGCTCTGCGGACTGAATGCCCTTGCGCATTGCGCGGCGGAAGGAGACGCGGGATGCGAGCTGCTCGGCGATGCCCTGAGCAACGAGCTGTGCGTCGGCCTCCGGGTTCTTGACCTCAAGGATGTTGAGCTGAATGGACTTGCCGGTCAGCTTCTCGAGGTCGGTGCGGAGGCGATCGGCCTCTGCGCCGCGACGGCCGATGACGATTCCGGGGCGGGCCGTGTGGATATCCACGACGACGCGCTCGGCGCGACGCTCGATGTTGACGCGCGAAATTCCTGCGCGCTCAAGCGTCTTCTCAATCATGCGGCGAATCTGAATGTCCTCAGCGACGAAGTCAGCGTAACGCTGACCCGGCTTGGACGAATCTGCGAACCACTTGGAGCGGTGATCCGTGGTGATTCCGAGTCGGAACCCAGTTGGATTAACCTTCTGGCCCACTATCGGGTCCTCCTCTTCGATCCCGCAGCGACCTTCTCGTCGCTGACAATAACGGTGATGTGGCTCGTACGCTTAAGGATGCGGTTTGCACGACCCTGAGCGCGGGGCTGGATGCGCTTCATTGTGGGGCCTTCATCGGCGTAAACCGCCTGGATGAAGAGATCGCCCTCTTCGAAACGCTCGCCGGCCTGATCCGCAGCGTAGCGGGCATTGGCAATAGCCGACTCAACAATCTTTGCAACGGGCTCCGCAGCTCCCTGGGGTGCAAAACGGAGCACTTCAAGCGCCTCAACAGCACGCTTGCCGCGGATGACATCCACGACACGACGGGCCTTCTGGGGCGTGACGCGCACGAATCGCGCTTGCGCCTTGGCTTCCATCTTTTAGCCTTACTCTCTCTGCTCGTTAGGCTGCGCCTCAGCGGCGGCGGCCCTTACGGTCGTCCTTCTCGTGCCCGCGGAATGTGCGGGTCGGGGCGAACTCCCCGAGCTTGTGGCCGACCATGGATTCGGTGACGAACACCGGAACATGCTTGCGGCCGTCGTGCACGGCAAAGGTGTGACCAAGGAAGTCGGGGGTGATTACCGACCGACGTGACCAGGTCTTAATAACGTTCTTGGTGCCCTTTTCGTTCTGCTCGTCGACCTTCTTGAGAAGGTGATCGTCAACGAAGGGGCCCTTCTTGAGACTACGCGGCATTCAGCTCATCCTCTCTTAGCGCTTGTTGCCGGTCTTGCGACGGCGCACAATGAGCTTGTCGCTGGCCTTGTTCGGACGACGGGTGCGGCCCTCAGGCTTGCCCCACGGGCTGACCGGGTGACGGCCACCGGAGGTCTTGCCCTCGCCACCACCGTGCGGGTGGTCGACCGGGTTCATGACAACGCCACGGACGGTCGGGCGGACGCCCTTCCAACGCAGGCGGCCTGCCTTACCCCAGTTGATGTTCGACTGCTCGGCGTTACCAACCTCGCCGACGCATGCACGGCAGCGAGCATCCACGTTGCGGATTTCGCCGGATGGCATACGGAGCTGGGCGTAACGGCCTTCGCGGGCTACGAGCTGCACCGAGGCGCCAGCGGAACGTGCGATCTTGGCGCCACCCTGTGGGCGAAGCTCAACGCAGTGAACCGTGGTACCTACCGGGATGTTCTTCAGCGGGAGGTTGTTGCCTGGCTTGATGTCGGCACCTGCACCGTTTTCGACGATGTCGCCCTGGTGAAGGTTCTTGGGGGCCAGGATGTAGCGCTTCTCGCCGTCTGCGTAGTGGAGCAGTGCGATACGAGCGGTACGGTTCGGGTCGTATTCGATGTGTGCGACCTTAGCCGGGATGCCGTCCTTGTCCCAACGACGGAAGTCGATGAGGCGGTACTGGCGCTTGTGGCCACCACCCTTGTGACGGGTTGTGACGCGACCAAGGTTGTTACGGCCACCGGTCTTGGTGAGTGGGCGAAGCAGCGACTTCTCCGGCGTCGATCGGGTGATCTCAGCGAAGTCGGCCACGCTCGCACCGCGACGACCCGGGGTCGTCGGCTTGTACTTACGGATTCCCATGAGTTCAGATCCTCAAATTTCCTCGGCGTGCGGCGTCAGCCGACGATATCGCCGTAGATGTCGATGCTGCCCTCGCGCAGCGTGATGATCGCGCGCTTGGTGTTCTTGCGCTTGCCGATGCCATCGCGCGTGCGACGGGTCTTACCCTGACGGTTCTGGGTGTTCACCGACTCGACCTTGACACCGAAGATGGTCTCAACGGCCTGCTTGATCTCAGTCTTGTTGGCGCGGGGGTCCACGATGAACGTGTACTTGCCCTCGTCCTCAAGACGAGCCGACTTCTCGGACGTCACAGGCTGGATGATGACATCGTGCGGGTGCTTATTCCAGAAGCTTGCCTCGCTCACTTCTCCTCCTTGCCGTTCTTCTCCACGAAGGCGGCGAAAGCCGACTCAGTGAACACGACGTCGTCTGCAACGAGAACGTCGTAAGTGTTGACCTGGTCAACGTAGATCACGTGTGCCTCAGGAGCGTTGCGCAGCGACAGTACCGTGATGTCATCTTCGCGGGATGCGACGACGAGAGCAGCGCGCTCGTCGATGACCTTACGAAGAAGGGTGACTGCAGCCTTCGTCGACGGTGTTTCACCTTCGAGGAACGCCTTGACAACGTGGATGCGACCGTTACGAGCGCGATCGGAGAGTGCCTGGCGCAGTGCTGCGGCAATCATCTTCTTAGGTGTGCGCTGTGCGTACGAGCGCGGCTGAGGGCCGTGCACGATGCCGCCACCGGTGAAGTGAGGAGCGCGGATCGAACCCTGGCGGGCGCGACCGGTGCCCTTCTGCTTGAACGGCTTCTTGCCGCCACCGGAAACCTGGCCACGCGTCTTGGTTGCGTGCGTGCCTGCACGGGCAGCAGCAAGCTGAGCCACGACGACCTGGTGGATCAACGGGATGTTTGCGTCAATGTCGAAGATCGACGCGGGAAGTTCGACGGTGCCAACGGCTTCGCCAGCTACGTCGAGAACGTCTACCTTGAAGGACTCCGCCATGTTCAGGCTCCCTTCACAGCGGTACGGACCACGACAGAGCCACCCTTAGCGCCGGGGATGGCACCAACGATGAGAAGAACGCCCTTGTCGGCGTCCACTGCGTGGATCGAAAGATTCTGAACCGTCACGCGGTCGTTACCCATACGGCCTGCCATGCGCAGACCCTTGAATACGCGGGACGGGGTTGCGCAAGCGCCGATAGAACCGGGCTTGCGGTGGTTACGGTGTGCACCGTGGGATGCCGAAACGCCAGCGAATCCGTGGCGCTTCATGACACCAGCGAAGCCCTTACCCTTTGACGTGCCGACGACATCGACCTTCTGGCCGGCCTCGAACACCTCAGCGGTGAGCTCCTGGCCGAGCGAGTACTCCGCTGCATCGCCTGTACGAACCTCGGCGAGCGTGCGGCGCGGCTCAACGCCGGCCTTTGCGAAGTGGCCCTGGAGCGGCTTCGTGACGTTCTTCGTCTTGATGTCACCCGAGGCAAGCTGAACGGCGGAGTAGCCGTCAACTTCCGGGGTGCGGACCTGCGTCACAACGTTGGTGCCCACGCGGACAACCGTGATCGGGAGGAGGCGGCCTGCCTCATCCCAGAGCTGGGTCATGCCCAGCTTTGTGCCGATCAACGCCTTAACGGGCGCACCGGCAGCAACCTGCTTGGAGTTCATGATGCGTTACCTCAGAGCTTGATTTCCACGTTGACATCGGCCGGAAGATCGAGACGACGAAGCGTGTCGATCGTCTTGAGCGTCGGATCTACGATGTCGATGAGCCGCTTGTGGGTGCGCATCTCGAAGTGCTCGCGGCTGTCCTTGTACTTGTGGGGCGAGCGAATGACGCAGAAAACATTCTTCTCCGTCGGCAACGGCACCGGGCCCACTACTGTCGCGCCTGTGCGCGTGACTTCGTCGACGAGCTTCTTCGCCGCGCTATCAATGACCTCGTGGTCATATGACTTGAGCCGGATGCGGATCTTCTGTCCCGCCATGGCGTCGTCTACCTCTCTCTACCGCGGTGTTCGCCGGTACCCGCACTCGGGCGTGTCGCGCGAAAACAACCACGAAAGCAAGCCCTATGCAGGTTACGACGAACCCTTTTTCACGTCGATGCAAATCGCACCAACGAAGTCAAACTACCCCGGCTTCCACCGGGCAACTTGTTCAGTATGCCAAAAGCAATAACCTTCCGGCAACTTCTACCGCCGATAAGTGGTACGTTCCTCACGAACGCCCGCTCGGCGTGCTCAATCAACGCTACCAGGGTGTATGAGGCTACGTAACCTCGTGTTTACGCGATCTTGCGCACACCTCCCCCTGCCTCACGTGCCGCCCTGGCTCACGTTGCTCCAGGCACCTCACAGCTACACGGCACGCGGCAACCCTCGCCCACGCGCCACTCCCCCTACTCCTGCTTCCTCTTCCGACCGCCGACTCTGGCCTCCATGCTTCTCAAATGGTTCGTGCGTTATATTTCTCGTCGGTGCGGCGTTCTCAAGGCGTAGCCATTCACTGTCGCCGAAGCGTTCGTCGCCATAACTAAGGAGACGCACATGGCACACACGTATTCGCACGAATCCCACGACCTCTCGCACACTTCAACGCCCGGCGCTATGCCGCAGGTCGCTTCTGATGACGTCCGCCTGCGCATCAACGAGATTCGCCATGTGCTCATGGTGCGGGAATGTGGCATGAAAGAAATCCTGACAAAGGTCGAAATTCTTCGCGACGAATTCCGCCAAAATCACGACTACAACCCAATTGAGCACGTGAGCTCACGCATGAAATCGCTTCGCTCCCTTGCAGACAAAGTACGACGCAAAGGGATTCCGTTCACCGCGGAGGCAATCAATTCGTCGATCTTCGACATCGCGGGCATTCGACTCACATGTAGTTTCGTCTCAGATACCTACACGATGAAGCGTCTTCTGCTCGCCCAAACCGATCTCACCCTGCTCGACGAACGCGATTACATCGCCAACCCAAAACCAAACGGCTATCAAAGCTTGCATCTCATCCTGGAAGTGCCTGTCTTCCTCGCCGAGGGCGTCGAACGAGTCCCCGTCGAAGTCCAACTACGAACGGTCGCAATGGACTTTTGGGCTTCTCTCGAACACAAAATCCATTACAAGGATGAAACTGAAGTACCACGTCATCTCACCGACGCGCTCAAGCTCGCTGCAGACATGGCAAGCGCTTTAGATTCGTCGATGGAACGCCTCCACAAAGAAATTCTGGAGCTGCGTGCCCAGGATATCGACTCCACTGAAGCGGCCTCTGCAAATACCAACGCCCTCAACTTGGACGCCCAGGCATTCATCCAGGCAGTTGTTAATTCCCTCTCCGAGGAGTCACGCAGCGAACCGCCCACAACACAGTGATCGAGCAGTGGGGGCAGGCTCGTGAGCCTGCCCCCAGCTATTTTCTATCAGTTCTTTACGCTCCTGCGAGCGCCTTCTTCACCGTGTCAAGCAGTGATCCCCAGGAGGCGATGAACTTTTCCACGCCCTCATCTTCGAGCTTCGTCGTCACGTCGGCGAAATCGATGCCAAGGCGTGCAATGTCAGCAAAGATCTTCTCGGACTCAACGTAGGTGGAGCGGATCGTGTCTCCCTCGCAAACGCCCTCGTCGCGGGTGATGAGCAGGGTCTTTTCCGGAACCGTATTGACGACGTTCGGCGCGACAAGTCCGGAAACGTACAGGTATCCGGGGAGAGCCGGGTCCTTCACTCCTGTCGAAGCCCAGAGCGGGCGCTGGACGTTAGCACCGGCTTCCGCCAGATCCTTCCATTCCTCCGTGTCGAGTGAGCGTTCGAATTCGCGGTAGGCCAGGCGAGCATTCGCGAGTCCTGCCTTTGAACGCAGGGCGGTTGCTTCGTCGGTTCCGATCTTGTCGAGTCGCTTATCAACTTCCGAATCGACGCGTGAGACGAAGAAGGATGCCACAGAGTGAATGGTCGATAGATCAATGCCCGCGGCCTTGGCCTTCTGGAGTCCCTTGATGTAGGCGTCGATGACAGCCTTGTAGCGCTCCAGGCTAAAGATGAGCGTGACATTGACGCTGATGCCACGTCCGATCGTCTCAGTGATGGCGCTAAGGCCTTCGAGGGTCGCTGGGATCTTGATCATCGCGTTGGGACGATCGACAGCCTCCCACAGCTCAACGGCCTGCGCCGCTGTGCCTTCCCCGTCACGTGCGAGCAGCGGGGATACTTCAATAGAGACGCGTCCGTCTCGACCCTTCGTCGAGTCGTAGATCGGAGCAAAGAGATCACAAGCAGCTGCGACATCTTCCGCCATGATTGTGAAGGCAGCCTTTTCCGGGTCGGTATCTGATCCGAGTGCTGCGATAGCCGTCGTGTAGGTGTCTCCACCGGAGATCGCATTGTCGAAGATCGTTGGATTCGTGGTGACGCCGACGACGTGGTCGTTAGCGATGAGCTCCTTGAGGCTGCCGTCTTCAAGACGTCCGCGTGAGAGGTCATCAAGCCAGAGGCTCACACCAGCGTTGGAGATAGCAGCAAGGACGTTGTCGGTCATGACTTACCTTTCGTTGGATTGTCGTGCGCGCTGACGCGGTTACGTCGTTGTGAGAAACGCTTGTGGGCGCACATACCTCAAGCCTAGTCCCTCTCAGTTAGGACCTGCATATCCGTTCGCGGTGGCAGCAGGGCCATGGGACGAAGGCGCGGGGCCGCGCGAGAAATGAGGCGCGTTCGCAGCAGCCCCGATTGCTAGTCGAGTTCAAGCATCTTCCGCGCACACACAATAAGCGGTGCGATTGCTTCTCTCCTCGTGTGGTCGTACCCGTTTTCTATATTGTCGGCAACGGCGACGGCCCACTCCCCTTTATCACGATGCTTTTGGACACGCTTCGCGAACGTCTTGAGAAGGAGATACTCAGCTCGTGACAGCCCTTCGTATCGGACGCCGCCTTCGAAGTAGAAGAAGGGGAACGTGCCTTTGGCGAGTTCTTCGCGAGAGAATGTGCGAGCAGGTACTTTCCAGTCGCGGTCGGGGTGCTGCGGCGTGCCTCCGTTGGCCCACACGATAACTCTGCCAGATTCGATGAGCCCCGCTTTCTGAGCTACTCTGCGGAATTCGTGAAAGCCTCGCATGACGGACATACGCACCCCCGCCCCGTAAATCACGAGATCGTAGTGCGAGAGATCCATTCGCCGAGCTTCGTTCCACGGCAGCACCGTGGCTCCTAGTTCGTCACCGATCCATTGTGCGTACGTGGTTGAGAACCCTGTGACGGAGTTATGGATAACGCACACCTGTGCCATGATGTCTCGATTCGTTGTGGCGTGAGTTGGATACTTTGTGCGTTGCCATTTTCGACGACGAAGATCGCGACGCTCTATTATTTGCCTGTGTTGGCTTAGTGAATGAATCGTGAACCAACAGAACATATACTACACACCTATACGTGTGCATTTCACCGATATAACGCGCCTGTGGATCGATGTAAGCCAACCGTTTCCCAGGCAAGCCGCCAACCGCTTTTTAGAGACACCGTCTCCTACTTTCAGGAAGACATCTATCAGAATTCGTCGATAATAAAGAATTTCTCACACTTACCTGAACTTTATAAAGCCACTATCCTTACTCGTGATGACCACGACACATCCACATAATCAGACGCTCCCAACTGCGCTCGTTTTCGAGGGCGGCGGTATGAGAGGGGCATATACGGCAGCACTCGCGGCGACGATGATCGAGGCCGGTATCGAATTTCCTTGGGTCGGTGGAATTTCTGCCGGTGCAACGAATACGTCAAATATGATTTCTCGCGACGCATGGCGTGCTCGGGCGGCTTATGTGGAGCTGGCTCGCGATCCCCGCACCGGCGGCCCTATTTCTTTTATCCGCGGGCATGGCTATTTCAACTCGGATTTCATTTATCGCCACACCCCTCACGCTGATGAGGCGATTCCCTTTGATTGGGAAGGGTATGTCGCGTCCCAAACCCCTTACAGGATCGGCGCCTTTAACTGCGAAACGGGGCAAACTGTCTATTGGGGTCGCGACGATGTTACCGACCTCGACGATTTTGCTTTGCGTTGCCAGGCTTCAGCGTCGATGCCCATCCTCATGCCGATCACCGATGTCCACGGTGTCCCCTACTTGGATGGCGCGATTGGCTCTACAGGTGGATTTGCGATTGATGCTGCCGAAGATGACGGTTTCGAACGTTTCGTTGTCGTCATGACTCGCGAGCGCGGCTACCGGAAGCCTCCGATGCGTATGCCGCGTGCCCTTTATCGTCGTATTTTCCGGCGTTACCCAAAGGTGGCCGACGCGATCCTTGCACGCCCTGCTCATTACAATGCCACTCTTGACCGGCTTGAGCAGCTTGAACGTGAAGGTCGCGCCTACCTGTACTATCCCGACACCATGCCCATCGCTAATGGTGAGCGCGATCCGCTCAAGGTTGAGGCGTGCTACAACCTTGGCCTTCGTCAGGCGGAGCGCGATTTGCCGAAGATCCTTGATTTTGTTAACGGGAAATAGCTTGCTTGTATAGATGGACGCGGCGGAGAGGTTTTCTCTCCGCCGCGTCCATCTATTAATCTTTCAGCACTTGCGCGCGAGGATCAGCGCTCAGCCTTGCCCTCGGTGTAGTCGGCGTCCACGGCTGAATTCCACGAGAACATCTTGCGGATTTCCTGGCCGGTCTTCTCGATCGGAGCCGCCGCATGCTCGGCACGAAGCTTCTTGAACTCGGGGGCACCAGCATCCTGGTCGTCGATGAATCGCTTGGCGAATGCGCCGCTCTGAATGTCGGCGAGAACAGCCTTCATTCCTTCCTTAGCGGCCGGGGTGACAACGCGCGGGCCGGAGACGTAATCGCCGTACTCGGCTGTGTCGGAGCACGACCAGCGCTGCTTCGTCAAGCCACCCTCGTTGATGAGGTCAACGATGAGCTTCATTTCGTGACAGACCTCGAAGTACGCCATCTCGGGCTGGTAACCAGCCTCAACAAGCGTCTCGAAACCGTAGGTGATGAGCTGAGAGACGCCGCCGCACAGGACGGACTGCTCACCGAAGAGGTCGGTTTCCGTCTCCTCGCGGAAGGTTGTCTTGATGGCACCGGCACGCGTGCCGCCGATTGCCTTCGCATAGGAAAGAGCCAGATCGAATGCCTGCCCAGAGGCGTCCTGCTCAACACAGACGAGCACGGGCACGCCACGGCCTTCTTCGTACTGACGACGAACGGTATGGCCTGGGCCCTTGGGAGCGACCATGCAGATATCGTGGTCGGCGGTGGGCTTGATGTAACCGAAGTGAATGTTGAAGCCGTGTGCGAAGAAGATCGCAGCGCCTTCCTTGAGGTTCGGCTCGACATCGTCGGCCCAAATCTGACGCTGAGACTGGTCTGGCGCGAGGATCATGACAACATCGGCGCCCTTGACAGCATCCGCGACGCTAGCAACTTCGAGGCCCTGCTCCTTGGCCTTGTCGATCGACTTCGAGCCTTCGCGCAAGCCGACAACAACTTCAACGCCTGAATCGCGAAGGTTCAGCGCGTGGGCGTGGCCTTGCGAGCCGTATCCGATGATGGCGACACGCTTGGACTGGATCAACGAGAGGTCTGCATCGTCGTCGTAGAAAATCTCTGCCACTGTTCTTCTCCTTTTAGAAGGTTGGCGTTAAGCCGGCGAACCCGTCACGGCGGGTTCAACTATATGTTGATTGACGAAAGAATCGATTACGTGTTCGCAGCGTGAGCGCCTGGCAATCGTCGTTGTCAGGCGCGGCTTGTCAGGCACGGCGCATGTGGAGTTCAGCGGATACACGTTCGGAGAGTGAACGTGCCCCTCGTCCGATTGCGACGGCGCCTGATTGAACAATCTCTTTGATCCCGTAGGGGTCTAACGCAGTGAGGAAGGCTTCGACCTTGTGAGCCGATCCGGTGGCCTCGATTGTCACTGTGTCAGGGACCATGTCCACGACATGAGCGCGGAAAAGGTCGACAACTTGAAGCACGTTGGCGCGGTTGGCGTCGGTTGCGCTGACCTTGACCAGCAGGAGTTCGCGCTGGACAGAGGATTCTGGTTCAAGTTCCACAATCTTGATGACATTGACGAGCTTGTTGAGCTGCTTTGTCACCTGTTCGAGAGGGAGTTCAGCTGCATCGACCACGACGGTGATGCGGCTGAGCTCTGGGTCTTCTGTCTCGCCTACAGCGAGTGAGTGAATATTGAATGCGCGCCTGGCGAAGAGGCCTGCGACGCGTGTGAGGACGCCCGGCTTGTTCTCTACCAGCACGGACAGCGTATGGCGAGTGTTCATGCGTTTTCCTCTTTTCAGTTGGCGTCGTCGTCGAATTCGGGGCGAAGATCGCGCGCGTACAGAATTTCGTCGTTGGAGAGGCCGGCGGGAACCATAGGCCACACCTCGGATTGTGGTGAGGTGACGAAGTCGACGACGACGGGGCGATCGTTGATGGACATTGCTTCTTTGATCGTTTCTTCGACGTCGTCGGCGTTTTCGCAGCGCAGCCCGGCGCAGTCGTAGGCGTCGGCAAGCTTGACGAAATCGGGGACTCGCGCCGTCCCGTGCCCCGTTTGGAGGTGGGTGTGCGAGTAGCGCGCGTTGTAGAAGAGCGTTTGCCACTGCCGCACCATGCCGAGTGAGGAATTGTTGATCACGGCAACTTTGATGTTGATGCCGTTGAGTCGGCATGTGGCGAGTTCTTGATTTGTCATCTGGAAGGAGCCGTCGCCGTCGATGAGCCAGACGGTCTTTTCCGGGTGTGCTGCCTTCGCTCCCATGGCTGCGGGAACGCCGTAGCCCATTGTGCCTGCTCCACCAGAGGACAGGAATTGGCGAGGGTGTTCAAGCTGCAGGAACTGGGTTGCCCACATTTGGTGTTGGCCCACGCCTGTCACCCAGATCGCCTCGTCGGCGGGAACAGCTTTCGAGAGCGCTTGAATGACATATTGAGGGGCGACGAGGCCGTCGTCCGGTTTGCTCCAGCCTACGGGGTAGGTTTCACGCAAGCGGTTGAGCTTTGCCCACCAACGAGTGAGGTCAGCTTTGCCGTACTGCTTGTGGGCGCGCCGAAGCTCGTCGACGATCTCGCCGGCTGTGACTTTGAGGTCTCCAACGATGGGAACGAGCGCTTCGCGGTTCTTTGAGATTTCGGCAGGGTCGATATCAACGTGAATCACGGCTGCTTCGGGAGCGAATGCGTCGAGTTTTCCGGTGACGCGATCGTCGAAGCGGGCACCGAGCGCAACGATGAGGTCGGATTTTTGGAGTGCTGCAACGGCGGGAACTGTGCCGTGCATGCCAGGCATTCCGAGATTGTTACGATGCGAATCGGGGATCGCGCCACGAGCCGTAAGTGTCGTCACGACAGGGATGTTGCCCAGTTCGGAGAGTTCGAGGATCTCCTCGGATGCGCCCGAACGGATAGCTCCGCCACCCACGTAGAGGACGGGGCGTTTCGCTGTGGCAATGAGACGAGCGGCCTCGCGGACTTGACGAACGTTGGGGTTGACGACCGGCCGGTATCCCGGCAGATCGAGTGCGGGCGGCCAGACGAAGTCGGCTTCTTCGACCTGTGCACTCTTTGTAATGTCGACGACGACTGGTCCAGGCCGTCCCGTGGAGGCAATGTGGAAGGCTTCGGCGATCCGTGCCGGAATTTCGGAGGCCTCTGTGACGAGGAAGGAGTGTTTTGTGATCGGCATCGTGGCCGAGACGATGTCCGCTTCTTGGAAGGCGTCCGTTCCGATGAGGGAGGCTCCCACCTGGCCTGTGATGGCGACCATGGGAACGGAGTCCATGTTGGCATCGAGCAGGGCGGTCACAAGATTGGTTGCTCCCGGCCCGGAGGTGGCGATACAGACGCCGACGCGCCCGGTGGAGACTGCGTAACCTTCGGCCGCATGCCCTGCGCCTTGCTCGTGACGAACGAGAATGTGCTTGAGCTTCGTCGAATCAAAGAGCGGATCGTAGGTGGGGAGGATCGCGCCTCCTGGCAGGCCGAAGACCACATCGACACCGAGTTCTTCCAGGGTGCGGATGATCGAGCGCGCTCCGGTTGAAGGTTCACGGATTTCCGGTACGCCTGATACGAGAGATACCGATGTTTGCTCGTTGAATTCAGTTGCGTCGTGTGACGCGTCGTTACGACCCGCGGCCACATCGGCTGGTGTAGGCGCCTTTGCCATGTGGTTCCTCCTTTTTCGTCGGGATATTCGGTATCTGGGTATTAAAAAACCCCTCGATGTGCGAGGGGCGCGCAGTACTTGGGGCGTACAGCGCGCTAGGTAAGTACTACGACGATGTTCATGGCATTGAGGTTATATGGAATGGCTTGTTGTTGCCAAACCAAATTCGTTTTATCTCACATGCTGGGCAACGTTCTCAGAAGTCGGACTTGTTGTAGGGTGCTCTCAGGGGCATTCTCACCCCTCCGACTACACTGATACGCATGACTGAGACGCGCTGGGAACTCCTCTACGGAAACGACGGACTCGTCGGCCTCGTCTTCCGCCGATGGAACGACGACGAACTCCTGACCGACGAAATCTACGGCGGACGTGACCCCCACCGGATCACGACGACGATCGAGCTCATCGGCAAACGCTGGAAACGTTCAACGTGCGTCGAAAATGACGACACCCCCATCGTTCTCAACGCCGAGGAACTCATCGAAGAGGAAGACGCCATACCCGAGCCCCTCGAATTCTTCCTCCTACGCTCAGCCATCGAAACGCTCCCCCACGACTCCGACGCAACCCTCACCTACCACGTCCTCTCACCCAACGACAGGCACGGAATAGCCACCGAGGCCAGCATCTGGTCCCCCAGCGAAGGCTGCTGGGAGATCGAAGAAGCCGGCGAACTCCGATCCACCCACTGGGTTAAAGACGGCGAGATTACTCGATCGGTTCGCGGCTCCATCGTCGCCATTCCCCACCTCCCAGAGGCGGCAGCCGCATCACTTCGGGGCGTCATCGCCGACGAGATTATCGACGAACACCTTGCGAACTCCCTCGACTAACGCCAAGGTATGACGAACATCGCCTCCCGAGCATAACTTTCGACCCACAAGCACGTCAGCTCCAACGGCTAGAGTGTGCACGTGTCTACTGAACCGCATCCACAAGATCAGGACCACCTCGCGGCACACAACCGCCTCGCGCACCAATCTAGAGTCGTTTTGCGGCTTGGAATCATGCTTCTCTCAGCAGGTGCATCTTCCTTCCGAGTGAAAGACGGTATGGCTCGCCTCGCGAAGGCCGTCGGTATAGAAGAGCACCACGCGCAAGTCACGTACACAGAAATCACGACAACCGCGTACGCAAACGGCACCTTCCGCACCGAGCTTGCCGAGCAGCGCGCCATGGGCGTGGACGCCGCGCGAATCGACCAACTCAACTACTTCGTGAAAACACTCCCTGAGCGGATGCTTGTCGAACAGGCTGAAGCTGAGCTCGATAAGATCGCCTCGCACGGCCCGCTCTACTCGCCGCTCGTCTCATCGCTCGCCTCAGGCTTCGCCTGTGCGGGATTCTGCTTCCTCAACAAGGGCGGAATCGTCGAGTGCTTCGCCGTCCTCATTGCCGCATTCTTTGGCCAGCGCCTACGCAAATTCCTCATGAAGCGCCGCGTCAATCATTTCGGTGTCTGGCTTCTGTGTGGCGTCGCTGCCGTTTCTATCTACATTTTGCTCGTCTGGGCGATGCATCAAGCCGGCTGGATCGACGCTACTCATTCCGGTGGCTCAGTCTCCGCAGTCCTCTTCCTCGTGCCGGGTTTCCCGCTCGTAACCTCGATCCTCGACCTGATCCGTCAAGATTTTTCCGCAGGAATCTCCCGAGGTGTCTACGTGGCAATGCTTCTCATCGCGAGCGCCGCCGCCGTCTGGGGAACAACAGCGGTCTTCCACTGGTCCGTTCTCCCTGTTGATGACACCTACCACGTCTCGGGCCTCATATTGCTGGGGCTGCGGGCCTTGACGACGTTCGTCGCAGCGTACGGCTTCGCAATGCTCTTCAACGCGCCTCAAAAGGCATGCGCGCTCGCGGCACTTATTGGCCTCGTCATCAACACGGGCCGTCTCACTGCCCAGGATTTCGGTTTCCCGTGGCTCGCTGCCGTCGGATGCGCGGCACTCGCGGCTGGCCTGCTCGCCGATCTTTTTTCGACGTACACGAAGTACTCCCGAGTGACGCTCTCCGTGCCGGCAGTCGTCGTCATGATTCCAGGCGTCCCTCTCTATCGTGCAGGAACGGCCATCTCGAACGGTGAAGTCGGAGACGCCCTCTCTCAGGTAGTGACAGTAATCCTCGTCATTGCTTCGATCGGTGTCGGCCTCGCTGTCGCTCGTATGGCTACTGATCGTAACTGGCTCATGGATTCGCTTCACCCTGTGCCTTCTCTTGGTGATTCGGCGACGACGATCCCCGCCAAGCTTGCTGCCCAACATTCGGAGTTTATTGGCGACGAACCTCGTGAATAAAGGCCGCTAAGGAAAAAGATGCTCCCCATGCGGGGAGCATCTTTTTTCCTACAAACCGCGGGTGGGGAAAACCCCTCACGGACTAACGCCTAGAAGCCGCCAATCACGTGCGCGACAAGAATCTTTCCGATCATAGCCACCGGGTAAACCAGCGCATATCCCAGAGCCACACGAGGATCGGCACCCGTGCGATCGTTAGCGAACGCAAGCACAGCAGGCTGAGTCTGCATACCACCGAGCATGCCCGAGAGCTTCGTTCCGCCAATCTTGAAAATCTTTCGCATGAAGAAGTACATGCCCGATGCGAGAATCGTCGTCATGATCATGCCGAGAACAAGGATCTTCCACCAGTCGCCGCTGGAGAACGCCTGTGCAATCTGCCCGCCTGCACTCGTACCAGCCTGTGCCAAGAACATCAACAGGCCGATCTCACCAAGAACCGCATTCGCAGAATGAGGAAGCGCCGTAATAATCGGGCCAATTCGCCCAATCTTGCCCATGATCAAACCGACGATAAGAACACCCGCAGCAGCACCCAACGAGAAGTGCCCGCCACCAGGAATCGGGATCTTCGCCTCGCCCACCATCACCCCGATAGCAAGGCCGAGGCCGAGACCGACGGGGTTAATATCGGTCAAACCACGCGATGAATCGCCAAGGAACTTCGAAATCTCCTTGAGTTTAAGCGGGGGGCCAACAACACGCACTCGATCGCCAAGCTCAAGAAGGAAGTTCGGAGTGGCGAGCATATCCGCATCCCCTCGGCGCACACGAGAAATACGGGCGCCCCACTTCTCCCCAAGAATCTCATCGAGCTCCTCAACGGTCTTACCCGCGATAGAGTGCTGCGAAATCGTGATGCGACGGAAGTCGAGGAAATGGCGATCACGACGCAACGAATGAGTCGACTTGTGGCCGAGATCCTCGATAGCTTTCGCCACACGATCAGCTTCACCAACGATCGTCATGATGTCGTCCTTCTCGAGGACCTCGTCACGATCCGGAACCCAAATGGCGCCCTGCTCACCGCGGCGCAAGCGCGACACCTCAATCGTGCAGCCATGCTCGGCAACAAACTGCCCAACCGTCGGGCGGTCATCGCGCTCAACACGCACATTCGCGTGAGTCACCGGAGTCGGATTATCTGCATCGTTAGCCGAATTCCGCAACGCAAGACCAGCAGCAATAATCATGCCGATGACACCGAACAAATACGCGACCGCGTATCCCACAGTGGCAGCAGCCGGATCACCGGAAGCCTCACCAGCAGCTGCGAGAGCAGGGGTATTCGTGACCGCACCTGCAAACGTTCCCGAGATCAGCGCAATGTTCATACCAAACACCTTCGTGCCGATAAGAACACCCGCAGCCGCCGTCACACAGTACAAAAGCACCATTGTGACAATCGGGCCAGCAGCACGCTTGAGGTTCTGGAAGAAGCTCGCCCCCGAATTGTTACCAATCGAGAAAGCGAAAAGCGCCAACCCGAAAATACCCATAATCGGGGGGACTCGCACTTCGATACCTTCAGCCTGCCCCCAAGCAGAAACGCCAATTGCTAAGAAAAGTACCGCAGCAGCACCCAGTCCAACTCCCTTGATTTTGATATGCCCAATAAACATACCGATACCGATGAGGAGGAAGAGAAGAACAATAGGTTGCTCTGCGAGGTACGTGAAAACACTAGTCATAATGGCTGGTGCAGCCTCCTGTGAGGACGAGGTCGGACTCGTCAGTTCGTCATTGAGCCGTAAAGAGACGGCCTCTTAAGTATCGTCGCTCACACTCGAGAAATACAGGCCGAGAGTCCCGGGGCGACGAACGGTATCCGGGTTCGTCGCCCCGGCTTCGGCGGTCAGTCGATCTTGCGGACAGCTCCCGTCGCAGCAGATGTCGCCATCGAGGCGTATGCACGAAGAGCCTTCGATACTTTCCGATCGCGCGATACCGGCTTCCACGGCAGGGGGCCGGCCTCAGCCCGGCGCTGCGCCAATTCGTCGTCAGAAATATCAAGGCGGAGAACTCTGCTCGGAATGTCGATAACAATCCTGTCGCCCTCACGCACGAGGCCAATCGCACCGCCTGCAGCAGCCTCCGGAGAAATGTGGCCGATCGACAAGCCCGACGTGCCTCCCGAGAAACGCCCGTCAGTGATGAGGCCACAGACCTTGCCTAGACCAAGCCCTTTGAGGAATGAGGTCGGGTAGAGCATCTCCTGCATACCCGGCCCGCCCTTCGGTCCTTCGTACCGAATAACGACGATGTCGCCAGGCTTGACTTGCTTCGACAAGATGAGTTCAATTGCCGCTTCCTGCGACTCAACAACACGCGCCGGCCCCTCAAAATGGAACAGAGACTCATCCACGCCCGCAGTCTTGACGATCGCGCCGTCCTCGGCGAGGTTCCCGAACAGGACGCACAGCCCGCCGTCCTTCGTGTATGCGTGCTCCACGCTACGGATGCATCCCTCGACAGCATCCGTATCGAGGCTCTCCCACCTCGAATCCTGCGAGAAAGGTTGCGTCGTGCGCACACGCCCCGGAGCAGCGTGGAACAAATCCGTGGCCTCCGGGCTCGGTGCCACGCCACGCACATCCCATTTCTCAAGCCACGACTTCAGATCGGAGGAATGAACCGAATGAACCGAATCTTTGAGCAGACCCGCGCGGAACAGCTCACCCAAGATCGCGGGGATACCACCCGCGCGGTGGAAATCCTCCATGTGGAATACCTGTGAATTAGGCGCTACCTTCGCCAGACACGGCACCTGCCGAGAAATGGCATCGATATCTGTGAGGTCGAAATCGACCTCACCTTCCTGCGCCGCAGCGAGAATGTGCAGCACCGTATTCGTCGAGCCGCCCATGGCCACATCCATCGACATGGCGTTCCAGAAAGCATCCTTCGTCGCAATCGAGCGTGGCAGAACTGAATCGTCGTCGTCCTCGTAATAACGCCGAGCGAGCTCGACAATCCGGTGACCAGCTTCGACGAAGAGATTTCGGCGCTTTGCCGCGGTAGCAAGCGTCGAACCGTTGCCTGGCAACGACAGCCCAAGTGCCTCGGTCAAGCAATTCATCGAATTTGCGGTGAACATTCCCGAGCATGATCCACACGTGGGGCACGCGCTCTGCTCAACCAAACCAAGTTGAGCATCAGACACCGAATCGTCTGCCGAGGCGGCAATAGCGTCGATAAGATCCGTGCGATGATCAATCACACCCGTAACCGCCGCGCCTGACTCCATCGGCCCGCCTGAGACAAAAATCGTCGGGATATTCAGACGCAACGCGGCCATGAGCATGCCTGGCGTGATTTTGTCGCAATTCGAAATACACACGAGCGCATCCGCTGTGTGAGCATTGACCATATATTCGACAGAATCAGCGATGATCTCTCGGCTCGGCAGCGAGTACAACATGCCGCCATGTCCCATGGCAATACCGTCGTCCACAGCGATCGTATTGAACTCCCGGCCGATGCCGCCGGCCTCCTCAATCGCTGAGCGCACAAGCTGGCCAAGATCCTTGAGATGGACATGCCCGGGCACAAATCCCGTGTATGAATTCGCAATGGCGATAATCGGCTTGCCAAAATCTTCCGACGTCATGCCCGTTGCACGCCACAGTGCGCGCGCACCAGCCATATTTCTTCCCGTCGTCGATGTTGCCGAGCGCAGCGTAGGCATAATTCCTCCTCATGGATTCTTGTGCCCACAGCATACCCGCGCCTAGGCGCCACGCGGCGAGGATGACCGCACAACGAGCGCAGCACTCAGACGTCGCGGTGGAACAGTCCAGCCAACCCGTCCGCTAACTCCTGGGGCGAGCCGCAGGCGACAACCTTGCCCCGGTCAAGCATGACGATCTGATCGGCGTCGGTAGCCGATTCCACACGGTGGGTCACTTCAATTACTGTGGCACCCGGCAGAGCCGCGGCGATGTCCTCGCGGATCTCACGTTCAAGATCGACGTTGAGATTCGCCGTGAACTCGTCGAGCACGAGAACCGCGGGTTTCATCAACAGTGCACGCGCCAGGCACAGGCGTTGGGCCTGTCCGCCCGAAAGAGCGCTGCCCGCCTGACCAGTGTGTGTGCGCAGACCCTCCGGCATTGCCGCAATCTCCTCGTCAAGGTGAACGTCGCGCAGCACGCGCCAGACGTCCGCCTCGCTTGCCTCCGGCACGCCAAGCGTCACATTCTCCCAGATTGTCGCATTGAGAAGCTGATTCTTCTGCGAGACCGCCACGACGTTACGGCGCAACGAATCGAGCGTGTACTGTGTCACCGGCTCGCCATCGAGAAGCACGTCACCCGACTGAGGATCGTCGTAACGAAGGAGCATCTGCACCGTCGTCGACTTCCCCGACCCTGACGGGCCGACGAATACCGTGCGCGAACCTGCCGGCACATGCACATCAACCTTGTCGAGGGCGAATCCCGCGAGTTCACCATTCTCGTCGCGATAGGCGTACGAGATGTTGTTAAACGTCACGGCAGGAGCTGATGTTGGCGCAAACACATCCGGGCCATCCTCCACGGCTTCCGGCGCGTGGCTCATATCCCACAGGCGGCGGGCCGCCGCCAGCGAATGATCGAGGTAGCCCGTCGCGTCTTCCACTCCGCGCGGCCCTTCGAACAGGCGGAGTGCGCCTGCCGCGAGCGCCGCAGTCACGACGATCGTGTGCCCATGAGCAATGCTTGCCGCGCTCGCCGAGATGACAGTCGCAAGCATGAGGAAAAGATTTGCGCAGCGGCGGAAAGCGGCGAAAGCCTTGGGTGTGCGAGCCTCGTGTGCAACGCGGCGGGACAGCTCGTCTGTTTCCTCTAGGCGGTCGGACTGGCGCCCGTATCCCACAACTTCCTCGGTTCCGAAAACCGAATCGGTGAGATGGTGGGCGAGGTCGCGACGAATTCCCAGGGTTGCGCGCGTCGTTTCCACGGCTCTCCTAAATCCGACGAACGGAACGACGAAGAGTGCGATCGCCATACACAGCGCAGGAAGTGCCACAACATCCCAGCCGACCGTTGCCCCCGTAACAATGAGGATGGCCGGAGGAACGACATACGCGGATACCACGGGGGCGAACGTATGTGCGTACACCACCTCGATCCGATCCACGTCACGCGTCAGGCTCGCGAGCACGTCACCTGAATGGGAGTGGGTAACGATCGCCGGAGCTTTCGGCCAGAGCTTCGAGAACACGGCCGTACGCAAAAGCTCAAGGGCTTTGAACGCAACGTAGTGCCCCGTGAGCTGTTCCAGGTAGTACGCGCTTGCTTTGACGAGAGCAATAACGACGAGCCAAGCGAATATCGGCAGAGCTGGCGCTCCCTCGACGATAATCGCACTCACTCCTCCCGCGGCAAGTCCAAAAAGAAGTACATCAAGTGTGAGGTTCAGCAGGCGGAAACATGTGGAGACGAGCAGCGGCTTATGGACCGGTTTCGTCATCCCGGTCAGCCACCGGACGAGTTCTCGCAGATTCGGCTGGTTCGGTGTCCCCTGCGACGCCGTCGAGTTTGCGTGAGATGTTGCGGGTGGTTGTGTCATCGTGCACTCTCCTCTAGTTCGACGAGCTTGCCATCCGTCATTTCCCACACCTCGTCTGCCACAGCGAGGAGCGATCGGCGGTGAGTCACCATAAGGATGTTCCATTCGGGTCCGAGAGATCCAATTGCCTCGATGATCTTCTGCTCGGATTCAATATCGACTTGTGACGTGGGCTCGTCGAGAAGGAGCGTGCGCCTGCCCGAGAGGAAAGCTCGCGCCAGCGAGATCCGTTGCGCCTGTCCGCCAGAGATGAGGACCCCTTGTTCGCCGACGTCCGTCGCGAGCCCGCGAGGCATCCGTTCAATCTCGTCGGCGATATTCGCCAATCGAAGCGCCGCCCACATCTCATCTTCGGTGGCCTGTGGTGCCGCGAGGCGAAGGTTGTCGGCAATCGTCCCAGTAAACAGCCATGTGCTCTGGGAAACAGACGCCGTGAGTGTTCGTATTTCTGTCGCGTCACATTCAGCTATCTCAATGCCGTCAATGGCAATAGCACCCTGCTGAAGCGGGAGTGAACCACGCAGAAGGGAAAGCAACGTTGATTTTCCAGCGCCAGAACGGCCAACGATAGCGACCTTGTGACCCTGAGGAACCGTGAGGTCAACGGAGTGAAGAACCTCCCCGCGTCCATAGTCGAAAGAAACACCGCGGACATCAATTGCGGCCCCTGGATCGGCTTGTGGAACCTTGGCATCCGACGTCGCTGCTGAACGCTGCCCTACCGATGAGAGGTAGGAACCGATCGCCCGCTCAGATGCCATGCCGCCCATTCCGATGTAGAAGAAGCCAGCCACCTGCACAAGCGGCTCGATCAGAAGAACCGTCAAGAAAATAACTGCGATTCCCTCTCCCAAGCTCACAGCCCCAGCATGTATGCGCGCAACCGTGAGGAAGACTGCACAGCAAATGAGAAGGAGGGAGAATAGCCCATCCATGACGATAATGACGATTTGGTTGCCTGCGAGGAGTTTCATGATCGCGCCACGATTACGCTCCCCCTGCTCGCGCAAATGGGCCTCGATTCGTGGACCGGCACCAAAGAGCCGGATTGTCACAAGATTGCGAATCGCATCGAGATACTGGCCGGCTAGTTTTCCTCGTTCCTTTCGGGAATTCGCAGAGGTCTTACGGAAAAGACGCATAAAAGCCGCGATAAGGAAAGGAATAAGTGGGCAGAACAACAACAGAACGATGCCGATAATGGGGTCAATAAAAATCGCGACATATATCAGCGTGACAAAAGGAATAGCCATCGCGGCCATCGTCGCCCCGAAATACACTTGACGGTATTCCGTGACTCGCTCAGCATTGTCTGTCATTAACGTGATGAGCTTACCTGGGTCGTACCCGCCCTCGTTGTTTTTCGGAAGCGACGAGGAGCGGAAGACGGTTTCAAGGAGACGGTGGCGAATTCGTCGTTCTTCATTCCGGGCAGCGCGTCCGCCAAACCAAATCTCAAAGAAGGCGCCACATGCCGCCAGGAGGGCAGCAAGAAGCGGAAGTACCCACCGAGTGAGGTCGATATCCAGGCCATTCCGTGCGTCGTCGATAATCAAGGCTGTTGCAACGAGCGCCGTCCCCGTTGAGAGTGCCGAAAAAAGCCTGCCAGCGGCCACGAGTTTGATGTCGCGACGCCCCGTCGCCGAGAGAACAACTTTCTTGAAAGACGGTCGGCGTTTGCGCCGATTGGTCCTCGTTTTTTCGGTCACTGCAAAGCCTTTCCAGTTAGGCGGCAACACATCCACAAGTCAGGTTACCCTAACTACGTCCGAGTGCCAAGATAGCGACAGGTGTCGTTAAGCACGCCAAGCATCCGTCATACACCATCAACCGCGCGACGCTTCACCCTGCCAGGAAGAACAACAATGTCGCCGCTCAGCGTATAGCTCACGTCAATCGGCCACGAATACACCGACGTCAACATCTCGCTCGTCAGCACATCACGAGGACTCCCGCACGCAACGATACGTCCACCATCCATGAGCGCTATAACATCGCAGTACGCTGCAGCAAGCTGAATATCGTGCATCACAGCCACAACCGCTTTACCCGCTTCGGCCTCATCCACGCACAGCTCCATCGTTCGCTCCTGATGGGCAATATCCAAAGCCGCCGTAGGCTCGTCGAGGAAAACAATCTTCGCTTGCTGCGCCAGCACCCGAGCTAGAGTGACACGGGCTTTCTCCCCGCCCGACAACCTCGTCACGTCACGATCAGCAAGCCCAAGCACATCTGTCTTGTCCATCGCCTCACGAATAATCGCTTCGTTCTCCTGATCGTCCGTATCCCAGCACGAACGCCCCATATTCACAATATCGTGCGCCATATACGCAAACGGGAACTCACTAGCCTGCGGCATCACGGCCCGCAGCCGCGCGAGCTCTTTGCGCCCATAATCCTCGAGCGGCTTCCCGAAAATGCGCACGCAACCTTCCCGCGCAACGAGATCACCAGACAATACGCCAAGCAGTGTCGATTTACCCGTCCCATTCGGGCCAAGAAGCCCCACAATCTGCCCGGGATACACCTCGAGGCTGACATCATCAATCACACGCCGCTCACCATAGCCAAAGACAAGATTCCGAGCCTCAATCGCTGGCACACGCCCGCCCATCGCCTCAGTTGCGTCAGATGTCATTCCGTCTCCTTATTCGCACCACACTCACCCGTCAGCCAGCGCGCATGCATTCATGAACGCACACGCCCCGAACGAAGTTTTGTCCGAAGCAGCACGAAGAATGTCGGACCACCAACAAGTGCCGTAAAAATTCCAATGGGAAGATCCGCAAACGGGATGAGATTGCGCGCCGTCAGATCCGAAAGCGTAATAAGCAATGCGCCTCCGAGCGCCGAAGCCGGAATCAGAAAACGGTTGAGCGGCCCGATGGCTAGGCGCAGGACATGCGGCACGATAAGCCCGACAAATGCGATGACCCCCGCATACGCAACCGCCGCTGACGTCAGGAGAGCACACAGCACAATGGCACTCACTCGCAGAGCGTGGACATTGACACCCACGTGCCCCGCAGCTCGCTCCCCCAGGGCGAGGGTATCCAGATTCTTTGCGATAAGGACGGCCCATACAAGACCAACGACGACGACAACACCAACCGTCCCCACCTGCGTCCACGACGCCGCGTTGAGCGAACCCATTTGCCAAAACACAATCTGGTCCCGAGCCGTCGTCGGCGCCACATACGTCGCCATCGACGTCACCGCCGTACACACAGCAGCAACGGCAATTCCTGTGAGTACGAGCGTGAGCACTTCCGCTTTCCCACCCGAGCGGGAGAGCACATACACGAGGGCAACCGCTATCAGCCCCGAAACAAACGCCGCCACCGGCACAGAAAATCCACCCAACGCCGCAGGAGCCATCACCATCGCTAGCGACGCCCCTACCGAAGCGCCCGCCGAAACTCCGACGATGCCCGGTTCGGCCAAAGGGTTAGAAAAGACCGACTGCATCACCGTGCCAGCTACCGCGAGCGCTGCTCCCACAAAAATGCCGAGAACAATCCTCGGAAAACGAATGGACCAGAGGGTAGAAACCGCAACGGGATCAGCGGGCCCCTCGCCGAGGCTAACTTTCGATCCGATCGCACGTAACACGTCAAGAACGCCGATGTGGTACTGGCCAATTGCGGCGGACAGCACAACTGACGCAAGAAGCACAACGATGAGACCCGAAAAGACTATGGCTCGCCGGCTTCGTCGTCGTTCAATCCCCGACGACGAATGAGGTTCACGCTTCGCGGGCCGGCGCACCGGCGCCCCGCTTCCCGAGCCCGGCACGTGCTCTACGTGCGCACTCACTCGTTGCCCTCGACCCCATAGAGAGCCCGGGCAACCGCGAGGAGCACCTCGCCTGTCTGCGGACCAAATGACAGCGAGATGCCGTCGGGAATCGCGACGACTCGCTGAGTCTGGCCGGCCCGAGTTTGCGCAACGCCTGGACGAGCCACAAGTCCTTCGATCCCACCCGTTGATTCAAGACCGTCTGTCATCACGAAAATAACCTCGGGATTGAGTGCGACGAGGGATTCTGCATTTGCTGGTGAGGTGGATGTAATGCCGTTGGCGGCAGCAACATCGCGCCCGCCAAGCGCAGTGATAAGAGCATCAGCCCCCTCATCCTGGCCAAGAATAAAGAACACTCCCGCCGTGCCGCGCACGTAAAGGAAAGCAATGTCGAGGGGAGTTGCCGGAGCCCATTGGGCAATCTTGTCGCGCGCCTCAGCAATTTCCTTATCCACACGCTCTGCAAGGGCTTGGCCAGCCTCGGGAACACCAAGAGCACCGGCAACGGAATTGATGAGCTGTGGTGTGGAATCTATCGTTCGTTCGGGATTGACGAGGACAACTGGTATACCTGCGGCACGAAGTTGGTCAAGCGCTTCGCGCGGGCCGACGGAACGGTCCGCAATAATCAAGGTGGGTGCCAGGGAGAGGATCGCCTCGGTATTGAGAGAATGGCCGTTTTCCGTCACTACTGGAAGGCTCGCGAGCTGCTTCTCTGTCGAGGAGACCGTACGGCCAACGAGCTGGGCGCCAAATCCCAACGCGACAACCGTGCGTGAGAGGCTCCCCGAGATATCAAGCGCGAGAATACGAGACGTGTCGGTGACTGTCACCGAGTTACCTTCATTATCCGTCACGCTTGCCGGAAGATTCTGAGCGTAGTCGCCTTCAATTACCTGGGGATCACCGATATCCGCCACTGTTGACAATCCGGTGAGAGAGTGAGGATCGGGAAGATTCGTTGTTGTGGGTTTCTCACCTTGCGACGTCGATGCCGACACCGGCGCACTCGCTTCCTGCGTTGTTGACTGCCCACCGCAGCCCGCCAACAGCAAGGAAATCCCAATAACTACACCGAAAATTCGCCGTTTCATTACTCTCTCATCTTCCATAGATGGTGGGGTGGACAGCGCCCACCCCACCATCAGCATGGGAATCTAGCTCTGACTGGCGAGCAGATCGCCCTTTTCCTATCGAAGCACGCGTGTGTCAGCTCCAGTCAGTGCTTCGATTACTTCATCGGTCAGGAAACCCGGCGACGAGCAAGCACGCCTGCCCCGCCAAGAGCGAGGAGTGCAAGCGCCGCGAGCGCGAGGTTCGCCGATTCGCTTCCTGTGTATGCCAGCTTCCCAAAAGCGTCGTAGACCTTGAGTTCGCCAGTAACGGGATCACATTCGCTATTGACGACGAGCGACGCGCGCCCGGAGAGGTTATCGAGCGATTCGCCGGCCGAGTAGAACCCTGCGAATGCCTGTGCCCCTGCGGGAGTGAGTGTCACTGAGGAGGTTGAGAAATTCAGCGTTCCCGCAGATGCAGACAACGACGAGAAGGATACCGTTGCGAAATTGACGCGACCATAGTTCGTCTTTGCCCCGTTCATATCGGAACTCGATACCGTTGCGTAAAGGCTCCCGGATTTGCCGTTGATGACAAGTGCTGGGTTAGCGATCGTCAGGTCAAGCTTGCCGTCGTGGCCGGTGAAGTGAACTGATCCGGAGTAGTACACAGTTCCAGACTTCGAAGCCGTGTTGAACAGGCCACCCGAAGCGCTGAACGTGAAGGCGCCGTTGTTCCACGATGCACCTGCAAGCTCCCAGTCACCGTTCGCAATGGACGAGCGGATGTAGGTAGTAAACGACTGCTTGATACCCCA
This sequence comes from Arcanobacterium haemolyticum, assembly GCA_021532125.1. Taxonomy (GTDB): domain Bacteria; phylum Actinomycetota; class Actinomycetes; order Actinomycetales; family Actinomycetaceae; genus Changpingibacter; species Changpingibacter haemolyticus_A. The sequence continues at coordinate 171,071 of JADYUX010000004.1, forward strand.
GGAGAGCGAACCGGAGGTCACGCGCATCTGGTTTTCGTCGACCTTGCACTCCTTGACCGGAGCCGCAGGAGTATCGGCTGCCGGAGCCGCGGCCTCGTTTGGAGCAGCCGGCGTTGTGTCAGGGGTGTTTGGATCCGCTGGCGTTTGGGGATCCGTCGGCGTTTCAGGGGTTGCCGGCTTCTCAACCGGGAGCGCCGAGAATTCTGCCGTCACAGGGGCAAGCTCGTCGCCTGCCTTGTAGAAGCCGGCGAATGCGGCCTCGGCATCGCCGTTGAACGTCACAGTTTGTGCAGTCAATGTAACAACGTTGTCCTTCACGCTGAACGCAGCGTCATGAAGGGTTGCAACCGTGACTTCGCCATAATCGACAACCTCACCGCTCGAAAGCGACTTGCTAGCAACCGTCGCCTTGAGAACCCACGTCTCCGAAGCGACTGCGCGGTTCATCGGATCAGCAGGAATCTTCTCGATCACAGGATTCGAAACTGTGAGATCGAGAGCTCCACTGTGCCCCACGAAGTGGGCGCCACCGAGGAAGGAAACCTTCGTGAAGTCCTGAGTTAAGTCCTGACCGGGAGCGAGAGCGAATGCAAACGTCCTCGTCGCCGAATCAAAGCTTGCCGGAGCGATCGGCTCGGCAACGCCCTGGGCAATCGGGCCAAGAATGTAGTTGACGAAGCTCGTCTTCACTCCCCACACGAGGCTGTTCGTAGCCTCAACTGGTTCAGGTGCGGCAGGCGTTTCCGGTTCTGTTGGTGTCTGTGGCGAAGATAGCGAGACTACAGCAGTCGGGGCCGATAGTTCGTCGCCAACGTTGTAGCCCGGACGTGCGCGCCCACCGAAGAACTGGAATGCACCATCAGCGATCAGGGCCTTCTCAACCGAGATGGTCGCGAGGCCGTCGGCTTCAGCAATCGACACACCCTCAAGAGTTGCGAAGGTGACTTCTTGTCCGTTTGCTGTGGCAGTCAGCACCCACTGACCCTCTGCGTTCTTCTGAATGACGGGCTTTGAGAGCGTGAGGTCGAGCATGCCGCCATGTGCACTGAGGTGCGCGGCGCCATCGAAGGCGATCCTCGTCGAGTTAGCAGTAATATCCTGGCCTTCCGTCACAGGGAAGGTGAAAAGCTTCGTCGCCACATCGAACGAGGCACCGTCAAGCCCCTCAACTGTGCCAGCTCCGGCAACGTAATCGACAAAGCGCTTAAAGATTCCCCATGTCAGTGCGTTTGACGCAGGTGCAGGAGTGCTCGGGTTTTCCGGCTCGGTTGGGGTTGTCGGCTCAGTCGACGGCTGGGTTGACGGCGCCTCGGAAGGCTCCTGTGACGGCTCGGCCGACGGTTCCGGCGCAGGCGTCTCCGTCTTCGTCGTAAATGCGATTGTCAGGTTGTCGAGAGCTGTGCCTTCTTTGTAGAAGCCTGCAAACGCTTCGGCACCTTGAGCCGTCAGCGCGACTGAGGATGTATCGAGCGAGTAGTTGTTACCGCTGATCTTCGGCTGGTTGAACGTGACCTTAGCGAAATCGATGGTCCCATAGTTCTTCGCCTCGGTGCCACCCATCGGCCTACTCGACACGTCAGCCTTGAGGGTGCGCTCTACGCCTTTGCCAGAGATAGTTGGGTTCGAGATCGTGACATCGAGCATCCCCCCGTGGGCAAGGAAATGAACGCCACCGGTGAACTTCGTCGTTTCACCACGCGACTGCCCAGAAACCACCGGGAAGGCGTACAGCCCAGATTCCGTGGTCGAGGCGCCATCAATTGTCTGAATTGTGCCGCCAGCGTTTGTCAGGTAGGAGCGGAAGCTCTCCTTCACGCCCCAGGTCATCGCACCAGTGTCGATGGTTGTGGTGGGAGCAGCCTCAGCAGCGGTGGCTACACTTGCCACACTCACTCCGCCGAGGATGAGCGAAAAGGCTGCGACACCAGCGACGAGCCTTTCCTTCAATCTTGACGACATGTTATTCCCTTCTCATGGTAATGTGGCTGTACGTTAGCCCGGAACTGCGCAACTTCTAGGCTAGTCTGCTCGGCGGACTTTTGGCGACACCCACAGATCCGACACGCCAGGAAAAGGCTCAAATCCCCGATTAGGATAGCATTACCTAACCACTCGCGTTAAGGCATTTCGCTCCATTTTCAGTACGGATACCGAGTCCTTGAAGAAGCCCTTTTCCTTCAATCCGCAGCATCTCGCCGGAAATTCGCAACACGAGCCTTGCGTGAAACGCTCAATCTGGACACATTCCAATAAAGTTCGTACTGTGGATAGCGTGGAGAAGACAGATTTTCGGACGGCACTCCGTGAGGCACACCTACGCGTCACGTCTCCACGCCTAGCCACCATGAATGCGCTCCTAGCACACCCTCACTCGGATGCGGACGCCCTCGTCGCCCATGTACGCGCCGAATTAGGAACCGTCTCACGCCAGGCTATCTACGACGTTCTCAAGGCTCTTACCGACGCAGGCATCGCCCGTCGCGTCCTCACGGACGGACACGGATCACGCTACGAACTCGATCCTCACGACAACCATCATCACCTCGTCTGCACTGCTTGCGGGCGAGTTGAGGATATTCCGTGCGCCACCGGGAATGCGCCGTGCATACACCCTCCACTTTCATTGGGAGTGAAGGTCCACATCGCGGAAGTCGTTTACCGGGGGCTATGTTCCCACTGCGTCACCCAAGCTGAACACTGACGCCACAGTTCACTATTCTCCAGTCCGCGATGTCGCAACGTAAACTATGACAGGTTCGACGATCACGGAACGACGAGGTAGGCATGGCTGAGAACGACACCGCCGGGCACAATTCGCACGAGCGTCGGCATTATGTCGCAGCTTTTGCCGTCGCCGCATTGTCGGGTTTGCTCATTGCAATCCAGGGCGTCTTTAATGGAGGCTTGTCCTCCTCCGGCGCCGGCCCTGTACTTGCCGGCTGGGTTTCGTACGTCGGCACGCTTCTTGCAGTTGTCGTCGTCCTTGCCATCCAACGGCACCTTGGAGCAACCTTTCATCTCCTACGCACCCAGAGCGCCTGGTGGTGGTACGCGGTCGGCCTCGGTGGTATCCCCATCGTTATTACGATGTCGTGGGGCATTCCCATTGTTGGTGTCGCCGTGTCGTCTGTCTGTTCTGTTGCTGGTCAGACGGTCATGAGCCTCATTCTCGATTCCTTCGGAGTCGGGCTACCCCACCGGATCAAACTTTCTGCGCGCCGCATCCTCGCTGCGCTCGTTGCCCTGGCTGGCCTCGCGCTCGCTGTTGGTTCCGGCATCGGCGATATTCGTATCGGTCTTCTCGTCGCTGTTGGGCTCCTTATTTTCGCATCGGGCGCCACCATCATCGTCCAGAGCGCTGGCAATGGCGAAGTGACTGCTCGAACCGGCAATCCCTTGACCGCAACTCTGACTAGTGTCCTGGGCGGCACTACCGTCATCTCTGTCATCTTGCTCGTCGTTTGGCTCACGGGTCATGTCAATTTCGCTGCTTTGCCTGGCATCAATGCGTGGTGGGCATATGCAGGCGGCCCCTTGGGAGCAGGAGTCACGTTTTGCGCCGCATGGTCTGTGCGCCGCCTCGGTACCTTTAGCCTCACTCTCGCGGTTGTTGCTGGCCAGATGGTCACGTCGATGCTTCTCGATCTTCTCGTCGGTAATGGCGTTGGCCTCCAGACAGCCATGTCTGTCGCTGTCATGATCGTCGCCACAATGCTCGTCGCCCAACCGGATGAGGATGAAGCCTCAGAGGAGTCTCTCGATCACGCAAAAGACTAGAGTTCGCGGCGGACTCAATGCACACTGAGGGCGCCCACCGCATACGCCGACAGCTATCAGTTCCGCAGGTTTCCCACGGATGCTCCTAGAATGTGTCGTAGACGTCGCGTCTTGACGTCAGTACGACGACGAAGGGATGTACGTGAGTTCACCTTACGTATTTGTAACGCAGATCCATTCCGACGAATTTGACGCTTTCGTCACGAAGCGGCCTGAGTGCAACCTTTTGCAGTCGTCATCATGGGCAAAGGTCAAAGAGTCGTGGGATTCCGTTCTGACCGGGGTTCGAGACGAGCGCGGCGAGCTTGTTGCAGCCGGTCTTGTGCTTATCCGACCGCTCTCGCTCGGTTACACGATGTGGTACCTGCCGCACGGACCAATTCTTGATTACTCCCGGGCAGACGTGTTGAGTTTCTACCTTACGAAGCTCGCCTCTTACGCGCGCACGACGAGGTGCGTTTTTATCAAGGTCGATCCTCCGGTCGCGCTTGAGGCTGCTCCATTAGAAGCAATCTCCGGCGCACGCGATCCTCATGCCCTCGGCGTGCTCGATCAGTTCACTGACGCAGGGTATCGTCATCTCGGATTCACTGCTCACATGCACGATACGCTACAACCTCGGTTTACGACCGCTACGTTGCGTCCTCAGGGCGACTTGCTCGGCACACTACCTAAACGGACTCGTCGTTTCGTCAAGGATGCCAAGAACCGCTATGTCGATGTCGTTCGCGTTGGCCATGATCGACTTGACGACTTCATGGCTGTCATTAGTGAGACTGAGGGCGCCAAGGGTATTCGATTGCGCAACCGCAGCTACTATGAGCGACTACTTGATGTCTATGGCGATAACGCGATGCTTTATATGGCCTATATCGATGTCGCTGGTGCACTCGAGAAGTATCATCAACGTATTGCCGACGCTGAGGGCTCACTTGCGTCTCTTGCCGCGAATGCCACGCAGAAGCGACGCGAATACACCCAGCAGATTGAGAGCCACCGCAAGCAGATTGAGGCCCTCGCGCAGTATTCGGGCCGCACTACAGCCCTCCCTTTGGCGGGCTGTATCGGCGTCCTTTATGGCACCGGGTTCGAGATGCTTTATGCCGGTATGAGCCGGGCATTTCCGAAGATCACCGCGCAGGATCTTGTCTACGTCGAGATGATGAATGCGGCGTTTGATGCCGGGGCCACGTATTGTTCGATGGGCGGCGTGGCGAATACGCTTGACGATGGACTTATGAAATTCAAGGCTCACTTCAACCCCCTCGTCATTGAGAAACTCGGCGAGTTCGATTACCCAGTGAGACCGGTACTGTACCGCGCTGTGAAGTTTATGCTTGATCGACGTTAATCTTGACCAGCCTCACTATTACCGACACATTGGTATGCCGTGTCTGCCGGGGTGGCTGGTGGCCCGCACGTTGTGGGTAGGCCTCACGTTGTTGGCGGGTGGTATGCCCCGTGTTGTTGGTAGGGCGTCTGTTGTGTGTTGGTGGGTGCTGTAGTGTGCGGCGATGATGTGGGCTGGTGGGTTGAGGTGTTGTGGGGTTGGGTGCACTAGTTTGGCCGCTAAGGGCTTTGTGTGTTGGTGGGTGTGGTGGTGGTTACAGGTATGAAAAATGGAGGGACGGATGCCGGTGGTATCTCGTCGTTGAGGGGTTTCGGCTTTCCTTCTTTGTGTGCTGTGTGGGTGTTTTTTGGGCCCG
>JADYUX010000005.1 GCA_021532125.1 Arcanobacterium haemolyticum
GTCGTCCCAGCAGGAAACCCAACCTTGCACGCGATCTGGACAGCCAACCCAGCCACGGTGAGCTTCGACCTCAACGGCGGTAACGGCTCGCTCGCTCCGATTGTGTCGACTACCGATGCCCATATAGACCTCCCGGGTGCAGATGCGGCCACTCGCAACGGCTACACGTTCACCGGGTGGGCCCAGGATGGAACCCTGGTGAAGAGTCCATACACGGTTCCGTCTGGCGGGGCAACCCTTGTCGCTCAATGGAAAGCTAACCCTGCGACTATCAGTTACAACGCCAATGGCGGCACCGGGACTATCTCTGATACCACCGGCGTTACGGATGGCAAGACAACTGTTGCGAATGCTGCGGTCATGAGGCGTGAGGGCTACCGCTTCATCGAGTGGAATACAGCCGCCGACGGAACGGGAACCTCTTACGCACCTGGCGCAGACATCACGTTTGCTCCTGGAACGACGATCCTCTACGCCATTTGGGCACAAAACCCTGCCTGGGAAAATACGACAACGACTGCTTCCGCACCAGTCACGATTCCTAATTCCGGAGGAGAGCTTCTGCCTGGTCTCACTCCGGTGGTCGAGGGCCCAGCCACAGCCACCCTCGGAAACGACGGCACGATCACCGTCACCCCGAAGGATGCGAAGCCAGGGGATACGATTACCGTGAAGGTAACGGATGCCAACAACACAGTGATCGACACCGTTACCATCGAGATCGTTTGGGAGCCAGCGTTTGCTGATACTGAGGAAGTTGAAGCAGCAATTAAGGAACTCGGGGATACTACGATCCCAGAGATTACGGTGTACCAAGGTGACATCGCTAAGCTACACTTCACCGACCTCAAAGCAAATACACAGGCGCGTATCTACACCTATTCCCAGGCCAACTATGTTGGAACGGACACCGCTGACATTGAGGGCGTCATCGATTTTGACCTTGATACGACGAGTCTCGTAATCGGTGTACACTACGCTGTAGCCACATCAAACGTCGTCACCGATGCTCCCAGTTCCTTCATTAAGATCACTGTGCTAGAGCGTACAACCCCTCCAAGCGAGGAACCAACAACTCCTAGCGCAGGCGACAATTCCGGCGCAAGTGATGGCTCCGATCAAGCCGACGTTGACACAACCAACGACGGCAAGATGAAGAAAGTCAAGAAGTCGAAGAAGCTTGCATTCTCCGGAGCTGATATCGGTGCTCTTGGAGTGGGCAGCGTGCTCCTGTTTGGTGCGGGCAGTGTGCTCATTCGCCGCAAGAAGGCCTGATAAGAAATAGCACGGTGGGGGCTAGACCGATTGGTCTAGCCCCCACCGCATATCCCCCTAATCTCGACATTCTTCCTAGGACACATCATGCCTACATCATTACCTGAGAGCAGCGTCGCTCCCCACCCACAATCACGCCAGCGCAGTCATCTCGCCGTGGTTTTAGGCATCATTTTCACCCTGCTTATCGTCGTCTGCACTGTGCTTGTAACTCTCCTTGTCACTCGCACTACTCACAATTCAACCTCCGGAAATCCACAGATCGCGTCCGATCAAACTCACCCTGATAATTCCTCGACAAACGACGCCCACATTGAGCAGACCTCCATTAACGCCATCCGCGATTATGACTTCCGTAATGCGACCTGGTTCCTACCCGAATTAGGAACTGGTAGCGACTGGAAGTACGGGAAAACGGACCGATCCGAATGGAAAGAGTATCTATTCGCTGATGGCGACTACATACCGAACCAAAACGACCTTGATCGAATGGTCCAGCTCGATCAGTGCGACAGCTCGCACATACCGACAACCGCTGGGAAACCTATTTTCACTCTCGATCTCAAAGACGAGTTTGGCAACCACGGCAAACTCTACGACCCGGTTTACGGCGACATTAACGGAGACGGGTTCACCGATGCGATCATTCCATACACGGCCGCGAACGACTGCCTCTATAGAAGCGGGACAGTCGAGTGGTATGCGTGGATATGGCAGCCAGAAAACGGAACACCCCGTGAAGTTCTCCAGAACGTTGCATCGTCTCCCTATGGGAACTGTAGCGAACAAACGACATCTATTGAGATCGTCAATTCCACCATCGTCACTCACGGAATGAATCGCGAACCAAATTACGACTGCGACGGTGAGCCGCCCATGAAGATCACTCGTGTCTTCACTTACGACGAATCAATCGATTCCTTTGTTGAACACTAAGGAGGACAAACCATGGAACATCTCGATTCTCATGATCAGAGCGAAAACCCGGAGAACCCTCATTCATTCTCTCCTGAAACTCCTGAGGAAAGCTCCACTGACAACCATGAAAATCCCGTATTTTCAACAGGTATCAACCTCACGAAGTTGTTCGGCATCGGAATCGGAGTGCTCGTTGCTCTCATCGCAGCGCTTCTCGTTGTTTTCCTCATCCGTCCAGCATCGACGCCAGAAGACACTACCGCTCCTTCCGCCGCAGTCTCGCATTCCGACGATCCAACGCCAGCAGAACCACCAGCACAAGAAACTCACACAGAAGAAGCTCAAGTCTCGGCATCGGCAGGAACCCGGCAAGAACATATTCTAGGATCAGAGTTTTATGCGGAATATTCCACGTATTTTCTAAATCAAGCCATTGAAAGTGTACATATAACCCAAGACATTAAAGATGCCGCCAGTCATGACACAAACACTCCCTGGGAGAAAGTGCGAAGTGACGTTTATTTCGCTTGTACAAGTGACCTTAAAAAGCTTAAAGAAATTCCCGATGCTACTATTACTGCTCGAGGACTTGATGAATTCGTAACTTCAGTTTACGAAGGTTGTCGATTTTGGGAACCCTTCGAATTACGCGAGAATCTCAGCGACGGAGAGAAAGTAGCAATCGCGGACGATTCTGTGGTTGCCGAAGAGGACCTTTATGACTATTTCAGCACACATTCCGACTACTATTCACAACCAATTCTCGAGCACATCCTTTCAATGCCCGATAACAGCAATGGGACTTACATCGATCAGGCCGCTGCCGACCAAATCAATGCAGGCCTCCTCGATACGCCAGATGCGTGGGTCGAAAACCTCCGAGACAAGAACTTCATAGCCAAGCTCTTCGCACTTCAACCTGACGATTTGCCCCTGTCCAACATGGTCGTCGAACCCGGAACACAACTCAAAGACTGGCAAGACAATCTTGGCTACCGTTCACATATCGAAATTTTTTCAATGACCGTAGTCCCTTCGATGCCTCAGCATTATGCTATCGACGCCTACATCGTCTACGACCCACCAAAATCTGACTCGTCTGCTCTGCCCACTGCTTCTGACCTTGCGATCCGATTTGACGTGGATTTCTCGGCTCAGCAGCCATTGACAAAAGTCAAGGCGATTTCGATGTTGCCTGGAGCCGCACCATACTTCGACTTCGTCAACGACACTCTCAAAGATACGACTTTCTTCAAGATCGAAATCTAAAAGCACCGCTCTAGGGCAATTCAGAAATTCATCTCAAAAACTGCCCTTCGCCCTTACGCGGCCAAGCCGATTATTCATATCCATCTATCGAAATGTGGAGGCTAGAGCAATCGCTCTAGCCTCCACATTAATATCCATGATCTCAACAAAAGATTAACTTACCGGCGCATCGAGCCTCGCAGATAGCGCCCAGTCACGGACTTAGCGCACCGCTCTACAGCGCACCAAAGTGCGGCGGACGATCCTCAAGCAAGCGGCGCTCATTCGCGTCGCGGGCCTCCACCGCGCGCCGAGCAGCACGAGTCCCTGCTGCGTCATTGAGATGCAAAGCTTCCGAGGCCTGAGAAATCTCCCCACGCTCCAAGCGCTCCCGGTCCACTCGCGATAGACGAATCGCAGCGCGGTGGTGCCGGCGGCCTCCCGAAGGAGGTTCGCCGCGGCCAGCCCCCACGAGATTCGTCGCCCCGGAATCACCTGCCATCTCGGCGGAGTCCGAACCAGCTTCGCCGCCCATCATCGGGAAGTATCTCCCGTCGTGCCAGATTCGCCCGAGCTTTCCGGTGAATCCTGTGGAGCACCATCGTCGGCCATACGCACAACCGGCATTTGTCCCGTCAGTCGATCCTTGAGTGCCTCCATGCCCTGCGTGGCCGTATCTGTGAGGGATACCGACGTGCCAGTGTCCTCGCTTACGAAACCCGACCTGCGGATAACGTTACGGAGAACCGTCTCAATCTGAACACCCCGACGGTGTAGATCAAGCTCGTCTCGGAGCGCATCAAGGAGCTCATCCTCGGTACGCGGTACACGATCCGACACAATCCACGCGAGCATGTCGTCAAGCTGGTCGTCCGTGTAGGCTGCCAGCGGCAAGCCAGCCGTGATCCGCGGGCGTGGGCCACGAGCGACGCTCATCGGTGCAGCCTCGTGAGAAACCCCTGCCCCACCATTCACATTGCCGACAGCCGAAGCGCCCGCGCCAGTATCGGGCAGCAGCGCCACATCCCCCAGAGCCGTACGAGCAGCAGAGAGCGTCTCCTCCCGCATCTGCGTGAGAATATTCGACACCGCGGCGCTCTGACCCTCGAGATCAATAAATAGCGACGTGGAGAACGTCTGGAAAACAACCCAGCCGCGCTCTTCCAACCGCTGGACCCAGTAACGGTCACGGCGACGAAGTGACGGCTCAGCAGCATAGTCGTCGTCGTCAAAGACGACAGCGACGCGCCACGTGCCACGCAAGCTCTGGTGCCCGACGACAAGTGGGATACGCACGCCGTCCTCGAAACCATAATCGGTGGCAACCTGCCAACCAGCGGCGCGAAGCCGCGCAGCGAAGTCACTGATAAGAGGCTGGACAGGCCCGCCCAACGGCTTCGGGTCCAACTGGATCGATTCACCGCCGGCGCGATCAATGATCTTTGCGAGCAGTCGCGGACCAGCAGCCGAAACCTTATCGAGGCCGATCTCGCCCGGACCGAGCGAGGAGATGATCGTCAGCTCCTGACGCGCAGCCCCCACAGCCTCGACAAGGCCAGTCACCCCGGCCTGCGTCGACAGCTTTCCGAAGGAATGAAGTACGCGCCCATGCATCGTCTTGCCATAGCCGACAGACAAAATGATGGAATCACGGCGCAAGCCTGTGCACGACGTAATATCCACAACCGTGAAGGGTTCGTGAACATTCGTCACCGTCAACGACCCCAAGACTGCCGACTTCGCAACTGTCTTCTTAATGGCCTCACGCACGCGCGACGCGTGGAATTCCGACACGCACACAACGGCGAGAGAACGCTCCGGCTGCGTCATCGTGTGGTTGACGACAGCCTCAACCACCGCATCAACCTCAGCCTGGACACCCTCAACCGTGCCTGTCGTCGGCGACGGGATCCCGCGCCCCTCAACAACCTTGAGACGCGTACGATCAGCGCGCGGCACAGCCGGAACCATCGTCAGCGTGTCACCATAGCCCTGCTCGATAAGAGTCTGGGTAGCGAGCTCATCGTACTTCGCACGAGTAGCTGGAAGCTCACACACCGGCAAGATCTTCGCAAACTCCCGGATCGCGGAATCCTCACCAGCCTTGCGCAGATCACCCATAACGACAATCTGGCGGCCACGCATGAGCATCGATACCGCGGAGGCACTCGTGAGGGCATCCATGTCGTCCATAACGACGACATCCGCCCACGGCATCGGAGGAATGAACTCCGCCGCCATCATCGACGGAATCGCCCACACAGGGCGTGCAACCTGGACGAGTCGCGGATAGGTGGCGATAACATCGCGCAAGGCGCCGGTCGAATAGCGTTCGAGTTGAGAATCCAAGCTCAACGTCTCGTCGCGGCGCTGCGAAATAGTCTCACGCATGAGCCGCACGACTGCCCGTCGCACAGGGGCAGCGAGGGTACGCGTATGCTCCTCGTCGAGGCGGCGCAGATCGTGCGACAAGCGCGTGAGTTCTGCTGGCCCGATTTCCGCGAGGGCGTGCGAGCGGCTCACCAACTGCTCGAATACAGAGCTCGCGTACACGAGGTCAAGTTCCGCGCTAACCATCTCGTTCGGCACGCCACGGGCGCGCAAATCCTCGATAAGTCCGCCCAGGCCCATCGCCGTGAGCTGGTTCGTCACAGCGTTGCGGCGCGGCAGTGTCTCCATCGCGTCCGAACCCTGGGCGAGCTGGCGCAGGAATCCAAGCATGTCCTCAAGTGGCATACCCGCAAGTCGCGTTCCTTCCGGGAGTACCGCTTCGAGGGCACGGATCTCCGCAATTCCCTCGGAGGCAGTCGCCTTGATCTGTGACATCCCGTCGGGGAGCTTCGGCCAGCCACCTTCGACCGAGTAGCGGCGCCACACGTCGCGCTGGCGCTGTACTTTTGCCAGTTCGTCGTGAAGGTTTTGAACGGAGGCGCCGGGGCGGAGCATGTCGCGCGCCTGGCGTGTGAGGCGGCGGCGTTCCGAACCCTTCATGGATTCGCCGTGCTTATCGCGCCATTCGCGGCTTGCCGTGGCGATCACCATGTCCATGGCGGAACGTTCGTAGATCTGGGGGCGGAACACGTCGAGGGTGGTGGAGACACCTTCAAGCATGTTGATTTGCTCTAGCCACACCGCGAAAGTGGTAGCTCGTGTGAGGCCTGTTTCTGAGGCAACGCGCTGCGATTGCGCCATGATGACGGGGATTGTTTCGGACGCCAGGCGCGCGGCACGTGAGATGGCCTTGTCGCCTTCTTCGCGGGAGTCAATGCGTGCGCCAGCCCATGCTGCACCGGGTGTTCCCGCGGCAAAAACGCCGAGTTCCCCGGCTTCGAGGAGGTAGGCGCGTGCCTCATCTAGGTGCCCGGCGAGGTCCTTAACGGCATCCGGTTCAAGGCGCACTTGACTGCGCGGAGTCTGCGGCCCAGACGTGAGCTCTGCGAGACGTTGAAGAAGTGTGTACACGGATTCGTGCCACAGTGGATCGACCTCATGGAGGTCCTTGATGTACTCAGCGAGTTCGTGACGAGTCTGTGTGAGCTCGTTGCGTAGCGCAAGGATTGTCTCGGTATCGACGCCGTCATCTCGTAGGCGAAGTCCGGTTCGTAGACGCATCGCGACGTTGTCGAGTTCGGAGAAGTCGAGGACGAGGTCGGAGAGGCCGAGAGCATCGAGTTCGTCGACGAGGGCTCGCCCAGTTGATGCGCGGCCCGGCACGTAAAGGACTGAGCGGCCGGAGGCTACTGCGTCTGCGACAATGCCAGCGAGAGTGCCGACGCTTTGGGAACCTGGCGGGGCGTCAATAACGAGCGAACGTCCTGAAGCTACCGCCTCAATTGTCGCAAGTTCTGCCACGTCTCGGTCGCCGACTCCGCGTTCGGCCTCTGGTGCTCGATCTTCGAGGCGTGCCGGCGGGAGCGGCGCGGACGTGAGTGCGGCTGTTTCGTCGTCGCCCGCGAGGGCACCCATTATCCCGGATGTCTCGATGTAGGGTTTCATGGCCTCCAGGTCGCTGAGGAGCACCTGTCCCGGGTGAACGAAGCTGCCGACGAGCGCACGGTTTTCGTATCCAAATCCCGGGAGGTATGCACGCCCATATTCGCGAATGCGGTGGAGTGCCTGGTCCTCTGCTGTTGGGTCGGAGACGAGTGTCCGGAGCTCCACGATTGCCTCAGCCGGGATGCCATGGTTGCGTAGCGCCCGCAAGACGGTGGGATTGATTTCGCACTTTGCCGTGAGCGTCACGTAGGCGTCGTCTGAGCCGGCTGGTTCGAGCCGTACCGTGCGTAGGAGTGCGGGCTCCATCATGACGCGTACGGGCTTCGGTTGGGGCGACGATTCGCTTACATCCGGGCGGGACTGCTCCGGTTGTTGGGCGGAATCGTTGCGTGTATTGACGCCTGCTGCGCTCTCGGGGGCCTCCTCATTGGGAGTGGACGACGAGGTATGGGAGTCGTCGTGTGGCACGACGACGTTGGTGGTGCTTTCGTCGTCAGAATCTCCTTCGGTGCCGTGAGCCTCCTGCTGTGTGGCACCACCGGTGACGACCGTATCGGAAACCTTCACCGCGAAATTCGCTGCGCCCGTTGCCTGAGCTTCCTTTGCTGAAGCATGTACCCATGCTTCTTCTGATCCACTCTCGCCATCTTCCAGGCTGTCCGGTAGCTCTGTCCAGGTCAGTTCCCCGCTCGCGAGCGTGACAGGTGCATAGCCGTAACGCTCCGAAAGATCAAGGATCCTATGCTGGAGGCTCGCCAGGCGCAAACGTGCGACTTTGAGAGCGTTCTCCTCACGGACGAGTGATGAGAGGAGGGTCGGCATACCCGAGCGAAGCTGAGCCGCTCCGGTTGGATGAGGGGCGGAGAGGTCGATGACCGACGAATCCACGGCACTGAACGGGAGTGCAGCCTCCTTGGCAACCTCCGCTAGGTGACGATGCCATTCGGTGTAGGAGGCGTCGATGAGGTCGTGCCGCGACATCGGGACATACGGAGGCTGCTCGGCAGGCTGCTCCGAGTTTGTCTCCACTACAGGTGCCGATGCGGGACTTTCCACAGTGGGCGCCTGCGTTTCCTTACGATCACGATTGCGCTTGAATAGAGGGCTCACAACTCAACGGTATAGGTCAAAACCGTTGAGCGTTGCGTAGCGCGCCGATGAGCGAACAAAGTGGTGAAATTGCCCACGTGTTCAGCTCATCGGGCGGTGCGAGATACACGGGGCAGGTGCCCAGCATCGCTCATGTCACCAGCCAGCCTGCTACCGGGTAGGCGCGAGACTTGCCGCAAAAGACGCCGCGACCGGCTAGAAATCGTTGAAATCTAGCCGGTCGCGTACAGTGCCCCCGAAAGGATTCGAACCTTCGACCTACCGCTTAGGAGGCGGTCGCTCTTCCCCTGAGCTACAAGGGCGGTGCTGGCATATTCTAGGCCATGTCGAAGCAAGAAGTCATGTGCTCGATTCCTGCCGGTGCCGGATTCTCGTCCGGCTCAGACATTATCGAGCCGGGCCGCAATATTTACCTCACTCGTGGGCGTTCCCACGGCACGAGGGGCCCCATATCTTCGTTCTCCCGGGTTCGTTTGGGAACGACGATCGTCGGGCAGGTGGCATGCTGGATGATCGATTGGCTTGTCGAGCCTAACAACAGCCCCGCGAATCCTCCACGGCCCCTCGTGCCGATGACAAGGGCATCAACTGCTGTGGAAAACTCCGTCATGAGTGCGGCAGCATTACCTTCGATAGCGTGGCAACGGACATCGACATCGTATCCAGCGCTGGCTTCTGCGACAGCCTCGCGCAGCCCGGAGCGAACATCGTCGAGAACTTCCTGATGGTAGTCCGCACCGGGGAGCCACGTCGTCCCAGCGAAGCTCACGGCACTCACGCAGGAGAGCTTCGCGTGCCAGCGGGCAGCCTCGCGTATTGCAAGCCCTAGCGCCAGCCGAGAGGCTTCTGAACCGTCGAAGCCACAGACGATGTGGCGTACCGGCAAAACTTCCTCGACAGCGGCCGACGGAACAATGACGACGGCACAGTATGCGCGCGAGGAGACGGCGGATGCCACCGAACCGAGGAGACGATCGACGAAACCTCCCGAACCGCCTCGCGCACCGATGACGACACGCGCTACCGACTTCGATTTATTGAGGAGCGCCGTCGTCGGATCGTCCGATTCAAGCACTGGAGAAACTTCAACGCCGGAATCCTTCACGCGAGCAATTGCCTCGTCGAGAATTCTTTCGGCGCCATCGCGTGTGAGGCCACCGTGCTTATCTTCGTTACCTTGATGCGAGGCATACGTCGGCTGCTCGTAACAGCAGAGAATCTCCAGTCGGGCACGGCGGGTTCGGGCTTCTTGTGCTGCCCAGTCCAGAGCGTTGAGTGACGCCTGCGAACCATCGACACCACAAACGACTACGTTGTCATGCTTGTACACCATTGTGCGCACCTCCTGGTTTGCGTTACATCTATTCTCGCACGCTTTCCTCCTCATGTGTGAACTGCTCCACAAGACAAATCGTGCGATTCCTCAGGTCACGCGTGTACCACGTCTTCGGAGGCGCCCTTGCCCGCCGAATCTGCGCGGACCCTAGCCCTGCAACAGCTCATCCACACCCGTGTTGGGAGAAGTCAGAGCGCTGGCTAAAACTCGCACACCTCGTAGAAATGGGGCGAGCCCTGCGTGAGGGCAGATATATGCCGGTGAGGGGGCCGGCTAAGCCGACCCCCTCACCGGAGTAAAAGTTTTTAGTTGAACACGCGGATGACCGTAGGAGTTCCGATCCACGAGTTCGGGCCAACTGCCGTATCCATGCTCTCGTTCCATGCGCCGACGTTCTTGCCGTTGCCGATGTAGATTGCCACGTGACCCGGCCAGTAGAGGATGTCGCCAGGCTGTGCCTGCGAGTAAGGAACCTGGGTTCCGGCCGAGAGGACGGAGGTGGTGTATCCGCCAATGGAGACGCCGTACTGAGCGTAAACGTAGCGGACGAAGCCGATGCAGTCCCAACCCGAAGGCGTGGTGCCGCCCCAGCGGTAGGGCGAACCAACGTAAGACAACGCAGTTGCAGCAACATCGGAGGCCGAGCCCGAGAGTGCGCCTGTGGCAGCGACATCGACGCTGGCCGTTGCAGCGGCGTTGGACGACGAAGCGCCCGTGAAAGCGGTGGTAGGAGCGGCTGTTTCTTGCGCAGCTGCTGCCGCTTGCTGGGCAGGAGCTTCAACCGTGACAGCGAGCTCAACGGCATCCGAGGCGCTCTGAACTTCTACCTGCTCGACGTCCCACTCAGCGTCTGCCGGTGCGGTCACTTCTTCGGTGGCCGTTGCGGGAGCCTCTGTCGGGTCGGAGAGCGTGCCGAGAAGTGCAGCGTTAGGCTGATCCTGATCGTCTGCGTGTGCGGCAGGCATTGTCACGCCGAACATGGCGCCAACAGCCAGTGCTGCTGCTACACCGCGACCCGCGGGACTGTTTACAGCATTCAGGGCTGCCTCGCGGTTCATCGCATGGCGTCCGGCCATCAGGGATCTCCTTGTTCAGATTGCGCGCATGCCTACGGCTCTACGCCTGACAAACCAAAACAATAACGGCAAAATAACCAAATGTCACGTTTCGATAACAAATGTTACCCAAGGCATGAAACAGCCCGGAAACCGCACGAAATCAACGATTTGCGGGGAGTAGAGCCCAGAGCAAGGCCCCGGGAACCCCCTGACACAACCCTATAGACCCCTGTATTTACAACGTTTTCCTCGGGTTTCAGATAACGAAAATTACGTTTTGTTACTTCGCACACATTTCATGGGCGACGAGATTCCCTCGGCAAGAAAATCCCGACTTTTCCCCATAAAACCACTGGCAGCACCCGCGAGAGCACACCTCACGATAGGCACCTCACACCCTGCAACTTCCAGGATGCCATACGTATCCTGGAAGGCATGAGCTTCCTATCAGACCCAGAGCTACTTCTCTCGACGCTTGGCGCCTTTGTGCTTCCCGGCCTGGCCCTCATCCTCTTCGTCGAGTCGGGCCTGCTTTTCCCCTTCCTTCCCGGCGACTCCCTCATCTTCACTGCCGCGATGCTACACACGCAGTTCGGATTCTCCATCTGGACCATGCTGATCGTCGGCATCCTCGCCGCTTTCCTCGGTGTCCAGGTGGGGTATTGGATTGGCGCAAAGTTTGGCAGGCGTCTTTTCAAAGATGACGCGCGAATCCTGAAAACTGAATACCTCAACAGCGCCGAGGCCTACTTCGAGAAGCACGGCGCCATATCTCTCGTGCTTTCGCGATTCGTGCCTATCGTCCGCACGTTCGTCCCGATCGCTGCTGGCGCCGCCCGCATGAACTACCCACGCTTCGTTTTCTTCAACATGGTGGGAGCCCTCGCGTGGCTTGGCCTCATGACTGGCGCCGGGCTCTTGCTCGGCCAGATTCCGTTCGTCGCCAACAACATCGACATCATTGCCATCATCATCGTGCTGGTATCGGTTCTTCCGATCCTCATCAGCTTCATCACGAAGCGAGTTAAAGCTAAGAAGGCCGCTACCGAACTCGCCGTTGCCGTCCAGGAAACAGCCACGAGTTCTGTACCGGCAGAGAACGCCGCTGCGTCGTCCGACGCACCACAGACCACCGAGATCTAAAGGTTCCCTGGCGTTGAAGAAGGGGGTGCGCATCAATTGCGCACCCCCTTCTTGTAAGGATCAAGCCTCGACAAGCAAGTGACTCTGCAACCATTCAGTCAACGGCACCCGGCCCGACGGCCCCGAGATACTCCACTCACCCGCGTCCTCTGAGATTGTCACCTCAGCATCAGCAACAATCCCAGCAGCGCAAAGCTCCTGCAGCAAACGTGTATCAGTTTGGAGTACCTCACCAATCCGCTTAACTCGGCACACCCCGCCCTCCGGGCGCTCCTTAATAAAATCGACAACACGCACAAGGCCAGATGGACCAGCCGCATTCACGCCTGGACCAGCCGACAGTGCAGCCGGAATCGGATTACCAAAGGGATCCGTCGCAACGCTTCCCACAAGGTCGGCAATCTTCGCCTCAACCTCGTCGGAAATAACATGCTCCCACCGGCACGCCTCATCGTGAATATCTACCCACGGAACATGCAAAACTTCCAGAAGCAGACGTTCGGCCAGACGATGCTTGCGCATGACATTCGTCGCCTGCGCTCGGCCTTCCTCCGAAAGCTCGATCGTCCGAGAGCCTACAATCGTCAGCAATCCATCGCGCTGGAGGCGAGCAACCGTTTCAGAAACTGTCGGCTTCGATTGACCCAAACGCTCGACCAACCTCGCCCTGAGCGGAGGTACACCCTCCTCCTCAAGCTCATAAATAGCCTTGAGATACATTTCTGTTGTATCGACTAAATCGCCGCTCATACCCACTCCTCACACAGATTCGCGCGTAAAAACTACTGATGAAGGCACACGTGAACGACAGCCTTCACGGACCATATCCCACCCTATTAGTCCGAACTTCCACCACCAAGGCCAGAGGTTTTATACGCGAAAAGTGTTCGCTATTTCGGCCCTCTCAACGCATAAGCCGCCGTTCTCATACCGTCCGTTCCACTATTGAGGTCGGCATCATCCACGTGCCCGATTCGCACAATGACGCACGACTTCTCGTGGACACATCCCTCGCCGTCCAGCTTCAGCGCGGCACAATATCCCCATGACGCTGCATCTGCCCAACTCCCTTCGCCCCTCCAATGGCCGCTTCGGTTCAGGCCCGTCTAAAGTGCGCCCGGAGCAACTCGTCGGATTCGTGGAGGCAAACTCCCCGATGGGGCAGTCTCATCGTCAAAGTTCCGTCAGAAGCGTTGTCGGCCGGATTAGATCCGGCCTAACTGACCTTTTCTCCCTTCCCGACGGCTATGAAGTACTCCTCGGTAACGGCGGCGCGAGCCTCCTCTGGGACGCTATTGCCTTCTGCGTCGTTGAGTCTCGGGCCCAAGCTGCCGTCTTTGGCGAGTTCTCCTCTAAGGCAGCTCAAGCGAGCACCCGAGTACCGTGGATCGACAACGTCGAGATTCGACGCGCAGACGTCGGCAGCCTCGCCCTATGCGAATCCCGCAGTGACATCGATACCTACCTTTACCCGCACAACGAAACGTCAACAGGAGTCATCTCGCCCGTTCGTCGTTACGGCGCAGAATCTTTCAACGGCGACGAACCTCTGACAATCGTTGACGCCACGTCCTGTGCCGGTGGCGTCCCCGTCGATATCACGCGCACCGACCTCTACTACTTCTCGCCACAAAAATGCTTCGGCTCCGACGGTGGCCTCTGGCTCGCCATCGCCTCCCCGCGCGCTATCGCCCGAATCGAACGTCTCTGCACCGACCGCTGGATCCCCGACATCCTCAACCTCAGGCTCGCGCTCACGAACTCACGCAAGGATCAAACGCTTAACACTCCTGCTATCGCCACGCTCCTTATGGTGGCTAATCAAGTGGAGTGGATGCTCGACCAGGGCGGTCTCGCCGCCATGTCCGCGCGCTGCACAGCCTCATCCTCCGCGATCTATTCGTGGGCAACGCGGCGCCCCGACGCCACCCCCTTCGTCGTCAATCCTCAGTGGCGTTCACCCGTCGTTGCCACCATTGATTTTGACGACGATATCCGCGCATCTGAGATTTCGTCGTTCCTCCGTGGCGAAGGAATCGTCGATATTGATCCCTACCGGTCACTCGGGCGCAATCAATTCCGATTCGGGACGTTCCCAAACGTCGATCTCGCGGACGTCGAATCATTGCTGGCGTGCATCGATTGGGCTATCGACCACGGAATCGGGCGCGACTGAACAGCCGCCATCCAGCTGGACGGCCACTGTTCGGGGTGGTGTCCAGGCCGCCGGGTGAACTCGGGGAGGTCGGTTTAACGCGCCTGCACCGGGAGTTTTAACGCGCCTGATCGCCAGGAGTACGCACCGGAATCTCGGCAGCCTCAGCCTCAGCGCGCTCACGCGGACCAATAATCTCCACATGCGGCCGCGAACGCACATGGTAGTGCACCTCCACGTGCCAATGCTTACGGCCCCACAAGAAAGCGCCAATTGCGACGACGAACGCAGCAATCGCACCAATCCCGATACCCCAACGCGGGCTAATCGACTGGCTAATCCAACCAACCACCAACGAACCGATCGGTGCACTGCCCATCATGACTGTCTGATACAACGCCATGACGCGCCCACGCATATGCGGTTCCGTGGACATCTGCACAGCCGTATTCGCCCCGGTCAGCAGAATCAGCATGGAGAGCCCTGCCGGAATGAGGGAAAGCGCGTACGTCTCATACGTCGGCATGAGGGCATTCACGCCCTCGCAGACAGCGAAAACGAGCGTCGAGATAATAACTAGCCGGACACGGGGCTGATTGCGTCGCCTAGCTGCGATTAACGCTCCCGTCAGCGAGCCAATCGCGAGGATGGAGCCGAGAAGACCGTACTCGCCGGCTTGCTTATCGAAAACAGCGCGAGCCATCGAGGCAGTCGTGAGCTGGAAGTTCAATCCGAGACACGACACCGTTCCCGTGACGACGAAGATCATGACGAGATCGTGACGTGCCTTAACGTAGGCGAAGCCCTCACGCACGCCGCCGCGCTTGGATTTCTCCGAGGTCTTTGTGCTCAACGGATAGAGCTGATCTTGCTTCATCACCGCGAGCGCAATGATCGTCGCAACAAAAGATGCGCCGTTGATGATGAACACCCAGCCCGGGCCTACCCAGGCAATAAGGAGGCCTGCGACGCCGGGGCCGACGAGCCTCGCGAGGTTAAAGCTCGTCGAATTCAAACCGACGGCATTGGGAAGGTCGTCTGCCGGCACGAGCTCTGATACAAATACTTGGCGCGGCGGTGCATCGAATGCCGAGGCGGTTCCCAGGAGGAAAGCGAAAATGCATACATGCATGACGGTGGCGTTGCCAGAAAGGACGAGCGCGCCGAGAGCAAAGGCCATAAGAGCTTGAGCGGCCTGAGTGGCAAAAAGAATTTTTCGTTTATCGAAACGATCCGCCAGCGTTCCCGCAACCGGGGTAAAAAACATCAGCGGCAAAAATTGCAATGCTGTCACCATGCCCACCGCGAAAGAATTGTCGTCGGTAAGAATTGCGAGAACTAACCAATCTTGGGCTACACGCTGCATCCACGTGCCTGTGTTTGCCACAAGCGCCGAGAAGAACCACACGCGATAGTTATAAAAACGTAGGCTGGCAAATGTGCGTCCCACGAGTGCTCTCATCCCCTTACAAACATCCGCGTGCAGAATGACGTTCGCGGTTACTTTCACCGCGCAGCATCGCGTGACATATTCGGCTCCTTCACCTTATCGCTCCTCGTGAGAGCCTGCCATGACTCAGGAAACATTTCAGAAAATCACATAAATTCGCGCACATGCGCTGCACTGTTTATACGAATTCTTTTCCCGTCGGATTTAGACGACCACGATACATGTGCACAACTAGGTTGTCTGGTGTCGTTCGCACGCCACACCCTGCACCTATGACACAACGTGGGGCCCCACCGTAACGGCAGGGCCCCACGTCTTATTCGGCGCGTTCAGTTCATGTTCATGCGCCAAGTGCGCTCTGGATTGGTCCGAGCAGGAAGTAGACGACGAAGAGAACCGACACCGCCCACATGAGCGGGTGAACTTTGCGTGTGCGTCCGGTTGCAACTTCCATGACGATGTAGGAGATGAAGCCCACGCCAATACCCACGGTGATCGAGTAGCCGAACGGCATGAGAGCGATGGCGAGGAAGGCGGGAATCGCGGTGGACAGTTCGCCCCACTTGATATCGCCCACCTGCTGCATCATGAGGAATCCGACGGCGACGAGGGCCGGAGCAGCGGCTTCGTTCGGCACGAGTCCGACGAGCGGGGCGAGGAACATTGACGCGAGGAAGGCCAGGCCAGTCACGATGGAGGCGAGGCCGGTTCGCGCGCCGTCAGCAACGCCTGTCGAGGATTCAACGAAGGACGTGTTGGACGAAACACCGCCGACACCACCTGCGATAGCTGCAACGGAATCTGCCAGGAGGATACGGCCCGTGTTGTAGGGGTTACCGTTTTCGTCGAGGAGGTTTCCTTCCGATCCGACGGCCACCATCGTGCCCATGGTGTCGAAGAAGTCTGCGAGCATCACGGAGAAGGCCAAGACAATGACGGAAAGGACACCAAGCTTCTGGAACGGGCCAACAACGGAGAATTCGCCGATCGTCGCGAAATCGGGCAGGGCAACTGGCGATCCGGAGAGGGAGGGAACCATGAGGTTCCATCCACCGGGGTTGTCTGCGCTTGCTGGTCCGAGCTTGGCGACCGCTTCAATGATGACTGCGAGAATCGTCGATGTAAGGATTCCGACGAGGATCGCGCCCTTAACTCGCTTCACCATAAGAATGGCGGTCACGAACAGGCCGACAATAAAGACGAGAAGTGGAAGGGTGGAAATTGAACCGCCCACAGCGAAGCTGAGGATTGTGCCTGTTCCTGCACGGACAATTCCTGCATTGACGAGGCCGATCAGTGTGATGAAGAGACCGATGCCCACAGAGATTGCTGTGCGCATGAATTTGGGGACAGCGCGGAAGATGGCTTCACGCAAACCTGTGACGACGAGAAGGACAACGACGATACCTTCGATGACGATGATGCCCATGCCATCGGCCCAGGTCATTCCAGGAAGCTGGACGATTGTTGAGGCGACCATCGAGTTGAGGCCAAGGCCTGCGGCCAGGGCGATTGGGAAATTCGCGTAGGCTCCCATGAAAATCGACATGAGGCCAGCAATGAGAGCTGTGCCTGCTGCGATTGCTGGAATGTTCGCCTCCGCGCCTCCGCCGAGGTAGGCGCCTGTGGAATCCTGTCCTGACAAGATAATTGGGTTGAGGACGAGGATGTAGGTCATCGAGAAGAAGGTGACGAGCCCACCTCGAATCTCTTGGGCCACTGTGGACCCGCGTTCGCTCAGGTGGAAGAAGGAATCGAGGAATCGGGGCTTTGAAGTGGTCGATTCATGATCGACTGAAGTAGTCAGTGTTTCGCTCACTCACACCAGTCTCACCAAATGAACAAACCTTCGTCTAGATCATTTCACGATTTGGACGTTTCTGGCTTGTTGAATGAAATACGTAGATCACATTCCCACACCGAGGCTCCCGCAACGACACATAAATTGTGCACGTCAGAAAGCACCCCGCCTACGGCACAGAGGCAACGACGAGGCGCCCGAAGCCTCGAACATTGAGCCGGCCATCTGAGTCCGGTACGAATGCCGCCTGCCCTGCGTTGAGGAGGAGGCGTTCACCCCCGGCATCAAGCTGTGCGGCACCATCAAGGCACAAAACAGTGCGAGGCCCGGAATGCACAGCGGCTTTCTCCCACGTATTCGCGTCGTGAAGTTGAACGACTGACAACTCGAAGTCGTCAACGGGAACGTAGAAAGTGGACGTATTTTTCGACACCCGCTCGGGAGCGATACGCATCGGCGGAGCGGCATGCCCTTGAACGATTCGTAGTAGCTCGGGAACGTCCATATGTTTGGGGGTGAGGCCCGCCCGCAGCACGTTATCGGAGGACGCCATGATTTCGACAGCCAATCCACTCAAATAGGCGTGAACCATCCCGGCCGGAATGAAGATTGCTTCACCGGGGCGCAAGGTTACGGGATTGAGGAGAAGTGAGGCGACGACACCCGGATCACCGGGGTACTTTTCTGACAGCCGTACGACATTTGCGTCAGCTCGGCGTGATGGTGAGCTTTCCGGCGACCTCGAAGCGCAGGCTCGGACAACCTCGGCAACATCATCAGGAGCCGGCCGAGTTTCTTCACGCAGAAGTGAGGCGAAGGCCTGCGCCACGCCCTCGCGCCGGACAATCCCATAAAGGTCGTGCGCGAGACGGGCATCGAGACCCCGCATGATTTCAAGAATTCGTCGGGGAGATCGAAAACCCGCAAGCGCCTCGAACTGCGTAATCGCATAGGTCATCTCGGGCTTGTGGTTGCGATCTTTGTAGTTCCTCTCCGCAGAATCTCGCGGGATTCCTGCCGCGTCTTCTCGGGCAAAGCCCTCGCACGCTTGAGCGATAGAGGGATGCACCTGGAGGGAAAGCGGCTCGTTTGGCGCAATGATTTTCAGGAGGTAGGGCAGTTCAGGCCCGTGACGGTCAAGGACAGCTTCGCCGAGGGTTCCCTGCGGATCTTCCTTGATGTAATCGGCGAGCGTCGTGATATCGGGACGCTCCCCGTGAGTTCCCGGATAGAGCTGGGAGAGGTCGAAAAGAGGGTCAAGTGGCGCGCAGTCAACATGTGCCGGATCGTCAGGGTGTGCACCCATCCACACTTCCGCGACAGGGCAGTTGGCTGGGGGGTATCCAAAATGTGCTGGAATGACGCTTGGTGATCCCCACGCGTAATCGCGGACGCGCCCCTGTATCCGCTTCATCTCACCTACTTTGCGTTCCGGCTTTGGGCATCACTCACAAGCTGAGCATCTCTCTGGGATGCTGATGCGACCAAAGAATGACGACGAGCTCCGTGTCCGAAGCTCGTCGCACCATTATGCCGTCTGTTTGCTGGAAACAACCTCAAGATCTGCTTCATTGACAACAGGATCACTTGGGTCCCACATCTTTGTCGACGGAGCTGTATCCGTTTCCGAATGGGCACCGCATCCGTGGTCCATCGAGATCACCTGACCGTCAAAGGGCGACCACTCGTTGGCGCACACGCCAAAGAGCGTCCGTGCTGACCCTCCCATGAGCATGAGGAATCCGCAGGTCGAACAGGTTGCGCGTGCCATCCGGGTAGCGGCGTTCTTGGGACCGTGATCACTGTTGTACCAGCGGTCGAAGGCTTCTCGTCGTCCCTGAGGCGAGAGAACTCGTTGACGCCCGAGGCCCAACTCGAATGCATCCATGGCATCCGCGTCCTCGTCGGTCGCCTCAAACGATTCCATGAGGCGCGGGTCGTTCGGGTTGTACGGGAGCCTATCGGAAGGCTGAACATCTGCAGGTTCAAGGCGGTCAGCCCACGGAACCCATGCCGGTGCGAGGAGGGCTTCGTCGCCGGGACGAAGCGCCATCTCATCCACGGTGACCTTCGAGGACCGCGGAATACGAGCGAGCGCAACGGTCCAGAACCATCCTTTGTATCCGGGCAGGAGGCAGACGAAGCAGTGCGTGAGGAGACGATCGCCTTCGACGACGACTCCAGCGTGCTCACCGACATTTTCTGGGCGTGTCAGCTCTGCGAGCGCTGCGCGCGCCTCCTCGACGGCTGCCGCGAGGATCTTTTCTTTCCCGGCTGAAGCTACGGGGTGGATACGTGCGATCTCAGGCATCGAAATCATCAGCCAGAGTACGTAGAGCTTGGGCGATCCGTGCTCCGCCTTCTGGGTAGCGGCCGCGGCGTAGCTGCGTCGACGAGGCATCGAGAATCTTGATGAGATCCTCAATGAGCGGCACGAGATCTTCTGGGGAGCGACGATTCTTCCGTGCGAGTGATTCAACTTTCTGGATCACGCTGAGGGACAGGACCTGCGGGCCGCGGCGTGTCTCTGCAACGCCGTATTCAACGCGCGAGCCGGGCTTGAGCTTGACGCCGATCGGTACGGCTGATGCCGGGAGGTAGACTTCGGTGCCGTCGTCACCGGCGACGAAACCAAAACCCTTGTTTTCGTCGAAAAACTTGACTTTACCCGTGGGCACGGTAGTTCTCCTTTAGTGTCGTCCCTGTTCAGAGCAGGGGTCACAGTTGCTGGCGGGGCGCAACGGCACTGTAGCTCGTGTGCGCATACTGCCCGACAGTCTACCCGGTTGCGCGCATGAGGCGAGAATATTGTGGTCCGCCTTGGGCGCAAAATCATCGAGAAGGCTCGTTTTCCAGGTTCTTGTTGGTAGCGTGGTGCTTGGTTCGGTCCCGTCATCGGGGCGTATGACTCTCGATTAGGTGATGACCTGTGTATACACACGATCTTATCCACCCGCGGCTGCGGCGAGTTCTTCTGACGGTCCTCGTTCTTGCAGCGTGCCTCCTAGGATCTGCCCAGTCGGCTTTTGCTGACGATCCCGTGCGCGTCACTTCGACCGTTACTGACACGACTGGAGAGTTGTCGGACGTAAATTCGATGGCATCGTCTCTCGCATCGTTGCAAGATTCCACGGGAAACAGCCTGAGACTGGTGTTTGTTGATGATTTCGGTGGGTCGTCATCTGATGATTGGGCGCGCGAAACTGCCTCACTCTCGGGTTTAGGTTCATCTGATTCCCTTATCGCTGTGGCTATGAATACAAGCCAGCTTTCCGTGTGGTCTGGAGGTTCCGGTTTTGCGCTTGCGGATCTTCGTGAGGCGCTTAATTCCGATGTGACGAACGCATGGCGCAACGGCAATTGGGCTAAGGGTGTCGACGAACTGGCGCAGAATCTCGGTTCACGAGGTTCCGTGTCGTGGACTCCGTTTATCGTACTTTTCCTTGTTGCCGGTATCGGTACGTTCGTCGTTATTTTCTTGGTACGACGAACGAAGGGGCCGTCGGGGACGACGAACACGAGTGTTTCCGCTCAGCTTCCCGACCTCGAACGCCAGGCATCTCAGGCGCTCCTTGACGCCGATAACGGTATTCGTTCTGCGGCTGCCGAGGTGGAGTTTGCTCGGGCCGAATTTGGGGTGGAAGCCACTCAGCCTTTCGTCGATACTCTCTCCTCTGCACAAGCAGCAGTTCAACGTGCTTTCGAGATAAAGAAACGCCTCGACGACGACATTCCGGAAACGCCTGAGCAAAAGATTGCGATGAACCGGGAGATCATCGCTTTGACGAAGCAGGCACACGATTCCATCTCGGCTCAGGAAGCATCGTTCCAGAACATGCGGAACTTTTCTGCGACCATTGACGACCACCTCTCCGATCTTGAAACACGCATTGGAGAAATCCGCGCAGGCATCACCCCCGCGCAGGCCGGTATCGAATCGCTGGCACTCACCTACCCGCCTCAGGCGCTTGAGAGCCTGCGCCAGATTCCGGGTCAGCTCGTCACGCTCCTGGCGGCCGCCACAGAGAATATCGAGAAAGCTCGGAACGTTGCGAGCTCGCCGGACGGAGGGAAGACGAAGGCAACGCCTTATGCGCGCCTTGCTGAAGAAACCATCCAACAGGCCCGAGCTCTCTACAATCAGGCCGCGAGCGCACGTCGCGTCTTTGAGGATGCACGCAAGAAGCTTCCCGCCGCCCTCGCTTCCATCGGCGCGGATATTTCCGATGCTCGGCGTCTGGCGCAGGGCAACCCCATTATTGAGGCACGTCGCAAAGATGCCGAAGATGCCGTCGCCTACGCTACGGGGGCATCCGTCGATCCGGTCCGTGCTCTCAACCAGCTCACGAACGCCGAAAATGCGATCGATGCCGCCCTCGCTCCTGCACGCACAGCTGAGGAAAACAATTCCAAAGCGGCCCGCGCGAGTGAAACGAATCGGGCACTAGCTCGCCAGTCTATTGAGCGCGCCGACGACTACATCGGACGCTACTCCGGATACGTCGCTTCGGAGGCTCGTACTCTCCTTGCGGCCGCGCGTTCGTCGTTCACGCAAGCGGAACACTCAAGTAATCCTTTCGACAAAGCCCAGCTATACTCGCGCGCCCAGCAGCAAGCCGAGGAAGCATACTCCCGTGCCGAGCGCGGTATTCGTCACCATTCACGGGATAACGACGGCTCAGATCTCGGCTCTCTGCTCGGTGGAATGATCATCGGTTCACTCCTCTCTGGAGGTGGTAACCGTGGTGGTTTCTCGTCAGGTTCCTTCGGTGGATTCGGCTCCTTCGGCGGAGGGGGCGGAGGTTCCTTCGGCGGGAGCTTCGGCGGCGGTAGCAAGGGCGGAAGTTTTGGAGGTTCGTTCTGACCCAGGTATCCAATGCTGCGGGCGCGCTAACTCCAGCTCATCCCAGCATGTGTCCTCGTTCTTCACGTAAGTTTGGCGGCGCTCGTCGCCCACGCATTCCTTAATCAACCCTAGAGAAAGGTCCCATCGTGGCAGAAAAGCAAACAATTCTCGGCCGTATGGCACAGCTCGCCAAGGCCAACATCAACGCTCTCCTCGATCGCGCAGAGGACCCCCAGAAGATGCTCGATCAGATGGTGCGCGACTACACCAACTCCATTGCTGAGGCGCAGGACGCGGTTGCGGTGACAGTCGGCAATCTCCGCCTTGCCCAGGCCGATTACGCTGACGACATCAAGACGGCCCGTGAATGGGGGCAGAAGGCCCTGTCAGCCTCGCAGATGGCCGACAAGATGCGCTCGTCCGGCAAAGAAGCTGAAGCTCTCAAGTTCGACAACCTCGCCAAGGTTGCGATCTCAAAGCAGCTCCAGTTCGAAAAAGAGGCAAAGGACGCCGAGCCGCTGATCCAATCACAGGAAGAAGTTGTCGCGAAGCTCAAAGCCGGCCTCGATCAGATGCGCGGCAAGCTCGATGAGCTGAAGGCGAAGCGCGACCAACTCGTTGCGCGTCAAAAGACGGCGGACGCTCAGCTCAAGGTACAGGACGCCATCTCGTCGATTAACGTCCTCGATCCGACAAGTGAACTCGGCCGCTACGAAGAGCAGATTCGCCGCCAGGAGGCTCTCGCTGCGGGCAAGGCCGAAGTCGCGGCAGCCTCCCTCGACGAGCAGTTCGCTGCCCTCGAAGATCACTCCAACGATGTCGAGATTGAAGTTCGCCTCGCAGCCCTGAAGGCCGGCAATCCGCCAGCTCAGCTCGAAGGCAAGGATTTCACCTCCTACTGACATTGAGGCCAGAGCGTCGCGCTAGCCTCGGCATACGTCTCTCAGGCGAGGGCCACCCACCTCATGCGGGCGGCCCTCGCTTTGTCATTCTGGACGTTTCCCGAGAACTCTCCCAGATTCTCCTAGACAACTCCCAGCTTTCCTTCGTTCAATGGACACATGAGCACTCAGCCAACTGCACCAGAAGCAACTCTGCTCGTCGTCGACGACGAGCCTTCAATCCGTGAGCTTCTTTCGGCTTCCCTTCGCTTCGCCGGGTTCAAAGTTCTCACAGCAGCGGACGGCCACGAAGCGCTTGACCACCAGTCGGCGGGCCACCTTGATCTCGCCGTTCTCGACGTCATGCTGCCCGACATGGACGGTTTCGAAGTACTGCGCCGCCTGCGTGAACGCGATCCTGAACTTCCAGTCCTCTTCCTCACTGCCCGAGACGACGTCAAGGACAAAATCCAGGGCCTCACCGTCGGCGGCGACGACTACGTGACGAAGCCCTTCTCCCTCGAAGAAGTTGTCGCACGAATCCGCGCTGTGCTTCGTCGTACCCAACCCGCGGAAGAAGACGCCGCAATCTTGCGCTACATGGATCTTGAACTCAACGAGGACTCCTACGAGGTGCGCCGCGCTGGGCGCGATATCGACCTCTCGCCCACCGAATTTAAGCTCCTGCGCTACCTCATGATTAACGCCGAGCGCGTCGTCTCCAAGATGCAGATCCTCGACCACGTGTGGGACTACAACTGGGAAGGCGAAATCTCAATCGTCGAATCGTACATCTCCTACCTTCGTCGCAAGGTCGATTCACCGGAGGCTCTCGGAATCACCGATCCTGCCGAGGCAGCCTCCATCGTTCCGCTCATCCAGACGAAACGCGGAATCGGCTACGTCTTGCGTGGCACGAAGTAGGCACCGTCCTCGTGTCGTCCCCTGACAAGCATTCATTCGGGCGCGTTCACCGCCCCGCCCGCCGCACGAAAGTTACCCGGACACTCTCGTTCCGGCTTGTTTTCACCTTTACGGTGCTCATGCTCGTCGTCGTCTCCATTCTCGGTACGGTGACGGTAACGATGCTCCAGCGCGTCCTCGTCAAGAATCTTGACGACGAGCTCGTTTCTTCCGGAACCGTGGTGGCGAATCAGATCCTCAAGGATTCGCAATCTCCCCACATGGGTGACGATGCTGCTGCTGTCTCCGACTACTACGTCTACTTGTACTGGTGGAACAGCCAAACCATGCAGTACCAGGAGAATACGCAGGTCAGTACGTCTGTGAGCGACCGCTACGGCGAACCTGCCGGCGATCAGGAGCTCCTTGAAACATTAACGACCAGTCCGACGACGATTCTCGGCACGAGTGATTCACCGTGGCGTGCCGTTGTTTTCGATATTACGAATCAGAACCAGACGACGAGAGAAGTAGTCGGCAAGGTTCTCATCGCTAAGCCACTCAAGCCGATCACCCAGATCATCAATTTGGTGACACAAACAGTTATTCTCATCAGTGTTGTCATTGTGACCCTCGGGGCGGCAGCGACGGCAGCCTTTGTCCGGCACTCACTGAACGGACTCCGCGCCATCGAACGAGTCACCTACGACATCGCGGCCGGGGATCTGTCTCAACGCGTACCACGCGATAAAGACGGCTCAGAAGTTGCGAATCTCGCCGATTCCATCAACATCATGCTCAGCCAAATCGAGCAAGCCTTCGTCGTTCGGCTCAATTCTGAGAAAAAGATGCGCCAGTTCGTCTCCGACGCGTCACACGAGCTTCGTACGCCTCTCGCCACTGTTCGCGGATACTCCGAGCTGTATCGCATCGGCGGCGTGCCCGCCGAAAACCTGCCGCAGACAATGAACCGGATCGAATCTGAAGCCACACGAATGAGTGGCCTCGTCGAAGATCTCCTCCAACTCGCACGCCTTGACGAAGGCCGGCCACTCAGCCTTGGCCCGGTCAATCTCACCGAAGTTTGCGAAAACGCCGTAGCAGACTTCCATGTGCGTGACGCCAACCGTTCTGCCTCCGTGATCGGGCTGACACGTCCGGAGACGGAACCCGTCGTCGTCACGGCGGATTCTGACAAGGTGGCGCAGGTCGTCGCCAATCTTCTCTCCAACGTCCTCACCCACACGCCCGATGGCACACCATGCGAGGTCGCTGTTGGGATGGCAAGCGACGACGAAGCAGTTATTGAAGTTCGTGACCACGGCCCCGGAGTGAGCGACGAGGATGCCTCCCGGATCTTCGAACGCTTCTACCGAGCCGATTACTCTCGTTCACGCGCATCAGGCGGTTCAGGGCTTGGTATGGCTATCGTCGCCGCCATCATGGCGTCACATGGAGGTTCTGCCCGAGTTGCCACCACGCCCGGCGGGGGCTTAACCGTGCGCCTCTCGTTCCCCGTGACGCCGCCAGCCGACACCGCCCGCTAAATTAGGCCTCGCCCGCCGGCGGATCAAAAGGTGAACGGCCCTCGTCGTCAACCGGATGCGGCGTCCCCTGATCGAGCATCATAGAAATAGCTCGGAACACCCGCGCCATGAAAGCCTCCGGTTCCTCTCCGTCAAGGGAATACATCGGTTTGCCGATAAAGAGGAAAACCTCGCTCCCCACCTTCGGGAAGAAGGTTCCAACAGGCATCGCCTCATGTCCGCCCTTCATGGCAAGGGGGACGAGCGGGACACCCACCTGCTGGGAAAGCGCAGCAGCACCCGACTTCGGCTTGCCCATCTTGCCATCACGCGAACGCGTCCCCTCCGGGAACACGAGGATCGGAACACCAGCACGCAAGAGCCTGCCCGTCATACCGGCAGCTTTTCCGCGACCCTTCCCCTTCTTCTTACCCGAGCGTTCAATCGGGTACGTGTTAAAAAACAGAGACGTCAAGCTCGAAATAAAACGTTTCCTGTAGAAGTAGTCTGCAGCTGCTCCCGTCGCAAGCCTCTCCGTGAGCTTATCGGGAAGCAACGAAAAAACCATCGGCGCATCCAAATGCGACGAATGGTTCGGGATCAGAATGAACCCACCCGTCAGGTCGTCGACGTTCTCCTCGCCCAACACAGTCGGGCGAACCACGGTGGAAATGACAGGGCGCGTGACGAGCTTTCGGACCAGGTGGCGACGCTTGCGCAAGCCGTCATCGAGGTAACGATCAAGAGGCTCCAAAGTGCTGAGCTCCTTGCCCGACCGAAGCGAGGTACCTGCTCCACGCGCCGAAGAATCAGCCTGATCTCCAGATTCCGAGGCAGGCGGAAGCGAATACTCCTCCTCCGAGTGGCTATCCTCGCGGGACTTCTCAGTACTCAACGTCGCCCCTTGTTAATCTTCTCCGTGACAGCCCACACCACCCGCTTCGGAGCGTGCTCAGCAAGCGCGGCAATCACCTTAAAGCGCTTCGACGGGATCGAGTATCGTTTGCCCTTCTCCACATCAGCAAGGCAATCACGCACAACACGATCAGCGTCCAACCACAAGAAGCCTGGCAGATTCGATCGCTCCACACCTGCTCGCTTATGAAACTCGGTGCGCACCCAACCCGGCATAAACGTCATGACCTGCACACCGGCCGGAGCAACTTCAATTCCCAGCGAGAGGGACCACGTACGCACAAGCGCCTTGATCCCCGAATACAAGCCCATCGGCACAAGGCCGGAAACAGAGGCCGTATTGATAATGACACCGTTGCCACGACGAACCATCGCAGCGCTAGCTACCCCGCCGAGCTTGACGACGACAGTCCCCATAAGCTCAATACCCGCTTCAAGCGGCGCCGTATCGTTCGTCGCCAATTCGTGATAGAGGCCCTGGCCAGCATTATTAACGAAGATATTGACAGGAGCCTCGTCGCTCGCGAGCCGCCTAGCCACGGCCTCGTAACCCTCACCCGACGACAGATCCGCCGACAACACGTCGCAGCGCACAGCATAACGCTCAGAAATAGCTTCACGCGTACTCTCAAGCCGCTCAGAAGAACGAGCGACGAGCACAAGATCTACGCCCCGCGCAGCCAAAGCAAACGCGAAAGCACGGCCAATCCCCGAGGTTCCACCCGTGATAAGGGCGCGTCCTCGAAGTCGAGTTTCGGAATTCCTCACGGCTCTACGTTAGTTCACTCCTAGGCCCCTGCGCCCAATCTGCACGAGCAAACACGTAAAGTCCGGGTGAGAACGACGACACTCCACACCACGTCACCCCACCAAAATAGGCCCGCGACCTGGGATTTTAATGAATTGTGACCAAAGAAGTGTCCCTCAAGCGTCAGTGAGGACTAGAATCTCGTCCGTTGCACCTTTTTGCGATACATCTGCGACGCTCCAGCGTAGTGTGTGCTGTAGAAAAGTGACCAGAAATAGGAACGAGGGAATGCCTGAAGGGAGGGCCGGCATTGGTCGAAGTACCAGGGTGGCTAGTACCCGCCTACGTGCGTTCCGTCCAAAGCGCCGGGTCGCCACAAAGCAAAGAAGCCCTGGCCGAAGCCTGCCACAGCCTCATCGAACGCTGGTCTAGCCCCGATCGTGCCTACCACGGCCTCCAACACGTCATCGAACTCCTCACCCGGCTCGAAACGCTTCTCCCCGAAACTCACGAGCCCAGCCTCGTTCGGCTCGCCGCCTGGTATCACGGAATCGTCTTCTCCACCGCAGAAGAAGACGCCTACACCAAGAAGGGCGGCGAAAACATCGGGGCATCGGCAACGATGGCCGAAACACATCTCCTCGAACTCGACGTTGACCAAACCAAAGCGCACCGCGTCGCAGAACTCGTCCGTGGAATGAAACCCACTGACACCAAGACGACGACCGAAACCGCGCAATTTCAGGCCTTCGATGTCGATGAGCTTGCCCTACGTGATGCCCACCTCGGCACTCTCGCCGTCGAACCCCAACGCTATAAGCGCTACCTTGAACTAGTGCGAGAGGAATACGCGCATATTCCGCGCTTGGCCTTCCTCACGACGAGGCGCGACATCGTCTCACGCCTCCTCGCACGCCGCCAACTCTTCGTCACCCCACTCGCACGCCAATGGGATGCCCGAGCACGCGAAAACCTTGAAGCAGAGCTCGAACGTCTCGGCCGAATGATTGCCGAATACGAGGCGAGTGCCGCTCAGACCAACTCAGAACGCGCCGCCTTCGCTGGTGCTGCAGGCGACGCCGCGGGTGTGAACACCGCACCCGAAAACACGGGGACAGCTCGCACGCACGCACCCATTCTCGGAGCGGATGGCGCACACAACAGCGACGCTGACAGTGGTGCTCCTCAACCCGTTTCACATGGTTCGTCGGACGAACCTCTGGACACCACTTCGCAGCCTGCCGCAGAACGCGAGGCCGCGAGCGACACTATGAGCACAGGTGCTGCGTCTCATCCAGTCGCTGGCCCGGCAGTTGCCAGCGGCTCACTGTCCGAGGCCGACACGACAGCTCGTTCCGCCGCTCCGCAGGACATTCACGCGCCGCTTAATCCCGCGCGCGCACACACATCGTCGAGCGCCTCAGCGCACTCACCCGCTGAGCCCACCGACATCACCGCAGCCCTCCTTGCCGCCTCCGCTGAAGCCGACGAAGCCGAGAGGCTCCAGGCAGAAAAAGAAGCCGAAGCCGAGGCCAAGCGCCAGCTAGAAGTGGCATGCTACGCGGCATTCAAAGAGAAAGACACGCTCTCCAGCATGGAAGCATGTCACGAACTCGTCGACCCCGGCCTCCCCGAACGCGAAGCCACGACAGCCGAAGAACGCAAGAAGCGGCGACGTGAAGAAGTGGCTGCCGAGCTTCGTCGTCGGATTGAAGAACGGCACCGCGCCGCGTGCGCCGCAAAAGAAGCCCGCGACGCCGCACAGACCAACGCCCCTCTCGGCACCGACCAGGGCGACGCCGCTGCGGCGCCGACTCCCCCGCCACCCGCTCATGAGGCCGACACCGCGGGGCGCATCGACTCAACCAGTCAGGACGCACCGAGCAGCACAAAGCCCCAGGGCGACGCACCGCTCCCCTTCGTCGCCTCAGTACCCGGATTCCCGTCGAAGGAACAGGTGGAGTTCTTCTCACAATTCGGTTCCGCCGACGAAGCATACGTACCTTCCGATTCGTGGCCCGCATCCGAGGGAACACCGGATTGGGCCGAAGCTCTCCCGGGCACACGTGCGTATTCGGGTGCGAGCGCGCAGTCTGCACCGACTCCAGCAAGTGCCGGTGATTCCATAAACGACCATGCTCCGCACGGCGACGAAGTGACGCCAGCTGGAATCATGGCGCCAGCCCCGCCTGACGTTTCAACAACCACAGATATTCCGGTCGTACGCGTGGACGAGCACGATTCAACCGCAGATTCTGCCACAGCGACTGCCACCTCGCCCTCCACAGGTATGCCACCATCGGAGCCGGTTGCGCCCGCGCAAGCTGCTGCACATGGCAAGGCGGCCCGCCCGACTCGTGACCAGGACGCGCCGCCACCGCACCTCACTCGCGACCCTGAGGAAGATGCTGAACCAAGCGTCCTTTCTGACACGCCTGTACACGGCATGGAGCGCGAACCAGAAATATAGAGCTACCCGCCCCAACCAATGAGGGTTGGGGGGTGGTTAGTTGCGCTACCTAAAGCTGGCAGCGACGCGGCATTGCGCCTGCTTAGTGTTGCGACATTTGCTTAGTGTCGATCGATGTTGAGGTTCGGTACCCAGCCATAGCCAACAGCCGTTGATGGCTCGTAGCCGTTGGAGTGTGTACACAAAGGTGGGTGCCCCGCAGATTCTGCGGGGCACCCACCTTGAGACGCAGGCCAGAATCTTAGCTGCCCTGCAATTCTCTACGGCTAGATCAGTACATGCCGCCCATGTCGCCCATGCCTTCGCCGCCAGCAGCCGGAGCCTTCTCCGGGAGATCAGCGACGACAGCCTCAGTGGTGAGGAAGAGGCCCGCAATGGATGCAGCGTTCTGGAGAGCCGAGCGAGTTACCTTCACCGGGTCCATAACGCCGGCAGCAAGAAGATCCTCGTACTCGCCAGTCGCAGCATTGAGGCCCTCGCCCTTGTTCAGCGAGCGAACCTTCTCCACAACAACGCCACCCTCAAGGCCGGCATTGACTGCGATCTGCTTGAGCGGAGCCTGGATAGCAAGCTTGACGATCTGAGCGCCAGTTGCCTCGTCGCCTTCGAGATCGAAGCCGTCGAATGCTTCCTCAGCAGCCTGGATCAGCGCAACGCCACCACCGGCGACGATGCCTTCCTCAACAGCAGCCTTAGCGTTGCGCACAGCATCTTCAATGCGGTGCTTGCGCTCCTTGAGCTCAACTTCAGTAGCTGCGCCAGCCTTGATGACAGCCACGCCACCAGCGAGCTTAGCGAGGCGCTCCTGCAGCTTCTCCGTGTCGTACTCGGAGGTGGAGTTCTCGATCTGGGTCTTGATCTGAGCAACACGACCCTGAATCTGCTCCGGATCGCCAGCGCCCTCGACGATCGTCGTCGAATCCTTCGTCATGACGACCTTGCGTGCACGGCCGAGGAGGTCAAGATCGGCGTTCTCAAGCTTGAGGCCAACGGTCTCGGAAATGACCTGGCCGCCGGTGAGGATAGCCATATCCTGGAGCATTTCCTTGCGACGATCGCCGAAGCCAGGAGCCTTCACAGCCGCCGACTTGAAGGTACCACGGATCTTGTTAACGACGAGGGTAGCGAGGGCTTCGCCATCGACATCTTCAGCAATGATGACGAGCGGCTTGCCGGACTGCATAACCTTCTCGAGAAGCGGAAGCAGTTCCTTCACGTTCGAGATCTTGGAATCCATGAGGAGCACGTAGGCGTCTTCGAGGACTGCTTCCTGGCGCTCCGGATCGGTGATGAAGTACTGGGAAAGGATGCCCTTGTCGAACGACATGCCTTCGGTGAGCTCAAGCTCGAGGCCGTAGGTGTTGGACTCCTCGACGGTGATGACGCCTTCCTTGCCGGCCTTCTCCATAGCTTCGGCGATCTTTGCGCCGATTTCCGGATCACCAGCGGAGATGGACGCCGTAGCAGCGATCTGCTCTTCGGTCTCAACCTCGCGCGCGTCGATGAGGAGGCGGTCGCAGATAGCCTTCACGGCCCAGTCGATACCGCGACGCAGTGCGATCGGGTTCGAGCCTGCGGCCACGTTGCGCAGACCTTCGTGGACGAGAGCCTGAGCGAGAACCGTTGCCGTGGTAGTACCGTCACCAGCGACATCGTCGGTCTTCTTAGCGACTTCCTTCACCAGTTCGGCGCCGATGCGCTCGTACGGATCTTCGAGATCGATTTCCTTAGCGATGGACACGCCGTCGTTCGTGATGGTGGGTGCGCCCCACTTCTTGTCGAGCACAACGTTGCGGCCCTTAGGTCCAAGCGTGACCTTGACGGTATCGGCAAGCAGGTTGAGTCCGCGCTCCATGGAGCGGCGAGCTTCCTCGTTGAATGCAATGGTCTTTGCCATGCTGAATTTCCTCCCGTAGGGATGGTATGCAGCCAATGCCCGCGACGGACGGCTCCACCGCTCAGGTATTTCCTGAGCTAGCTTCACCTCATCGACTACTCGAATCTGTCACTCTCACTGCGAGAGTGCTAACTAGAATTTTGGCACTCTCACCAGTCGAGTGCAAGATTGGGCACTCTCCTTCCCACGATGTTCACTTGCGGCGCAGATATGGAATACTCAAAGTCTTTTCGGCGCCGCATTCGCCGCAACGCAATGGACGGCACCTCATCGGTGCCGTCCACATGTTTTCTTCCAGCTTTCGCCTTCTTATAGGTCCCCTGCGAGGACGACGACGATCTGATCGCCTCCGGTAGCGTTAGCGTTGAGAACAAAATTGTTGGCTGAGATACCGAGCGTCTGAGCGATCTCGGCGACTGTGGCTTCATCCGCTTCAGCGGGGTAGTAAATCTGGCTGGCTGCCGGGCGTGAATACTGGTAATTACCAATTGTGACGTTGGTAAATCCTGCCTTTTCCAGCACAGCCTGTTGAGTAGCTGCGAGGCCTGTGACACCTGATGCGTTGAGTACGAGCACACTCTTCGTGTGATCTGCTGCAGGTGCGGGTGTGGCCTCCACAGTTGGTTCCGGTTCAACCGTTGGCTCAGCGGTTGGAGACTCACTGGGCTCGACCGTTGGCTCAGCGCTTGCGCTCTCCGAGGTTGTCGCTTCGGCAGATGCGCTCGCAACCGGCTTTGCCGAATTGTCAAAGGTGGGCACACCGAGAAAATGGATGTACGCCCATCCGAGAGTGGGGGCGACGACGATGATCGCAACCAGTGCGATCCACCATTTTGCGTTGGACTTCGCCCTCCTGTGCGTGCCACGAACTGTGCGTTCCTTGGCTAGGAGGTCAAATTCGTCCTCAGGATACTTATTCTCTGCCACGGCGCTAGCCTACCGTGTTCCCTCTTGCGGCGGAACGATCGGCGCGCATATCACGGCCGTGACGTTCGCGTGCACGCCTGTCACGAAGGCGCCTCATGCGCCGCACAAGCTCTGGGCGATCAAGTTCTGCGAGCGGATTCTCAAGGAGCTGGCTCAGCACAATGTAGTAGCGGGATTCACTCATCCCAAGCTCATGAATCGCCCGAGACTTCTTCCCCGACCGAGGAACCCACGATTCTTCAAGGTCGAGAATCGCACGCTGTTCATCTGTGAGTGCACGCCCGTCATCCTGGCCGTTTGTTCGCACGTTGCGAGCCTCTCCTTCGTCGTTCTTCATCATCGGTTCCTCCTCTCGACTCCTCACCTTAGCCCGCATACGGATCGGCATTTCGCATCATCTTCTCCGCAAAGATCACATTCACCGCCCAGCCGCAGATTGCGCAGGCGCGGAGCGACGAGCATCACGCTCGGGAGCCGCGTACCCTTGCCTATATGCAGCCACTTTCCGACATCATCGATCCTGGTTGGGCACGTGCCCTCGCGCCTGTCGAAGCAGATATTCACGCCATGGGTGATTTCCTACGGGATGAACTCGCAGCCGGGCGCAGCTACCTTCCGGCAGGGAAAAACGTGCTGCGCGCCTTCACCTACCCTCTTGATCGCGTCAAAGTCCTTATCGTGGGACAGGACCCTTATCCGACTCCGGGACATCCCGTGGGTCTGAGCTTTTCTGTGGATCCGGCGGTGCGTCCCATTCCCCGCTCACTCACCAATATCTATCAAGAATTACACGACGATCTTGGCCTACCGCGGCCCCAAAGTGGGGATCTTACGCCGTGGTGCGAGCAAGGTGTCATGCTTCTCAACAGGGTCCTTACCGTCGCGCCCGGATCGCCTGCGTCTCATCGCGGTAAGGGCTGGGAGAAGATCACTGACCACGCAATCCGTGCTCTTGCCTCACGCGGATTGCCTCTTGTAGCAATCTTGTGGGGGCGCCCTGCTCAAGAACTTCGTCCGCTTCTTGGCGATGTGCCGGTCGTGATGTCACCTCACCCGTCGCCTCTCTCGGCTTCGCGGGGTTTCTTCGGTTCCCGCCCCTTCTCTCGCGCCAATGCCCTTCTTGCCCAACAGGGGGCCGAGCCTCTTGATTGGTCGCTACCTGCGTAGGCACCTACTGAGTGCGTAAGTCCGCTCGAGGCATGGGAGCAGGCCAAGTTGAAGTATGGGAGCGGTCCGACGAGGTGCTTCAGCTGCACCCCTTCTCAGGAAAAGTCCTGCGGACTCCACGTGGCTTCCAGGACTTCGGCCCAACGAATGTACGTTGCGTGGCCGATAGGATCGCTGTATTGGTGATAGGGACATCCCATGAAGGGTCTTGGGCGCTTGTGCTCAAGACCCTTCGTTATGCGGGCCGCTTCTGCTCTGGTAAGACCTGCTGATTGCACGAGGTGAGGGCACGCATCATGTTCCCTCGTAAGACCATGTCGATTTGGGCGACGAGTTCGTTGGGGTCGCCTTCCATGTCTGTCGCCAGCCAGTAGAGGACGTGGGCGAGGATGCTCAGCGCAAAGTGCCGGATGATGAATGTGCGGTCTTTATCGGAAATCACGAGGGACGATTCGTCGATAATCTCGTCGACGATAAGGGTCATCATGCGGTTGAAGGTGTGGAAGAAGAAGTTGTCGCGTTCGGTCGTCGTCAGCGACTTCGTCACAGCATATAGCTGCTGTTTATGATCCGCCATGTAGGTGAAGACTTCGAGGAGGCCTTGCTGCCAGGTCGCGAAGTGGGCGTGCTGCATGATTGCGCCGGACATGTCGGTGGTGAAGACCGAGTAGGCAAGGTCGTAGACATCGGAGAAGTGATAGTAGAAGGCTTGGCGGGTGATGCCTGCTTCGGCGGCGATTCCCGACACTGTGATGCGCGATAGTGGCATCTCACGGAGTTGGCGCTTGAGAATTTCTCCTAGCAGCGTTCGGGTTGCCTGCGAGGTCGCCATGCTTGTTTCTCCTGCCTTTCACTCGCACCGATCCGTGGGATCGGCAAGCATGCACTACTCCTTAAACTCCTGGCTCCGTTACGCCGGCGCGCAACACGTCCAGAATGGTTCACGCAACAACTGTACGACTACTTGGGCAGGTCGTGATTCACGTATCAATCCGACGAAGCCCCCGAAACAGCCGCATATCCCGTGGTTATTGGGCTGCACAGCATGGTAGACCCCCGCGATTCCGGCGTGTGGGTGTTGAAAACCATATTTCTCCGCGCGCCGTCTTAAGACACCTGGTACAGGCCGGCTGCCCCGGCGACACTGTGGTTCACTCAGCAAGCCCGAAACCGAGAGCGACGCAGCCGTCAGGACCGTACGAGACGAGCTATGGCGTCGGTGGCTTCCTTGAGCTTGATTGCAGCGTCGTCGCCGCCGAGTGAGGCCGCATCGAGCACACAATGCTTGAGATGGTCGTCCATGAGGCCAATGGCCACACCTTGAAGTGCGCGGGTGAGGGCACTGATTTGGGTGAGAATGTCGATGCAGTACTTATCCTCGTCGATCATCCGAGTGATACCTCGCGCTTGCCCCTCAATTCGCTTCATGCGTTTGAGGTACGCCTGCTTGTCCCCGACGTAACCGTGCTGGTGCGCTCCTTGTTCACTCGGGAGTCCTGCCCCTGCCGCTCGGGCTTGCGCACAGCCGCACGTTGACGGCTGAGAGGCTACGACGTTGCCTGGCCCGTGCTCCAGGCTCGCGGCGCGGATGCGTGCGCCTTCGCCCTTGTCGCCCTCGCAATCGCACGAGTCCACGGACGTGTTGTCATGGTCGTGGCCACAACAGGTATGGTTCGACGATTCCGCAGCCTCCGAGCAACAGGCCCCCGAGCAGCACGCTTCCTCACGGCCTGCACCGGAGCCGGATGCGAGTGGGAGCACCTTCACGCCGCTCGGTGCAAGTTGCGGCTCCTCAGTGCCATCGACACTGTTCATTGCGCTTGTCCTTCCGATAGCTTCGTCAGTATTTCTGCAGCCATTGCACGTAGTAAGGGCTCGCTGCCGTTATGGGCGACTTCGTCTCCGCATGAGCGGCTCACTTGGCACAGCTCGTGAATCGGCGGAGCCGCAAGCTGTTTCCAACGACGAACACCGAGGAGAATGCCATTGTCGCCCCGGCAAGCATGGGGTTAAGTAGTCCGAATGCAGCGATCGGAATTGCCGCTGTGTTGTAAGCGAAGGCCCAGAATAGATTGGTCTTGATCGTGCCGAGAGTTTTCCGAGAAAGACGAATGGCGTCGACTGCCGATCGAAGATCACCGCGCACGAGGGTGATATCGGCGGCTTCAATTGCAACATCTGTGCCTGTTCCCATGGCCAGCCCGAGGTCGGCACTCGCGAGAGCAGGAGCGTCATTAATGCCGTCTCCCACCATAGCAACGATCTTCCCTTCCCCTTGGAGGCGCTTAATTTCGGCTACCTTATCTTGGGGAAGAACCTCAGCAATCACCTGGTCAATCCCAACCTGTGCCGCAATAGTTGCTGCGACCTCGGCATTATCTCCAGTAAGCAGTACCGGGATCAGCCCGATCTTCTTCATAAGAGCGATAGCTTCGGCGCTCGTCGGTTTCACCGAATCTGCGACGACGAGAATTCCACGAACGGCACCATCCCATTCGGCAATGACAGCCGTTTTCCCTTCACTTTCGGCAGCAGCCTTCACTTCTGCGAGAGCCTTGGGAAGATCCGTTTCGGCTCGGCCGACGCGCACCTCGTGCCCTCCGACCGCGCCTCGCACGCCCCACCCCGCAAGGTTCTCGAAATTCTCCGGTTCGATAAGGTCAATGCCCTGATCGCGGGCACCTCGGGCGATTGCCTGT
Organism: Arcanobacterium haemolyticum; assembly: GCA_021532125.1. GTDB lineage: Bacteria > Actinomycetota > Actinomycetes > Actinomycetales > Actinomycetaceae > Changpingibacter > Changpingibacter haemolyticus_A. The sequence continues at coordinate 36,470 of JADYUX010000005.1, forward strand.
GCGATGGGATGCTCGGAGGCGTTTTCTAGCGATCCGGCGATACGCAACAGTTCTTCTCGTGTGGTACCTTCGGCAGCTACCGCCTGAATGAGCGACATCTTGCCGGTTGTCACTGTTCCGGTTTTATCGAGCACCACAGTATCGACGCGTCGGGTAGATTCGAGAATCTCGGGGCCTTTGATGAGAATGCCGAGCTGCGCTCCTCGTCCAGTTCCCACGAGGAGGGCAGTGGGGGTAGCGAGGCCGAGTGCGCACGGGCAGGCGATGACGAGCACTGCGACGGCAGCCGTGAACGCATCCGTTGCCGAGTGGCCAGTGAGAAGCCAGGCAGCAAGCGTGAGAGCCGCAATAGCGATGACGACAGGCACGAAGATTCCCGAGATGCGGTCGGCAAGGCGCTGAACCTCAGCTTTACCTGTTTGAGCATCCTCAACCATCTGTGCCATGTGCGCGAGCTGGGTTTGCGCCCCCACGCGTGTAGCTTGCACAACAAGGCGACCACTGACGTTGACAGTGGCTCCAACGACCTCGTCGCCGGGCACAACTTCGGCGGGTACGGATTCTCCCGTCAGCATGGAGACGTCTACCGCAGATGCCCCAGCAACAACGCGCCCATCCGTTGCGATCTTTTCTCCGGGACGCACGACGAATTCGTCGCCAACCGTGAGCTCCTCAATGGGGATGCGGCGTTCTTTTCCGTCGCGAAGAACGACGACATCTTTCGCCCCGAGCTCAAGCAGGGCTCGCAGGGCCGCCCCAGCTTGACGCTTGGACTTCTTCTCGAAGTAACGCCCCGCGAGGATGAAGAGAGTTACCCCTGAAGCGACTTCCAGATAGATGTTCGACGCCCCATCCGAATGTGCGAGTGAAAAATCGAAGCCGTGCTTCATTCCCGGCATGCCAGCATCACCGAGGAAGAGGGCGTAGAGCGACCACAGATAGGCCGAGATGGTACCCATCGAGATGAGCGTGTCCATCGTGGCGGCACCGTGCTTGAGATTCGTCCACGCCGCTTTATGGAATGGCCACGCTGCCCACACGATCACCGGCGAAGCCAATGTGAGCGACGCCCACTGCCAGTAGCGGAACTGGAATGCGGGAATCATCGCCATGAGGATAACGGGGATGGACAGGACTGCTGCGCCGATCAGGCGTTGGCGAAGTTTCTCCAATTCCTCATCGTGACGGTCGGGTACGCTTTCGGACTCGTCGACTGGGGGAAGCGGAAGTTGGGCGGTGTATCCGGCATTTTCGACCGTTTCGATAAGGCGTTCGGGGTCGTATCCAGACGGCGCGACCACATGTGCCTTTTCGGTGGCGAAATTGACGGAGGCGGAAATCCCCTCAAGCTTGTTAAGTTTCCGCTCGATTCGGTTTGCGCAGGAGGCACACGTCATGCCGCCAACATCGAGTTCAATCACCTCTCCGCTCGCTGAAGCAGATATGGTCTGACTCTCGGATTTCCCGCCAACGCTCTGTGTATTCGCCACATTCCCCACTTCCCTCATACGCTTGCCACCTTTAACTTCGTCCTTGTGGGATTCTGCCGGTTGGCTGCGACAAAATATCGACTATGTTCCGCGTTCTAGGCGCCTCGTCGTCAGGCGCGAACGGCGTTGTAACCTGCTTCTTCAACGGCCGCGATCACAGCACTGTCGTCGATTGATGCCGACGAGGTGACGACAAGCTTGCCTGTCTGTGCACTGACATCCACCTTCTCAACCCCTGCGATCTCTCCGACTTCCTCTTGGACGGACATCTCGCAGTGGTGGCATGTCATGCCTGTTACCGAGTATTCACGCGTTTCCATATTTCCTCCTTCATATACCCCAGTGGGGTATCCTAACGGTCATAATAATATACCCCTATGGGGTATATATCCAGGGAGAAAATAGTTATCACTCAACAGGAGGTTTTCACGAGAGGGCCCGCCTTCCATCGAAGGAACAGGAAGAGCACCACGCCAGGCTTCAACGCCCAGGTACAACGAGAGCCGCCTATCGGACTCGAACCGATGACCTGCTGTTTACAAGACAGCTGCTCTACCAACTGAGCTAAGGCGGCACGCTACACAACGCAGCGTCCCTATCTTGCCAGAAAGTTACAGAGATAGACAAGCCAACGCCGTCACAATTTCCCAATCATCACACATCATCAACGAACACCGCCCGCACGTCCCTATCGACCGCAACGCAATGGCCCCTACAGCACACGTCATGCCATAGGGGCCAAGATACGAGGGAATCAACCGGTTTAGGCGGCCTGCGCCTCGTTAATCGCGTTGATCAGTGCCGTATTCCAGTTCGTCAGCTTCTGGTCGTTGATGATTACTGACGGCGTGCCAGTCAGGCCATTGTTCGTGAACTGTGTTGTCGCCTGCTCAACCAACGAATCCAACGACCCATTCTCAAGGGTGGTCTTCAGGTCAGCGACGACATCGTCGGAAACTCCAACTTCCTTGGCGACCTTCAGAAGATCGTCGAGGGTCGGCAGGTCCGCCTGCTTCTTAAACACCGGATTCGAGAGGTCGGCAAACACCTTGTTATGGAAATCGACGTACTGCTCAGGAGCGTGCTCCGCAAGGAAGAAATCAGCAGCAGCACCGATAGTCGAGAACTTCTGGCCGATAATCTCAACTGGCTGATAAACAAGAGTAATCTTGCCATCCTTTGCCATCTGAGAGAGCGTTTCACCGTACTGCGCTTCGAGATCGTTACAGTGCGTGCACAGGTAATCGAAGTAGACGCGCACGACAGGCTTACCTTCGTTCACCGATCCCGCTACGAGCGACGAGCCAACGGAGATCCCACCCATCGAATCGACGTTGGTTGGCAACGCACTCGGCAGTGCGTTATCACCAACAGTGAAGGCGGTGTACTGAGGCGCATCGCTTGATCCCGCGGAGTTCGCCGCATCGTCTTTCGAGTTCACAATGACCGCAACGGCGGCCACCACAAGCGCGACAACAACGATGCTCGCAATAATCACGAGAAGGCGGTTGCGCTTTGCCCGCCGCTTCTCCTCCTCGTGAAGTTTCCGGGCGGCTTCGCGTGCAGCCGCGAGGCGCTCTGCCTTAGTCATGTTGGAACCCGAAGTTCCAGGAGTATTCCGTGATGCCATAGGAGCATCATAAAGGGCAAAACTGAACTCTCCTATGGCCCACCACGTATCCGAGCCACCACATTCGTCGCCCGCGCCTTTGCCCGACACTGCGATACCCGCACTTTTCAGCGGATTTATTCACGACGACGAAGCCCCAGCGTTACGAATTTTCCCAGGAGTGAAATAGGTTATGTGTGCTCGAAGCTCATCCTGTGTAGAAGGAAGGCTGCGTCAATGGCACCCAGTTCGGTTTCACACCAGCGGTAAACAAATAAAACGCAAGAGCCGCCGCAGCACCTACGAAAACAACGACCCAAAAAGCGCGATAACCCGCCGAAGGAGCGATCGAGCGCGCTATGAGACGCGCCCCTTGTCGCGCACGCACGTTTGTACCGATATTCCACGAGGCCAGCACCTCAACCAACATCCCAATACTCAGCACAAGCCTGCCAAGGTACCCAATCGTCGCGCTCTCCTGGAGGCTCCCCAATACCCACACCACAGCGACAGCAAAAAAGATGCCAATTCCTGCACTAATCGCCTGGATAAAGAGAGCTTTGACGAAGTGCCACGGAAGGCGAAGGCACACATACAGACCTTCCGCCTTGAACGGGCCGCCTTTCTCCATCCTCCGAGTATGAAGAGAAGCATGGACACTGCCGACGATCGTCGCAATCACGGCACACGCCACGTAGACGAACGTTGCAACCGCAGGCAGCGAACTCGCTAAGGCTACGAGGATAGATGCAATAGCAACAAGCAACATGCGTGCCGGAGGCGCAGGCCGCATCCACTCAGGTAGTGAAGGCGGATAGGACGTAGGCATAGACGATGGTTGCGCCACCACCGAGGGCCCATAGCTCTCAGGCATCGCAACCATCGGAAGCACGTGCGTGTCATTTCCCCCTGGCTGCGCAACGAGCGTTGGAGTCTCATACATATCCGTGCGAGGAGACTGCGCAACCAGAGGGGCCTCATTGGCGCGCCCATCATGAGGTAGCACATGTCCGGGCGACACGCCTTCTGTCGGATCACCGTGCCACCCAGGATTCCTTGCGGCACCTACCCCCTCGTTGACAACCGCCGTGACAGCTCGATCTGAAACACCCCCGGGGGAATCTTCATCGCCCACAACCTCGCCGTCCCAATCGGGAACGTACGTGGCCGCGGGATCGTCGACAATCGTCGGCGGCGTGACGTTTGCATCGACGAAACGCTGCCCGGACTCCGGAGAACGAATAACCTCGATAAGCTCGTCGAATGAAATCCGCTCAGCAGGGCGCGGTGAGAGAGCGCGGGCAAACGCTCCCGCCAGCTCGGCAGACAAGCCACTGAGGTTCACATCCCCCGTGACGACACGGCGCATGACCGCAGGCGAGCCACCACTCCCGTATGGGTGATTCCCGGTCGCAGCAAAAGCTACAATCGCCGCGAGCGCCCACCAATCCGCAGCTTCGTCGGGGCTTGCACCTTCAATGACGCGAGGATCGCAATACCCAGGTGTATGGGAGAGAGAACCGGCCTGTGTGAGGCGGGAATCGTCGTCGAGTTGAGCAATGCCAAAATCGATGAGCACCGGGCCACGCGGCCCCATCATGACGTTTGATGGTTTGAGATCCCTATGGAGTACGCCACCACGATGGATGGAATCCACGGCATCGCGGAGTTGCTCGGCGAGGTGAACGAGGTCTTCTTCAGTGAAGATTCCATTGTCGACGACGTCTTGCTCCAGCGTAGGGCCGTCGATGAGTTCTGTGACGATAAAAGCCTCATCGTCGTCGGTTTCAGCGTCAAGGACCTCGGCGACGAACGGTCCCTTCACCTTTTGGAGCATACGTACTTCGCGGCGTAGACGCTCACGCCCACTGGCCGAAGCGACCACTGATGGATGGAGAAGTTTGAGCGCGACACGCGAACCGGCGGCATCCTCAGCTGCAAATACGGTCGACATGCCGCCGTACCCAATCCTTTTGATGAGCTTGTACCCACCGATAATCCTCTCGCGCACCCTTCTACGCTACCTGAGCTTTCCCCATAGCGCCGCGACACAGTGGGGACGTGGGCCCAGGGCAGCGACGCCGCAGCGAGATGCGCCACGATATCCGGCGTACAGAGTGGGGACGTGGGCCCAGGGCAGCGACGCCGCAGCCTAGCCCAGCAGCTCGACATAGGGAGTCAGCTAACCCGGCCACCTCAGAGAGCTCGGGATGTCGTCGTGAAAAATTCACGACGTGGCCTTTACCGCATTTTTCTCTTGATACTGCAGACGAATATCCGCGGAATTCCCCGCCAAATCTGTAGACATCTGCTCGTCGTCCTCTCCGTTTAGAACTTCTCCCCACCCTTCCGCCGTGGCAGAAACACACACATACATGCCACAATGAGGGAGGTTCGCCTCGAAGTTCGCTTCGCGACGGGCTGTGTCAGAGTCGACACGCACTCGGCACCTTTCACTCGGATCGTCCGGCACGTACCTGCCGGTGAAGGGACCATATTCATGGCTAGCGTTACCTTTGACAAGGCAACACGGATCTACCCAGGAGCGGACTATCCTGCTGTAGATCGCCTCTCACTCGACATTGCAGACGGGGAATTTCTCGTTCTCGTCGGCCCATCAGGATGCGGCAAATCAACATCGTTGCGCATGCTCGCCGGCCTCGAAGAACTCACCTCCGGCCGCATCTTTATCGGTTCGCGCGATGTCACTGACGTCTCTCCGAAAGAGCGCGATATCGCAATGGTTTTCCAGAACTACGCGCTCTACCCCCACATGACTGTCGCCGACAACATGGGCTTCGCTCTCAAAATTGCCGGTGAACCTCACGACGTCATACGCAAACGCGTTGAAGAGGCCGCCCGCATCCTCGATCTTGAACCCTATCTCGACCGTGAACCGAAGGCCCTCTCAGGTGGCCAACGCCAACGCGTCGCTATGGGCCGAGCTATCGTCCGTGAACCCCAGGTGTTCCTCATGGATGAGCCGCTTTCCAACCTCGATGCCAAACTGCGCGTCCAAACCCGCACCCAGATTTCCTCGCTCCAACGCCGCCTCGGCATCACGACCGTCTACGTCACCCACGACCAGACTGAAGCACTCTCGATGGGCGACCGCATCGCCGTCCTCAAAGATGGCGTACTCCAGCAAGTCGCAGGGCCACAAGAGATGTACCAACGCCCCGCGAATGCTTTCGTCGCCGGCTTCATGGGATCACCGGCAATGAACCTCGGCACGTGGCGCACTGACGGCGAGGACGCGGTTTTCGGCAGCGCACGCATCCGAGTTCCCCGCGAGATCCGCGCCGCACTCACTGAAGCGGATGACGGCCACATCACGATCGGTTTCCGCCCAGAAGCCGCACACATCGTCACTGAGAAATCGCAGCTCGCTCTCAACGTCGACGTCACCGAATCCATCGGTTCCGACGCCTATGTCCATGGGCCAATCCTCGGCGCAGAAAACGAAACAACAACCTTCGGCTCGGGTGACGCTTCCAACCAGCTCACCCTCCGGATCGACCCCAATCACATCCCCATCGGGGGAACAACTATCAACCTGTCTGTCAGCGACGACGACCTCCACTTCTTCTCCGCATCAACAGGAGATCGACTCAACTAACACCACACACGACGAAGTCTGGGCCACGCCTCGCCGCAACGCCCAGACTTCGTCGTTCATCCCTGCGCACCGTACCCACGCGCAATCAACACTTTCGTACCGCAATCAAAGGAAAACGATGAAGCAGTCGCTCAATATCACCGCTGTCGAACTTGAGCCTGCCCTCCTTGACCTCCCCTGGGATCTCCCCCTTGAACACTGGCCAGACGACCTCGTCGCCGCACTCCCCCGCGGAATCTCCCGCCATATCGTGCGCTTCGTCAACCTCGACAAAGACCGCATCATTGCCGTCAAAGAAATCGGTGAGCATCGCGCCCACCACGAATATGACGCCCTACGTAACCTCGAACGCCTCGGCGCACCAGCCGTGGAACCCGTCGCAGTCATCACCGGGCGCACAACCAGCGATGGCGAAGCCCTCGGCGCCTGCCTCATCACAGCCCACCTCCCCTATTCGCTGCCCTATCGCGCCCTCTTTGGGAACCATCAACGCCCAGAAACAGCCAAACGCCTCATCGACGCACTCTCTGTGCTCATGGTGAGGCTCCACCTCCTCGGATTCTTTTGGGGCGATGTCTCACTCTCCAACACTCTTTTCCGCCGAGACGCCGGAGCATTTGCCGCATATCTCGTGGACGCCGAAACAGGCGAAATCTACGACACCATCACACATGGAAAACGCGACTACGACATCGACGTGGCACGCACCAACATCATCGGCGAACTCATGGACCTCCAAGCAGGTGGCGTCCTCCCAGACGACTACGACGCCATCGCTATTGGTGACTACTTCGTCAAACGCTACAACGAACTCTGGGCGGAGCTCACCAAACAAACATCCATGCGCACCAACGAGCGTTGGAAAGTCGCCGAACGAATCGAGCGCCTCAACGATCTCGGATTCGACGTTGGTGAACTCGCCATGACGAGCGACCTCGACGGAACCCACCTCTACATCCAACCCAAAGTTGTCGATGCAGGGCACTATTCGCGCCTCATCATGCGCCTCACGGGTATGGATGTCGAGGAAAACCAGGCCCGCCGCATGATGAACGACATCGAGCAGTACCGCGCAAACCACAACATGATGAACGAGGATCTCCTAGCCGTCGCGCACGACTGGATGATCAACGTCTTCGAGCCAACGGTCGGCGGCGTACCTCACGAGCTCCGCGGAAAACTCGAACCCGGCGAGATCTTCCACCAGTTCCTCGAACACCGTTGGTACATCTCAGAACAAGCCGGCCACGATATTCCCTCCGACGAAGCGCTACGCTCCTTCGTCGACAACGTTCTCCGGCTTCGGCGCGACGAACGCTCCTTCCTCGATCACCGAGAATAAGCGCACCACTCCGTATGAAAAGAGCGAGGCGGGCAGAACCCGCCTCGCTCCGACACTGGGGAACTTAAGCCGAGAGTTCCTCAATCACAAGCTCGGCAAGCTGAATTGCATTGAGGGCGGCACCTTTTCGCAGATTGTCCGCTACGACGAACATCGCCAAGCCGCGGCCTCCTTCCACGCTTTGATCCGCGCGGATACGACCAACGAACGATGGATCTTTACCTGCAGCGGCAAGCGGGGTCGGAACATCGGTAAGTTCGACACCCGGCGCCTCCGCGAGGAGTGCGCGCGCCTCATCCGGCGTCACTGGATTCTCAAATTCGGCGTTAATCGCGAGCCCGTGCGCGCTGAACACTGGGACACGCACACACGTACCTGACACGAGAAGATCCGGCACTTCAAGAATCTTGCGTGATTCGTTACGGAGCTTCTGCTCCTCGTCGGTTTCCTCCGACCCATCATCGACAAGAGCGCCCGCGAAGGCCACCACGTCGAAAGCGATCGGGGCAACGTAGGTACTCGGCTCTGGAAGCGTCACCGCCGAGCCGTCCGTGACGAGCTTCGTCAGATCCTGAGTTACTCCCGCACGAATCTGCGAATCGAGCTCCTGCACACCCTTGAGGCCCGAACCGGAAACGGCCTGGTAGGAGGAAATGACGAGGCGTTTGAGCCCGTACTTCTCGTGAAGGGGCTTCAGTACGGGCATTGCGGCCATCGTCGTGCAGTTAGGATTTGCGACGATTCCCTTGGGACGATCTGCGAGCGCATGTGGGTTTACTTCGGAAACGACGAGGGGAACCTCCGGGTCTTTACGCCACGCCGATGAATTATCGACGACGACAGCCCCAGCAGCCGCGAACTTTGGTGCATACTCACGCGACGTTCCGGCGCCTGCGGAGAAAACAGCCACGTCAATTCCTGAAAAATCAGCCGTTGCCACATCCTCGACCACGATGTTCTCGCCTCGGAACGGAAGAACTTGGCCGGCTGATCGAGACGATGCGAAGAACCGGACCTTGTCGGCCTTGACATCGCGTTCCTCCAGAATGGAACGCATAACCCGGCCAACTTGACCGGTTGCACCAACGACAGCAAGAGTGATGCTCATCGTCCTGTACCTCCATAAACAATCGCTTCACTATCGGCATCCAGTCCGAATGCGGAATGAACTGCACGCGCTGCGTCCTCAACCGAATCAGAGGGCAATACGACCGAAATGCGGATCTCGGATGTCGAAATAATGTCAATGTTGAGGCCGAGCTCGGCGAGAGTTTCGAAGAGTTTTGCCGAGACGCCGGTGTGCGAACGCATACCGGCACCTACGATCGAGAGAATTCCGATCTTCTCCGTTACTCGGATCTCGGCGAAACCTAGCTCGTCTTTCTTCGCTTCGAGGGCGGCGACGACTTCATCGAGCTGGGCCTGCGGAACTGTAAATGAAATATTCGATACGCCAGGCTTTGAGAGCGACGTGTTCTGCACAATCATGTCGATGTTGCCGTCGGAGACAGCGACCGTCGCGAAAATCTTGGCTGCAGCGCCGGGGACGTCGGGCACACCGATGACAGAAATCTTCGCCTGCGTGCGATCATGCGCCACCCCCGCGATCACAGGGGCTTCCATAGCCTTCTCTTCACTGAGGTTATCGCTCACGATCCAGGTTCCTTCCTTATCGGAGAATGACGATCGAACATGAATGGGCACGCCGAATTTCCGGGCAAATTCCACTGCGCGTAGGTGGAGGACTTTGGCGCCGTGGGCCGCAAGTTCTAGCGTTTCTTCGTAGGTCATGACGCCGAGCTGACGGGCTGCCGGGACAACGCGGGGGTCGGCTGAGAATACGCCATCGACATCCGTGTAGATCTCGCATACGTCGGCGCGCAGCGCGGCCGCGAATGCCACGGCTGTTGTATCGGAGCCGCCGCGACCAAGTGTGGTGGCGTCATTACGGGAATTCACGCCTTGGAAGCCGGCGACGATTGCCACTGCACCCGATTGGATTGTCCGGAGGATGCGCTCTGGGACGACTCCGAGGATGGATGCTTTGCCGTACTTATCGTCTGTCATGAGGCCGGCCTGGCGGCCTGTGTATGCGTGGGCTTCGACGCCGAGGCTATCGACTGCCATCGCAAGAAGTGCCATGGAGATTCGTTCGCCTGCCGTGAGGAGAATATCCATTTCACGGGCCGGTGGCTTGCGGGTGACTTCGTTGGCGAGGTCGATGAGATCGTCGGTTGTATCGCCCATTGCCGAGACGATGACGACGACATCGTTCCCTGCGCGTTTCGTCGCCGCAATGCGCGCTGCGACGCGTTTGATGCTTTCCGCGTCTGCTACCGACGAACCGCCAAACTTCTGGACGATAAGTGCCACGTGCTACTCCTTCGCTGTACGCGATTCATCGTATAGAGCGCCCGAAGCGTGAGAGCTGCGAGTCTCGTTAGGTGGACACGAGCGGAGGCGAGAGGTGGATGACCGGGCGAAAGTGAGGTTCTTAGAAGCCGGGTTCGGCGCCCTTGTCTTGGGTGGGTGTGTGGATTCGTTGACGCCCTTCGAAGGCGCGGGAGAGGGTGATTTCGTCGGCGTATTCGAGGTCGCCGCCGACGGGTAGGCCGGAGGCGAGTCGCGAAACTGCCACCCCGAGCGTGGAGAGGAGGCGGATCAGGTAGGCGGCGGTCGCTTCGCCTTCGATGTTCGGATCGGTGGCGAGGATGACTTCGGTGACAGCGCCATCGGAGAGGCGCGAGAGGAGTTCGCGGATACGGAGGTCGTCTGGCCCTATTCCTTGGATGGGATTGATGGCGCCTCCGAGCACGTGGTAGCGGCCGCGGAATTCTCTGGTCCGTTCAATGGCGACGATATCTTTGGCTTCTTCGACTACGCAGATGACGGAGTCAAGGCGGCGTGGGTCGGAGCAGATTGCGCAGATGGTGGATTCTGTGACGTTGCCACATCGTTCGCAGAAATGGACGCGATCTTTCACTTTTTGGATGGATTGAATGAGGGCTTGGGTGTCGGTTGGATCTGCTTCGAGGATGTGGAAGGCGATGCGTTGGGCGCCTTTGGGGCCGATGCCGGGAAGTCGCCCCAGTTCGTCGATAAGTTCTTGAACTGCGCCGTCATAGACTCCGGCCATCAGATGCCGTTCCTTTCTTCTGCGATTTCTTCGATGACTGTCCCTCCGAACGTTTCGAGGACGACATCAATTCCCACGAGGTTGGATTGTTCGATTGTGGGATCGTCGGCGCTCACTTCGTCTTCTTCCGACGTAAATCCTTGGGAGGGCTGTGGTGCTGGGATTGGGCGCCGGGGAGCTCCTGAGCCGTGTGTGGCGCGGATGCGTTCGGCGAGTGAGCCTCCTTGTGCGGCCGGGGTACGGCCCGCTTGGGACATGCTTGCGAAGGATGGAACGGGCGGCATGTTCTGTTTATAGAACGGGACGGGCGGCGTAGCCGGGGTGGGGGATGCGATTGAACCCTCGGGGGCTTGCACCCGCCTCGGCGTTGATGATTCGACCGGCTCATGTGCTTGCGGTTGCGTTGGCGACGCTTCTGAAGGTGATACCGCAGGTTTCCTGTCGGATAGCTCGGGTGGAGTGGGTTGTGAAGCTGCCGGTGGAGTTGTGTGAGCGTGGAGCTCTCGTGTGGGGCCGCCTGTATTGCTCGGGGTGTCGATGAGTTGTGCGAGCACTCCCGCTGGATCTGCCGTGTCAGATGGTTCTGCAGCGCTTGCGGCCGAGGTTGGGCTGGGCGGCGCGATGTGAGGGACCGGTACGGCCTCACGTGGTGGTGCGGTGTGCTCGCGGCTTTCGGCGACGTGTTCTTCGGGAGTCGGCGCAGCTGCGGGCGCAGGAGCTGATGCAGACTCGGGAGCCGGCGCAGCCATGGGTGCTTGAGCAGGCTTTGACGACGAGCTTCGCGCCCATTCTGGTTCGGGGATGGCGTATTCGGGTGGTTCGGGTTCGTCGCCGAATTCGTCGAAGGGTGGGTAGTTGTCGAATGGTGCGGGTTCGGGTTCTGGCTGTTGCTCGGCTGGTGTAGCCTGCTGGCCGGCATTTGCGCCCTCTCGATCGGCCGCTGTATCCCGTTGGCTTGCGGGGGCGGTTGCAGATTCTGCGTGGGTGGGCGTGCCTGTGTTTGCGGGTTGGGTGCCATGTGCTGAGTGGCGCGCCGGCTGCGTGGGAGTGATGGGTGTAGGAGTGGAGGGGCGTTGGCTTGGTGCCGCCTCCTGGGCGGCATCAGCTTTTGGGAGCACATCACCTGCGATCACGTTGACGGTGAGGCCGGGCGTGATGATATCCGCGAGGGCTCGTGCTAGTTCTTCGGCGTGGCCTTGTGAGGTGAAGCGTTCGACGAGGTCGGGTTTGTTGGCCGGGAATCCAATAGTGAGGGTCGTGCCTTCGAGCGCGACGGGTGTTGCAGTGACGGCCTGGGCGTAGCCTCGCACAGAAAGCCCATGACGTTTCTTTGACGTGAGAATCTCGTGCCAGTTGCGGCGGAGCTCGTCGATTGATGTGTGTTCTGGTGCGGTAGGCGCCGGCTGAGAAGGAGCTTTTATCTGTTCTTGTGCCACTTCTGTGGGAGCGTTGTTTCGGTGTTCATCCTGCGGAGTGGGCGAGGGGCGGACTGGCGCGTTGTGTGTTTCCGGTTGCACTGCGGGCGCGGGTTTCGCCTGGTGCTGTGGCTGTGGCTGGGAGCTCACGGTATCCGACGGTTGCGTGTATTCCGGGTTGTGATTTTCCGCTGCGCGAGTGGCGGCAGCCTGTGTAGGCGTTCCGCTGTGAGCTGCCCAGGCGGGTGAGATTTCGCGGCGGGCGGTTGGCGCCGGTTGGGCAGGTGCGGTTGTTCCTTTTGCGATTGCTGCGGCGGGACGCTGCCGCGGCGCGCGGGGCGCTGAGTTCCCTGTGGGCGCACTTTGGCGGGAAGGAGCGGCGCCTGCGGGTGCAGCTACGGTGGCGCTTCCGGTTGATGTTGGCACGAGGAGGCGTGCACAGAGAAGTTCTAGTTGGAGGCGTGGCGACGTGGCGCCAACCATCTGGCTGAGCGCTGAGTTCACAAGGTCAGCGCTGTGTGAGGCTCGTACTGCGCCGAGGTGTTCAGCTTGTGCGCTCATGCGCTGGAACTGATCTTGTGGAACTGACGTGAAGACGTCGCTGGCTTGATCACCGGCTAGAGCAATGAGGATGACGTCACGTAAACGTTGCAGGAGATCTTCGACGAACCGGCGAGGGTCGTGCCCAGATTGCACGATGCGTTCGACTACGGCAAAGAGAGATACGCCGTCGCTCGCAGCGATAGCTTCTACGGCGTCGTCAAGAATCGAACCGTCGGTGTACCCGAGTAGGCCGATGGCATTGTCGTATTCGAGGATTCCCGTATCGGTGCCGCCGATGAGCTGATCGAGAACTGAGAGTGAATCGCGCACAGACCCGCCTCCAGCTCGCACGACGAGCGGGATAACACCGGGCCCGACCTCGATGCCTTCGTCTGCAGCCACCTGGTGCAGGAAACCGTCGAGGATTTCCGGAGGGACGAGGCGGAAGGGGTAGTGGTGCGTACGCGAACGGATGGTGCCAATCACCTTGTCGGGTTCGGTGGTGGCGAAGATGAACTTAACGTGCGGCGGTGGTTCTTCGACGAGCTTGAGCAGGGCGTTAAAGCCCTGGTTCGACACCATGTGAGCCTCGTCGATGATGAAAATTTTGTAGCGATCGCGGGCCGGGGCAAAGGAGGCACGTTCAATGAGATCGCGGGCATCATCCACGCCGCCGTGGCTCGCGGCGTCCATTTCGACAACGTCGAGCGAACCCGATCCCGAGAGTGAAAGTTCACGGCACGATTCACACTCACCACACGGGGTATCGGTGGGGTACTGCACGCAGTTGAGACAGCGCGCAAGAATACGCGCTGATGTGGTCTTTCCGCACCCGCGCGGACCAGAAAAGAGGTAAGCATGCGCTGTCTTTTCCGCACGCAAAGCTGCCATCAGGGGGCGAGTGACGTGCTCTTGCCCAATGACGTCTTGGAACTGCTGCGGACGATACCGTCGATATAGTGCCATGCTCACGGGATAAGTCTACGGGGAGCGAGCGACAGAATTTGGCAGACTTTTTCACAGAGCCGCCCCGAACACACAAACAAAGGACTCCCCACGCACCCGCCAGAGCCCGCATACCCTTGCTGCCTTCCGGCCCTGGGGGAGTTTTGCAAGATGACGCCACGTGAGGAGTCGGCCTCTAGCTTACGCTACTGGGCACAACGCCCGCCAATCCATGTGCGCACATCCCTCACGATTGACGGCGACGAACTCCGCACCTCCCCACCCCACTAAAGCGCGTACGTCCTCGCCTTAACGTCAAGTTCAACGAGGAATACCAGCCATGAAAGAAATGGGCATCACTGCACGCCAACAGCCCACCTACCTATATTTGACGCATGAAGATCGGACATCTGGACGTGGAAGGTATGGGCACGCTCGACTGGCGCCCAGCACTCGACAATCTCGATTCGCTTGGAGAACCCGTCGCCGCCAGGCTACGCAGCCTCGCCGATACCGAGCCAGACCTCGTCGCCCAATCACTCGTCGCAGATATTGACCCAGCCTATTCTGACACCGACATCCTCACCGAGCATTTCGGCATGGACCTCTACTTGTCATGCAACTGTGTGCTTGTGGCTGGAAAACGGGAAGGCACAGAGCGTTTCGCAGCGGCCGTCATACGTGCCACGACACGAGCAGACATCAACCACACCATCCGCCAGCTCCTCGACGTGCGCAAATGTTCCTTCTGGCCCCAGGATCGGGCCGTCGAAGAATCTGGCATGGAGTACGGCGGAATCACACCCGTTGGCTTGCCGAGCCACTGGCGTATCCTCATTGATTCACGTGTAGCGGAGGGATACTGCGTCATCGGCTCGGGACTACGCCGATCTAAGCTGGCCGTGCCTGGCGCCTTGCTGGCATCACTACCGGGCGCTGAGATCGTCGAAGGCCTCGCAGTAGAGTAGCCCACATCTCACCCGCTCGGTTCGCGCTAAGCGCACGTTTCGGCTATGCTGGACGGGCGCAGAAAGCGCCTGGAGGATTCGCCTAGTGGCCTATGGCGCACGCTTGGAAAGCGTGTTGGGTGCAAGCCCTCGGGGGTTCGAATCCCCCATCCTCCGCTACAGCCCCGCTTCGGCGGGGCTTTTTCGTTGCCATAACGCCGTTTTATCAGCCTTATAACGCGGAACGCTTTCCGACTCCAAACCCCCAGGAACCATCAGGAACCATCAGCAGTAATCAGCGACGGGGATACATTTGGGGATACTTTTTAGGGGTACAAGGGTCACTCAAAATGTGGGGGCAGACACATGGCAAAGCGGCAATTTGGCTCAATACTCCAACGTGGCGGACGCTACTACGGGCGCAAAAACGGGCGCAATTGGTAGCAATTTTGGTAGCAATCCGTCGCCCACCCCGCCCCTCAGTCCACCACGACGACGATTTTCCCGCGCCGCCCGCGCCTCTCTCTGTGGCGTTCCCGCCCGATCGCATCCCCGCAGCCACACTCGTCATACCTCAAGCTGTTGTCGTAGCCACCGTGTTTCGGCTTGTCTTGTCGCTTTGGCTGTTGTCATGATTCCTCGGCGGTACGGGTCGTCGACGTCACGGGAGGTGAGAGGGGTTCCGTTAGCGTAGAAGAAACTTGACGGTTGAGTTACGTATTCGAGGCGACGACGAAGGACGTCGCGACGTTCGTCGTCGCTTGGGAGGAAAGAGAGAAACGCGAGGACGACGAACCACCGGCTGAGGTCGGTGATGTCGTGTCCGTGGGCGTGGCGTAGGAGTTCGTGAAGTCGAGTTCGCCCGTCCGCGGTGATGTGGAGAGTTTTTTTCTTTCGTCCAGCTTTCCTGTTCCCTGCAGTTGTCGTGTTTTCTTCGTCGCTGCGGACGTACCCTGCTTTTTCGAGGCGTGCGATGGCGGGATACAGGGTTCCTTCGCTGAATGATCGCGAGTGCCCGCAGAGTTCGCACATTTTCTGGCGTAGCTCGTAGCCGTGTGCCGGACTTTCGGCAAGGAAGCCCAGGATGAGCATCTCGATCATGTGGCGACCTCGTTTCGGTGAGCGTTGGGTTTCCTGGGGCGGTCGTGGTGTTGGGGAGCCTGTGCGCTGAAGTTGAGAGCTTGACCGCAAAAGCAACATACATCGTTTCGATGTATTTAAGCTAGCAGTACTGCTCTGGACTTGCGTCACACTCGCACGCCGTTCGTCCACCCGCAGCAGCGCGTTGCACCCCGTCAGGCCAACCCCAGCAAGAGAGGCACGATGATCCGCTACGAATCGGTATCGAAAAGTTTTGGAGAATCCATTGCCGTGCGCGACTTCTCGTTCACGATCCCCTCGCATGCACTCGTCGCCCTCGTCGGATCATCAGGCTCTGGGAAAACAACCCTTCTTCGCATGGTGAATCGCATGGTGACGCCAACGAGCGGCCGAATCTTTATTGATGACGACGATGTTGTCACCCTCGATCCAATCAACGTTCGCCGATCTATCGGTTACGTCCTTCAACACGGCGGGCTCCTCCCCCACAGGCGCGTCCTCGATAACGTCATGACAGTTCTGCGCCTCAACGGCGTGCCACGCTCGGAGGCAAAGCGGCGCGGGATGGAGGCCCTCGAACTCGTCGGCCTTGACGCGAGTTTCGCCGATCGATACCCGAGCGAGCTTTCCGGAGGCCAGATCCAACGCGTTGGCGTTGCCCGAGCCCTCGTTGCCCGCCCCAACATCATGCTCATGGACGAGCCGTTTGGGGCAGTTGACCCGATTGTTCGTCGGGAGCTTCAGGATGAACTCCTCCGCCTCCACAAAGAACTAGGAACAACGATCCTATTCGTCACTCACGATATCGATGAGGCCTTCCGGCTCGGCGATACTGTCGTCGTCCTTTCCGAAGGTGGAGTGATCGAGCAAGCCGGCAAACCGGAGGACATCCTCACGGCACCGGCAACGGACTTCGTCGCCAATTTTGTCGGAACACCCCGGGGAAACCAGCGCTTGTCAACAGCAAACGTCAATGGTCACCTCGTCGCTTACGATTCTCTCGGGCGCCCCGTGGGGGTACTCGAATGACCTGGCTACTCCTCAATTGGCAGATGGTCGTCGCACTCACCGGCGAACACCTCGCCTTGACCCTCCCCGCCATCGCCTTGAGCGCACTCATTGCGCTTCCCATCGGACGTTACGCGTACACACACCCGCCTGTAGGCGGCACTCTGCTCTCGTTCACAACATTGCTTTACGCAATTCCGGCACTTCCCCTCCTTGTCATCATTCCGAGCCTGTTTGGGACTCAGCTCCGCTCACCGGCGACGATGATCATTGCTTTGACGATCTACGGCGTAGCGCTCATGGTCCGCAGTTCTGCCGATTCTTTTGCTTCCATCGACCCGACAACGCTCAATGCCGCCACCGCCCTCGGTTTCTCACCTCGATCACGTTTGTGGCAGGTTGAGCTTCCCCTTGCCCTCCCTGTCATGGTGGCTGGATTGCGCGTTGTTGCCGTATCCACGGTGAGCCTCGTGACGATCGGCTCCCTCGTCGGAATTCGTAGCCTTGGGACTCTCCTCACAGACGGGTTCCAACGCGGCATTGTCGGCGAAGTCCTCACGGGCATATGCGCGACGATCCTCGTGGCCTTAATTCTCGACGGTTTCCTCGTGATGATCCGGTACGCCGTAACACCGTGGGCGCGACGAAAGACCATCCAACCTTCCCCATCGGTACGCGAATCTCACCATGCACCTACAGCAGAGAGCGCCGAGCGAGGTGTGGCGCAATGAATCTCCTCATTCACGCATGGGAATGGCTAACGACCGCCTCACATTGGCAAGGCCCCACCGGGATACCCACCCGGATTCTCGAACACCTCACGCTCTCGTTCGCGGCGCTCGCTATCGCATTCCTCATTGCCGTTCCTGTAGGAATCCTTATCGGGCACTCAGGCCGAGGCTCCACTGCCGTCGGCGCCTTCACAGGCGCAGCTCGGTCCATTCCCACCCTCGGCATCCTCACCATCGCAGGCCTGGTACTCGGAATCGGGGCAGGCGCACCTCTCGTAGCGCTCGTCGTCCTCGC
This sequence comes from Arcanobacterium haemolyticum, assembly GCA_021532125.1. Classification (GTDB taxonomy): domain Bacteria; phylum Actinomycetota; class Actinomycetes; order Actinomycetales; family Actinomycetaceae; genus Changpingibacter; species Changpingibacter haemolyticus_A. The sequence continues at coordinate 54,651 of JADYUX010000005.1, forward strand.
GATACCTTCTCTCCTCGCTGGCGCGTATTCCGGTGTTGAATCCGTCGAACGCGCAAGCATTGAGGGAGCTCAGTCCATCGGCATGAGCCCTCGGCAAGTGATCCTCCACGTTGAAATACCGCTCGCAAGCCCTCTCATCTTTGGGGGTATTCGCGCCGCAACTCTCCAAGTGATCGCCACGGCAACGCTTGCCGCATACACGGCAAATCTCGGTTTAGGGCGCTTCCTTTTCTCCGGGCTGAAAACCCGCGACTACCCGCAGATGCTCGCAGGCGCCCTCCTCGTCACCACCCTCGCGCTCGCTGCTGAGATCGTCTTGTCGGCCCTCCAGCGTTACGCTTCACGCAAGGCACACCCGCGATCGAAGCAGGCCCGGGCACCACAGGCCTCTCTGCCGAAACACACCGAGCACGAGGCCTCACCCCACAGCGCCCACGGCGCGCGCAGTCACACGGCCACCCCGGCCGATACTCGATCTATTGAGCGAAAAGACCCGTCATGAAGAAATACGCTTTGGCTTTAGCAGCTCTATCAGCATTTACTTTGGCCGCATGCGCGAATCCCGACCCATTCGGAGATAGTGACGGCTCGTCACATAGCAACGGGACAATCGTCGTCGGATCTCAGGACTACTACTCGAACGAGATCATCGCCGAGATCTATGCCCAGGCGCTCGAAGCTCACGATTACCCCATCGAACGAAGCATGCGTATCGGCCAGCGCGAGGTATATCTACCCGAGATTGAAGTCGGTGAAGTCGATCTTTTCCCTGAATACACGGGACCTCTCCTCAAGTATTGGGAATCGGACACAACAGCGACAACGAGCGACGACGTCTACGCCGCCGTCGCGGCAGCTGCCCCCGAGGGCCTTCGCGTACTCGACCAGGCGCCCGCCACTGACCAGGATTCCTACGTCGTCACGAAGAATTTTGCCGATACCTGGGGGCTCGTCGATATTTCAGACCTCACTCACGTCACCTCACCATTAGTAATGGGAGCAAACTCCGAAGCAGAAAAACGCCCACACGGCCCGGATGGACTGCGACAGACCTATGGCGTTTCGTCGTCGTTCACGCCAATCGAAGATTCTGGCGGCCCGCTCACGATCAAAGCACTCAAGGACGACGACATCCAGATAGCCGTCCTATATTCGGCCGATCCTGCAATCCGGGCGAATAATCTCGTCTCGCTCCACGACTCAAAAGGCCTTTTCCTTGCCTCCCATGTTGTTCCGCTTGCAAGCCGAGCAGTTGACGACGAGGCGGCGGCAATTATCAACAACGTGAGCGCGCTTCTCACCACCGATGAGCTGGTCGCCCTCAACGAGCGGAGCGTCGGCGAACAACTCCCGGCAGCGACGATCGCCCGGGACTGGCTCGCCCACCATCCAGTTGGGCGGTGACGCTGGCTGCGTTGGTACCGACGAGGCTGCTATGTCAGCACCCGCGTCGAGCTAGGCATCAGCACACACGCCCACATTTTGAGGCTTCGGTCACATTCGCCGTCGTCGTAGGACACCATTTTCCCCTATGTTTAGGCACTTCACCGTCCCTCCTACATCCGGCCCTCACCTCACCTGCCCACAAGCGCCACACCTTCGTCGTTCCTAACTCTTGACGCGACAATTAAACGCGGGTGTATATTCGTTGATGTGAAATTCATGTTTCACATAGCCAAACATCGAACAAAGTGGTTCATCACATCGAGGTGTTCAATATGACGTCGGAGGCAACGGCAGCCACCACTCCAAGCGACGCAGACGACACACGCACTTCCCGCCCCGTCAGCGCACCCACATCTTCTCCCGCACCCACCGCGAATCTCATAGGCGCACCCGCATCTGACAACATCGGGATCGTCCACTTGGGTATCGGCAACTTCCATCGTGGCCACCTCGCGGTCTACACCGCGAAGGCAATTGCAGCGACAGGCGACGATTCGTGGGGCATCCACGGATTCGCCATGCGCAAGCACGACATCGTCGACGCCCTCGCCGCCCAGCACGGGCGCTACTCAATCCTCGAACTGTCAAGCGAAGGCACCCGCGCAGATCTCGTGGATGTCCACCGGAAGTTCGACGTCGCGGCCGAGCACCCCGAACGTTTCGTCGAAGCCGTCGCAAAGCCAAGCTGCCGCATTCTCACAATCACCGTCTCAGAGTTGGGCTACCACTACTCGCCCACAACCGGCCACCTTGACCTTGACGATGCCGCCATCCAGGCGGATCTCGACAACCCCGCTACCCCAACAACACCCGTGGGTCTGATCGCTGCAGCCCTGCGCGCCCGCGCCGCAACCGGCGAGCCTTTCACCGTGCTCTCCTGCGATAACGTTCACGCCTGCGGCGATATGACGCATACGGTCGTCACAGAATTCCTCCGCGCGCAGGGAGCCGACGATTCCGTCCTCACATATATTGAGGAGCACGTCGGTTTCCCCAATGCGATGGTCGATCGCATCGTTCCCACAACGACACCTGAGACGGCCCCATCTGTCGAGAAACTCATCGGTTTCCGCGACGGAGCGCCCGTGCGCGCCGAGAAGTTCACCATGTGGGTACTTGAGGATAAGTTCCCTGGTGGCCGGCCCGCGTGGGAGAAAGTCGGCGCAATTTTCACCGACGAAGTTCAGCGTTACGAAGACATCAAACTTCGCCTCGTCAATGGCACCCACTCCCTCATGGCGTACCTCGGCGGCCTCGACGGCAAAGAGACAATCCCGGACGCCTGGGCAACTCCATATATTAAGGAGGCCGTGCTCAGCGCCATTCACGACGACTACATCCCCTCCATCACGCGCCCGCGCGGCTGGGAACCCGAACCCTACGTGCGCGACCTCGACTCGCGGTGGCGTAATTTTCCACTCGCTGATTCGACGAGCCGTATAGGTTGCCTTGGCGCAGCGCGTTTGCGCCAGCGCGTCCCCGTGCCGATCGCGTTCCACACGGCACGCGGCCGGATGCCTCACGCACTTGCACTGACAGTCGCCGCATGGATTGCCGCGATCATTCCTCCCGAGGGTTTTCATCCGGGACCTGTCTGCGCACTGATGAAGGACCCGGCTGCCGCAGAACTCCGCCCACTGGTCGAGGGCGTTTCTCACTACACCGACTATGCCAAGAGAATTCTCGCTTCGGGGATTCTTTCGGAAAGCATCGCTACTAACGACGAATTCGTCGCCCGGGTTGGCGAACTACTCGCCATTCTCGTCACCGCGGGGGTTGAGGCCGCTGCGCGCAACGTCATTGAAGCCAACAAAATTCACTGAAAGGAAAGTTCTGTGAAGAGGCTAGCCATCCATAAGAAGGAAGACATCCGGCTGGAGGAAGTTCCGAAGCCGGAACCTGGCAAAGGTCAGGTTCGCCTGCGCGTGCGGTATGTCGGCATCTGTGGCTCCGACATCCATTACTACTTCGCGGGTGCTAACGGCGAGTACACCGTTCGCGAACCTTTCGCTCCCGGGCATGAGCTTTCTGGCGAAGTAGATTACGACCCGTCAGGGACGTATGCTCCGGGAACGCCTGTGACCGTGCACCCAGCCCGATACGGCGATAAGACTGCAGGCATTGAAGATCGCCCCTACTTGTGGCCAAACGGCGACTATCTTGGGTCTGCTGCACCTTTTCCGCATCGGCAGGGCGCAGCAGCCGAGTACCTCATCGTTGAGGACTTCATGGTTCGTCCGCTCCCTGAGGGCCTCCCCGTCAAGAGTGCTGCGCTTGCTGAGCCCCTCGGAGTTGCTCTCCACGCTATCAATATCGGTGAGGGCGTGAAGGGCAAGAAGGTTCTCGTTCTTGGTGCCGGGCCGATCGGCCTCCTCCTCATTGCCGGAGCAAAGGCGCTGGGTGCGGCGTCAGTTGCCGCTGGCGACGTTCAGGAAGGGCCGCTTGAACGTGCGAAGGAAGCCGGCGCCGACGAGGTCTTCCTCATCGGTCGCGACGAGATCCCTGAGACGGCGTACGAGCGCGTGTTCGAGTGCTCGGGTGTCCCGGTGTCACTGGAGAACGCAGTTCGTAAGGTTGCTCGTGCGGGCATTATTGTCCAGACGGGCATGTTCGCCAACCGCCAGGCCCCGATCAACCTCGCTCCGATGCTGGCCAAGGAAGCACAGGTACGTGGAACGTTCCGCTTTGGCGACGAGATTGACGACGCTATCGCCATGCTCGCAGCCCACCCCGAGATCGCGTCGGTGATTACTCATTCCTTCCCCGTAGAGAAGGCCGAGGATGCCTTTGCTACAGCTAAGGATTCTGCAACCTCCGGCAAGGTTCTTATTGAGCTCTGACATCTAGCTTTCCGCTAGGAGTCCAGCTCGCTCGGGAGAGGCTCAAGCCGCCCACCGCGTCTCTCCCATCCCATCTGGTGTTGGCCTATGCATGTTTCACGCATGGGCCCGCGTCAGCCATCCCATTTTCAGAGAAAAGAACACCATGTCACACCCAACTCAGACGAAGGACACTGTGGTCGAGCGAACGATGGGTGACCTTGTTAAGGCCGCCGTCTCCGGTTGGCTCGGCACCGCGCTGGAATTCATGGATTTCCAGCTTTACTCGCTGGCAGCCGCGCTTGTTTTCGGCAAGATCTTTTTCGCTGGAGAATCGCCCCAGTTGGCGGTTATTTCAGCAATGGCTACGTACGGCGTCGGATATATTGCCCGACCAATTGGCGCGTGGTACTTCGGCCGCCTCGGTGATCGCGTTGGCCGCACGAAAGTTCTGTACTACACGATCATCATTATGGGCTTGTCGACGACCTTGATTGGTGCACTGCCGACCTACCAGACGATTGGTCTGGGAGCCCCTGCTCTCCTCGTCCTTCTCCGCCTTTTGCAGGGCTTTGGTGCGGGTGCTGAGATCTCTGGCGCTGGCGTCATGCTCGCCGAGTATGCTCCAGCGAAGAAGCGCGGTATTGTGGCCTCCCTCGTCGCTCTTGGTACGAACTGTGGAACCCTGGGTGCTTCGGCAATTTGGGGAATCCTCGTCGCTGTTCTCGACGAGGAGCAATTGCTGGCTTGGGGTTGGCGTATTCCGTTCCTCGCTTCGGCAATCATCATGGCGTTCGCTGTGTGGATTCGTATTCATCTCAAGGAGACTCCTGTTTTCGAGGAGCGCGACGATGTTGTGGACGGCAAGGCACTGAGCGACGAGGAGGTTATGCGCAAGGCCATCGCGGAGAACGATACGCGCATGATCGAGGCACTCAAGCAGAAGCCGTATAAGGCTGTCGCGGTGGCTTTCGCTTTGCGTTTCGGGCAGGCCGGTAATTCAGGTTTGATCCAGACCTTCCTTATCTCGTACATTGCCCAGTATCTCCTTATGGATAAGGTTGTTGCGACGAATGCCGTGATGATTTCGTCGCTCGTCGCTTTCGCTATCGTTCCGCTGTGTGGATGGCTTGGTGATATGTTTGGCCGTACTCGCATGTACCAGGTGTTTGGCGCACTCTCGCTCATTGTTGCAATTCCTGCGCTTATCCTTATCAGCCAGAAAGTTGTTGCGCTCACGCTTATCGGTTACGTCCTCATCCACAATGTGTGCGTGATGAGTATGGCGTCCTTGGAGAACCTCACTCTTCCTGAAATTTTCGGTGCACGTAATCGTTACTCCCTGACGGCTGTCACCCGCGAGATCGCAGCCATGATCGCAACCGGCCTTCTTCCAGTCATCGCGAGTGCTCTCGTTGCGGCATGGACGGGTTCGTGGGTTCCGATTGCTGCCATGATTATTTTTGATGGCGTGGTCGTTCTCATTGCGGCGACATACATGCCTGAAGTTGCTGGTCGTGATCTCACCGATCCTCGTTCAGCTCTCTGAGTCTCAGCGTGGGCGTCGCTCCTGGCGCCCACGCGCTCCGTGGGCCGATCACGGTTCGCCCCGGTTTTGTTCATTTCCTCCCCTGAAGGATTAAGTCATGACTATCGCAAAGGTTGACGTTATTGTCACCTGTCCTGGACGCAACTTCGTTACGTTGAAGATAACGACGAGTGACGGCATCGTCGGTTACGGTGACGGTACGCTCAACGGCCGCGAGCTTTCTGTGGCCTCGTACTTGCGTGATCATCTCGCTCCGCTGCTGCGTGATCGTGATGAGTCGCGGATTGAGGATATTTGGCAGTATCTCTACCGCGGCCCATACTGGCGCCGTGGGCCTGTCACAATGGCGTCGATCGCCGCTGTGGATATGGCCCTGTGGGACATTAAGGCCAAACGTGCCGGGATGCCGCTGTACGAGCTTCTTGGCGGCGCTTCACGTAAGGGTCTGCGTGCTTATGTGCACGCTTCTGGCTGGGATTACGCAGCTCTCAAGGTAGCCGTTGAGAGTTACATCGAGCAGGGTTTTAAGGCAGTGCGCGTACAGACGGGTGTGCCTGGCCTTGGCCAAATTTACGGCATTGCTCCCGCTAAAGCCGGCGAGAAGTACAACTATGAGCCTGCGAAGCGTGCGACGAACAAGTATGGCGAGCCGTGCCCGGTGGAGGAGGAATGGGATTCCCGGAAGTACCTCAATTTTGTTCCCGAGGTGTTCGAGAATCTTCGCCGTGACTTCGGTACGGATATTGCGTTGCTCCACGATGGCCACCATCGCCTATCTCCAATTGAGGCCGCTCGTCTCGGCAAAGAGCTTGAACCGTACGATTTGTTCTGGCTTGAGGATGCCACCCCTGGTGAGGATCAGGATGCGTTCCGATTGATCCGTTCGCATACGACAACGCCGCTCGCAACCGGCGAAGTATTTAATAGCGTGTTTGATTATCAGACACTTATCACCGAGCGGTTGATCGACTATGTCCGCTCGTCAGTGACACATGCTGGTGGCATCACGGGTATGAAGCAGATTCTTTCCTTCGCAGATATCTACGGAGTGAAATCCGGAATCCACGGCCCCACCGATGTTTCACCTGTCGGTATGGCAGCGGCTTTGCACCTGGATATGACGATCCACAACTTCGGTATCCAAGAATTTATGCCTCATAACGATGAGACACTCAAGGTCTTCAAGACCTCCTATACCGTCAACGACGGATACCTTCACCCAGGTGATACGCCAGGTTTGGGTGTGGAGCTCGACGAAGAGTTGGCCGCCGAGTATCCATATACTCCCGCATATTTGCCGATTAATCGCCTTGAGGACGGCACCGTTCACGATTGGTGACGAAGCGTTCGTCGTTCACCACGATGAGGGGTGGGATTTTTCCCGCCCCTCATCTGTATGAGCTTGACGTTACGTTCCCACGCCATGCGGAAAATTCTCTCCTCCGCTACGGTTGGATATGTGAATAGGGTTTCAGCACGCACCGAGTACAAGCGTCGCATTCAGCAACGCCAAACTGTCCTTTTTGGTTCTATCGCAGCGACGATGGCTGTGCTCCTTGTTTTTGCGATGCTTTTCTGGACGGGTATTATTCCATTCCCATTCGAACGTGAATTCTCCGCGAAACCTGACCCGAATAGAGTTGTCACGCCGTGTGTCGCCGAAGGCACGGCACCCGTGGAGCTCTCAGCGATTTCCGCAAGCGTCTACAACTCGACGTCACGCACCGGAATCGCCACCGACGCCTCGCAGCAACTCGCCGCTCTCGGTGTTGCTGTTGTGACCACGGGCAACTGGTCGAGCCAGTCACTCAATGAGCCTGCTCGTATCCAGGCAGGCCCCCAGGGCGTCGCAGCCGCCTACACTCTCGCCCAGTACATCCCCGGCGCGATCATTCAGTACAACGGCGACCTCACTGGCGAATCGTTGAACATCATCCTGGGTGCCGACTGGAGCGCCCTCGCCTCCGCAGATACTGTCGCGGCAAATAACCCCAGCGGTACGCTGACCTCTGCAGACGAATGTACCGACATCAATGAAGCAGGTAAATAAAGATCTATATAGATCGAATCTAATGCGTGGGGGCCGTACATCAGATGTACGGCCCCCACGTCATGCTCAGTGCTTGTAAATCACTTCAAAAAACTCCGTGACGACCTCGTCGTCCGGGTTAAACTCAATACCCGCCTCGCCGCACTCAATACGGAAGAACTCGTCGTGCTCACGCTGCCACTTATCGAGCGGGCCTTCCCCCTCCGCCGCAGCGATATCCTCACCTACCTCACAAAATGGGGTGAGGCGAACATCCGTGTTGCGGATAAGGGCACGCGGCCGGCCCGCACCATCACACACGATGGCTAGCTCACCGATAGTAGGAAGTTCGGCATCCTCCACCTTATACAGAGGCGCCCACGACGACGTCGCAGTCTTTGCACCGGCCAGCACAAGCTCACACAGCTCATTTGCCTGCGCTACATCCAAACCGAAACTAAAGGCAGACGGACGCAGCGACGACATATCATCCTGACCGATCACAACCTCAAGCGGATTGAGCTTAGCAACCGTGCGTGCACGAGTCCAGAAAGCCTCAAGATCGCCATCATGCGGCTCAACTACCAACTCATCTGGACGCGGCGCGTTCTGCTCGCTCATCTCTCCCTCTTTCCCATACAAGGACAACAACGCCTACCCACCCTAGGCTACGCGAGCGCATTCACAACGAAACTATGGCAAGGCCAACCTCAGGTTGGGCCGAAGCCCTTCCTAGCCGCGAGCCTCGCCGGTGGGCGCCAAACCCTCAGACTCAAGAGCCGCCTGCACCCACTGCGTCACGACGATACGCGTACCCGCATTCACCGCAAGCCCCGCACCGAGAACCGTCAACAATTTGCCGCTCGTCTTCTGCCACTTGCGCACACCTGCCGCGAAAATCAAGCCGCCAACACCCGCCTGCGCAGTCGCAACAACCTCCATCAGGCGCGGCCTTTCCAAATAAAGCTTGCGATACACTCGCCAAAACTCGGGCGTGGCCCAACCCTGCCCAGCAACCTCGTACGCCACAGCCGTCTGAATACGCTCCTGGAACGGCTTAGGCTCAAACAAAGTAGCTCCCGGAAGGAGACGCGCCTCCAACAAGCCATCAAGACAATCCGAAACTTCAGGAGCCAAACCGAGCGCCGCCGTCACCGCGCGAGCAGCAGTCGCAGGATCACCAAGGAGAGCCTCCCGCAACCGAGCAGCATCAGCCTGCGGCAACGCTTCACATATGCGCGACACAAACATACCTGCGCCCAGCTCATTCGTCGCAAACTCTCGCGCCACAGCTGATTCCGCCACCCACGGCAGAAGCGGACGCTCACCAGCCCACTCCCACGTGCGCCGCACAGCATGATGACGAACCGACAAAATCGGCGTATCAACACCACTCGGATCAGCCGACAACACAAGGACAAAGCCCGGCGAAATCCCAAACCTACGCTCAGGAATCCGCACATCCGAAATCACCGCATTTGCCTTACCTAAACGGAACGCCGCAATCGGATGCTCAATACTCTTCGCAAGATCAGGGAGAGCCGCAAACGACACATCCGAGATCGCGAGCATAGGGCCGGCGAGGAACTCCGGAGTCAGGCCGTCAACAACCTCACCAAACTCGTCGACCTCAGAATCGTCGCGCGAACTATCGGAACCTTCCACACCCGGGTTATCAAGCGCAACATCCACTTCACCCAGATCGATATTGCCCCAGGCCATATGCCCAGCAATCTCCACCTGGACCTTGCGTAGCTCCTTATCCATGAGCTCCACAAGATCAGACAAACTCGGGCCAGCTACGACCTCGTCGTTCTCCGACACGATCGCAACACGGCGGCGGCGCCCCGTCACCGCAATCTCCAGATGGTACGTGCCATCCTCATCAGAGCCTCGCGCAATCACACCGTGACGCGCGCAAAACTCCTCAATGCTCTCAATCGTCGCGAGCGACGGATCGAAACGAACAATCTCACCAGAGATAGGACGCCAAGCCACCATCATTCCTCCTCGTTTGCCCTTGACTATTCCGCAGCCAACGCGGCCGCACGAAGCCGATCAATTTGGTAGAGCGCAATTCCCGTCGCAACCGAGGCGTTCAGCGATTCAAGCTCGGCAGAAATCGGGATCGACGCAATCATGTCGCACGTCTCACGGGTGAGGCGGGCAAGACCACTACCTTCAGCCCCCGTCACCACCACCAGCGGAACATCGGCAATTTTCAACTCGTCAATCGAGACATCGCCACCGCCGTCAAGACCAACGACGAAGTAGCCCTGCGACTTCAGCTTCTCCAGCGTACGTACAAGATTCGTCACACGAGCCACCGGCACACGAGCCACGGCACCCGCCGAAACCTTCCAAGCCGTCACGTTCACGGAAGCGGAACGACGCTCCGGGATCACAACACCATCGACCCCGAAAGCCGACGACGAACGGATCGCCGCCCCCAAATTGTGCGGATCTGTCACAGAGTCGAGAGCCACAATAAGGCCCGGGCGCTCGTGGCGCTCACCGCGCTCCACAAGATCCTCAACGTCGCAATAATCATAGGGCGGCACCTCGATCGCGACGCCTTGATGCACAGCTTCGTCGGTCATCTTGTCGAGCTCAGTACGCGAGACTTCGATCAACGGCGCCCCAAGCGCTGTTGCCGTACGAACAACCTCGCCCACACGTTCGTCGGAAATCGCCGACCCCACCATAAACACACGCGTCAGCGGAATACCCGAACGCACAGCCTCAACCACCGGATTACGACCAGCGATCAGCTCATGGCCCTCCTCAAGATGGAGAACCCCACGCAACTTCGTGCGCGCCGCCTCACGAGCTGCGCTCGCAGCAGCCGCAGCCTCAGCCGCCTTCTTCCTCTTATAAGCCGGATGATAAGTGCGATCCTCAGCCTTCGGAGTTGGCCCCTTGCCTTCAAGACGACGACGATTCTGACCACCAGAACCGACAGTTGGCCCCTTCTTTTTCTTCGGGCGATTTACACGCTGATTTCCTGCCATCATCGTCCTTCCAGGTGCCAGCGAGCGCCGTCAGCCGAATCTTCGACAACGATTCCCGCATTCGTCAGTGAATCGCGCAAGGCGTCAGCCCGCGCCCAATCCTTCTCCGCACGTGCCTGAGCACGGTCATCCAACATCTTCGTCACGAGATGATCGAGAGCCTCGTACACACCATCGTCGCCCGAAGCGGAACGCCACTGCTCCGAAAGCGGATCGAGCCCCAGGACATCAAGCATCGATCGCACAACGCGCTGAGCCTCATACACCGCCGGATCGTCACGCTCAGACAACGCATTATTCCCTGCAGTGACAGCCTCATGGATCGCCGCGAGCGCAGCCGACACATTGAGGTCGTCGTCCATCGCAGAAACGAAAGACTCTGGAAGATCCTCGGGGCCAAGCGCAGCGATCTCCTCGGCAGGAACTTCGCCGACGACACCAACGGCGCGCTGGACGAAGCCCGACAAACGCTCCCACACTGCGGTCGCCTCTGTCAGCGTTTCCGGCGAATAGGCCACCGTAGAACGATAGTGAACCGTGCCAAGTGCAAAGCGCAGCACGACAGCGGGCACATCTTTCACGATGTTTTCCACGGTGAGCGAGTTGCCGAGCGACTTGCTCATCTTCTCGCCCTCAATGGTCACCCACGCATTGTGCATCCAATAGCGTGCAAATCCACGACCAGCAGCATGCGACTGCGCCTGCTCATTTTCATGGTGCGGGAAACGAAGATCAATACCGCCACCATGGATATCAAATTCGTCGCCCAAATACCGGCCAGACATCGCCGAACATTCGATGTGCCACCCCGGTCGTCCACGACCCCAAGGTGTATCCCACGACGAATCCTCCGGCTCACCCGGCTTAGGCGCCTTCCACAATGCAAAATCGTGCGGGTTGCGCTTGTCTGGCTCCATATCCTCCTCGTCCACACTCATGTGTTCGAGCGACTGGCGCGTAAGCGAACCGTAATCTTCAAGAGAGTTCACATCGAAGTAAACATTCCCCGGGTTACCCACGTAAGCATGGCCCTCGTCGATGATCTTCTGAATGAGGTCGATCATCTGCGGAATATGCCCAGTGGCACGCGGTTCATACGTAGGAGGAAGCACGCCCAAGGTGCGGTAGGCCGCCGCAAACTCGTTCTCAAAACGGTACGCCCAGGCCCACCACGGGGCGCCAGCATCTGCCGACTTCGTCAAAATCTTATCGTCGATATCCGTGACATTACGGACCATCGTCACCTCGTAGCCACATCGACGCAGCCACCTAACGAGCACATCAAAAGCCAACGCCGAGCGGATATGCCCGATATGCGGGGCACCCTGCACCGTAGCACCGCACAAGTAAATGCCAACCTTGCCCGGGTGGAGAGGCGTAAACTCCCTCAGCGAATGTGTCGCAGAATCATAAATATTGAGGCTCACCCTTCAAGATTAGTTGATGCGGCGGCGCGAGGCACCGTGGCGTTCCATGCACGGGGCGGTGTTCAGCGCAATCGTAGGTGCGATTCGGTGCCGGCGGCAGCAGACGAGGGCGCAAGCACGGCGCTGGTGCTGGGCGGCCATCCTCCTGCCCGGCACCCAAGAGGCCGCACCTCGTTCACATTCCGTATCGCAAGATTTTCCCCATCGGTTAGCTGTGGGCCATATTCTTGGGACCATGGCTACCAACAACGCCGAGGCGGCACCTTTAGCCGCGACGATCTCACCGACATCATCTGCTTCCACACCCGGATCTCCTACAGAATCTTCCTCGACCTCCGGGACGGCACGCCGCCGGGGCTTCATCACCGGCCCCGTTCTCGCCTGGTCAATGTGGGACTGGGGATCGGCAGCATTCAATGCCGTTGTCACAACCTTCGTCTTTTCGGTCTATCTCACGAACGAGAAACTTTTTGGCGCCAGCGCCAACACAAACCTCGGATGGGCTCTCGCCATCGCAGGCGTCGCAGTGGCACTCGTTGCACCCGCCATTGGTGCCTGGACCGACCGCACCGGTAAGCGCCACACGGTCCTGACCGTCACAACAATCGGTGTTGTTGTCACGATGGCTCTCCTCTTCCTCGTCAAGCCCGGAGAATCGTTCCTCTGGCTCGGCCTCGTCCTCCTCGCGCTGGGTAACGTCCTCTTTGAAACGGGGTCCGTGGTCTACAACGCAATGGTCAATGACGTGTCCACGCCTGACACCGTAGGTCGAGTATCAGGCTTCGGCTGGGGCATGGGGTATGTCGGCGGGATTGTCCTACTCCTCGTCCTCTATGTCGGTTTCATCGCTCCCGACCCTGCATGGTTCGGAATTTCTCACGACGAGGGCCTCAACATCCGTATCTCCATGCTGATCTGCGCCGCTTGGATGCTCGCCTCCTCCCTCCCACTTCTCATCAAGGGGCGCGACCTTCCAGCCCAAGATTCTGACGTTCGCGGCATCTTCGGCGCGTACCGCGAGATCATCCGTTCGATCGCCCGCTTGTGGCGCACTGACCGTTCCGTCGTGTGGTTCCTCATCTCGTCGGCAATCTACCGCGACGGGTTGGCGGGAGTATTCACGTTTGGTGGCGTCCTTGCCGCCGCAGCCTTCGGTTTCTCATCCAGCGATGTCCTCATGTTCGGTGTGGCTGCAAACCTCGTCGCCGGTATCGCGACGATCGGCTTTGGCCGCATCGACGACAAGTTCGGCTCACGTACCCTCATCATCCTGTCTCTCTCGCTTATGACGGCAGCCGGGCTCCTTGTCTTTGCCCTTCATTCGGGCATCGGAGCCTTGTCCCCTTCGCTCGTGTTCTGGATCTTCGGACTTATTTTGTGCGTGTTCGTCGGGCCGACACAGTCTGCCTCGCGCACGTACCTGGCGCGTATTGCTCCGCGTGGAAATGAGGGCGAGATTTTCGGACTCTATGCAACGACAGGGCGAGCCGTCTCCTTCCTCGCGCCAACCGCATATTCTCTTGCGATTACCCTCGCTGCCGGTGCGACCGGCGCCTCGAAAGCTGACGTGGCTCACTACGGGATCCTCGGTATTGCCGTGGTCTTGCTCGTCGGGTTGGTCGCTTTCCTCCCAGTGAAAGCGCAGGCGAAGTAGGCGCAGGCAGTACCGGGCTGGCGCAGGAAACACCCGCCTGGCGCACCTCACCGATCATAAAAACCGGTGTCCGCTGCGCCAGGCCTGAATCGTCGTTAATTTTTCACGACGAGGGCCGTGGCAATCGCGGCAAGACCCTCCGAACGCCCGGTAAAGCCAAGGCGATCGGTCGTCGTTGCGCTCACGGAAACCGGCGCACCCACGACGCGAGTCATAGCCTCCTCAGCTTCCCCCTTGCGTGGAAGAAAACGCGGACGCTGACCAACAATCTGGATCGATATGTTCGAGACAGACCAGCCTGCCTCACGCACAAGACGAACAGCCTCACCAAGTAGCGTTGCTCCGGACGCACCCGACCACTCGGGGCGATCAGTGCCGAAGACCGTCCCAAGATCCCCAACCCCAGAAGCTATCAGGACAGCATCACAGGCGGCGTGGGCGGCGACATCAGCATCCGAATGGCCGTCAAGCCCGCGCTCCCCCGGCCACTGAAGGCAGGCTAAGCTCAACTCACGCTGCTCGTCGTCGCTAAACGCATGCACGTCAACGCCCGTGCCAACTCGAATATCCATCTTTCCCGCACTTCCTTTGCCACGCTCACAACCAGCCCCGGTTTCCGCACGCGCAGCCGACCGAGAACACCTCGCTGAGGATGTTTAAGCGTCGTCGGGATCAGCCGCAAACAGCTCGGCAATCCGTAAATCTATCGGCCTCGTCACCTTCAATGCACGGTCACTTCCCGGCACAAGAACCACCGGGTATCCCGCTCGTTCCGCAAGATACGCGTCGTCTGGAGCCGAGGTCGATTCGTCCACGGCTAGCTCCGCATAAGCGACGTGGGCCTTCCGGATGACGTCCAGCGCAAAACCTTGAGGAGTCTGCATAGCTCGCAGGTGAGTACGGTCAAGCGTATCGACGACAGGTTCCGTACCGTCATCGCTCGCGTCGCCCACGCTCTTAATTGTGTCGACGACGGGGAGTGCCGGCACCACCGCCGGATGTCCAGCCTTCAACGCCTCGACAACTCGGCGAATCTGGCTCGCTGGTGTGAGCGCCCGCGCAGCATCGTGAATGAGGACGAAATCGGCATCTCCCGCACCAGCAAGGCCCGCCGCTACGGATGCCTGACGCGTCGCGCCACCCGCCACAATGACAGCTTCTAAGCCGGCGTTACGCACAACGTCGTCGAACGTCCCCATCGCTTCCACAGGCGCAATAACAACAACCCGATCGATCACACCAGAACGCCACATCGAACGAACTGCGTGAACAATAAGAGGCTCACCTGCGAGCTCAACAAGCGCCTTCGGACCCTGGGAACCAAGGCGGGTGCCGTACCCGGCACCCGCAATGACAGCTACAACGCTCACGACGTCTCCGAAATATCAGCCCTGAGCTTCGTCTTTTTCTTCCGCGCCCTGCGACGATTCGCCGGCTGCAAGCATCTCATCAAGGATCTCGTCGAGAATCCCGAGAGCCTCATCCTCCGAGACGTTACGCGCAAGCGCCACCTCCGAGCCAAGGATCTGGCGTGCCTGCGACAACATCCGCTTCTCACCAGCCGAGAGGCCACGGCCAGAATCACGGCGAGTCAGATCACGCACAACTTCAGCGACCTTAATGACGTCGCCCGATGTCAGCTTCTCGCTATTCGCCTTGTACCTGCGCGACCAGTTCGCCGGCTCCTCGACATCCTGCGCACGAAGCACACTAAACACATGCTCAAGCTGCGAGTCATTAGACACGTCACGCACACCGACTTCTTCAACCTTGTCGGCAGGGACCTGGATAACAAGATCACCTTGCATGACACGAAGAGTCAGGTAGAGCTTTTCCTCGCCGCGAATCTTCTTTGTGGAAACGTCCTCAATGTAAGCGGCGCCGTGGTGAGGATAGACAACTGTCTCACCGATTGTGAAACCCATACCGATTAGGCCCTCCGTCGAAAATGATTTTTCGTTTAGACATTCTACCATGACGGGTATAGGCTCAATCTTTTCACCGATTTACGCCCACAGCGGTACCGCGCTTTTAACTGCTCATAAGCTCGTCGCCAGCAGCGGCTGAACACCTCTACTCGCCAGCAGCCGTCAGCTTGTATCCGAGCCCACGCACTGTCTGCAACGCCACCGGAGAACTCGGGTCCTCCTCGATGCGGGAACGTATCCGCTTCACATGCACATCGAGCGTCTTGGAATCCCCCAAGTAGTCAAGGCCCCACACACGATCAAGGATCTGCCCCCGCGTGAGCACCCGGCCAGGATTGCGCATAAATAGCTCAAGTAACTCAAACTCACGCAGCGGCATCGCAACTTGCTCGCCATCAACCCACACGACATGAGCTTCGGTATCCATCTTGATACGGCCAACCTTGAGGATCTCCTCCTCACCTTCGTCGTCCATCGCACCCGAGCCGACACGACGAAGCACCGCACGGATTCGCGCCACCAACTCGCGGAACGAATACGGCTTCGTGAGGTAGTCGTCGGCGCCAACTTCAAGGCCGACGACCTTATCAATCTCGTCGTCCTTCGCCGTCACCATAATGATCGGCACCGACGAGACGGCACGAATCTTGTGGCACACTTCGATACCGGAAAAGCCCGGAATCATAAGGTCAAGAAGAATGAGATCAGGATTTTCTACCTCGAATTGGGCAACCGCGCTCGGCCCGTCCTCCGCGACGACAACGCCAAAACCCTCCCGGCCAAGGTTATAGGCGAGAGTTTCGCGGTACGTCTGTTCATCGTCGACAACAAGAATCTTCGTCATTGATTTCCATTCGTGGTGCTTGCGTAATCCATGCTACGCGTTGGTCTATCAACATTCATGCGGCTACTCGGCTTCTGCTACTGCCTCCACCGTCGCTCGCTGAGGACGATGTGCCTCCGGCAGAAGAATCGTGAACGTCGAACCCTTCCCAGGGGCCGACCAGAGCGAGACTCGACCACCGTGATCCGACGCAACGTGCTTGACGATCGACAGCCCAAGGCCCGATCCTCCCGTCTCGCGCGACCGAGCCTTGTCGCCACGGTAGAAACGCTCAAAGACGCGCTCCCGGACACTTTCGGGTATACCTTCACCTTGATCGACCACGGCAATGGAAACAAGGCCGTCGTGCGACGAGACACCCACCGAGACTCTGCCGTGCGGACGCGAGTAGCGTACGGCATTGTCGAGGAGGTTGCGCACCGCCGTGGTGAGAAGCTTCTTGTCCCCATACACCTCAAGGCCGGGAGTTCCGCCAGAGACGAGGGTGATGTCGCGATCGTCGGCCTCAACTTTCATTCGGTCGAGAGCCTCTGTCACAACCTCGTCGATCGAAACAAGTTCCGAGGTTGAAAGGGCGTCGCCTGCTTGGAGGCGGGAAAGCTCGATAATCTCCTGGACAAGTTGGCCAAGGCGCCGGGCCTCCCGAGAGAGCCGTTTGGAGAAGTGATGGACGGCGTCGGGATCGTCGGCGTTATTTTCGAGGGTTTCCGCCAGGAGGGCGATCGCCCCGATGGGTGTTTTGAGTTCGTGCGAGACGTTGGCGGTAAAGTCTCGTCGGGTTTCTTCGAGACGCAGTTGCGCCGTGTTGTCTTCGAAGAGGACGAGGACTTTCCCTTGCGTCATTGGCGCGCTTCGAACGACGAGACGGCTTTCCACGTGTTCTTCGACCATCGATCGGCTCATCCGCACTTCCTCGACGTGAATGAGGCCGTCCTCGCGGACTGTTTCAACGATTCGCTGAATCGGGTCGCGGATGATTTCGTTGTCTTTGACGATGCCGTAGGAATATGCCCGTGTTGAGGCTTCTTCGACGAGGCCGTTGCGATCGACGATGATGTAATCCTGCGGCAGTGCTTCGAGCACTGACGCTGCAAGGATTTCTGGTGTTTCGACGACTGGTGTTGCGACTTCTTTGCGGCGTTGTCTTTCGGTGGAGAGGAAGGCGAAGGTTG
The DNA here is from genome assembly GCA_021532125.1 of Arcanobacterium haemolyticum. Taxonomy (GTDB): domain Bacteria; phylum Actinomycetota; class Actinomycetes; order Actinomycetales; family Actinomycetaceae; genus Changpingibacter; species Changpingibacter haemolyticus_A. Next base: position 72,530 of record JADYUX010000005.1, read on the forward strand.
CCCATGCTCCGACGATGATGCCAAGGAGGAGGGCGAAGAAGGGGGCGAGACCGTACGACATGCTTCCAGGTTAAACGTAGCTACGGGCTTTGTGGAGCGCGAAATGGTAGGTTTTGCCTAATGTTTACCTTTGTTCATCGAGTGTTCACCTGAGCCGCGGTGTGCGTTCACTCCGTTGTGGTTAATTGGCATGTGGTTCGTGGACATTTGTGGCCTTTCCGTTGGGGTTGGGCCGGTGACTACTAGGCCCGCGGGTTTCGCCGGGCAGATTTGGGAGCAACATGCGCGAGGAATTCCGCAAGGAGATGACACTCCTTCAGGACACGTTGACGACACAGGCGAAGGCTGCTGCTACTGCGATGAGCCGTGCTGCTGCTTCGTTGCGTGACGCGAATTTGGCGCTTGCCGAGACGGTCATTGATGCCGATCAGCAAATAGATTTTCTTGAGCAGTATGTCGACGATATGGGAATTTCGTTGCTGGCCCGCCAGGCGCCGGTTGCGTCGGATCTTCGCACGGTAGTTTCGGCTTTGCGGTTGGCTGCCACGTTGGAGCGCATGGGTGATTTGGCTCGCCACGTTGCTTATATTGCGCGCGGTCATTTCCCGAATGCTGCTGTCGAAGGTTCCGCTTACGACTTGCTGACGCGGATGGCCGACGAGGCCGCGAAGGTCGGCGCGAAGATGGCAAAACTTGTCGAGACGCACGATATTGCGCTCGCACGGGAAATTCAGGACGAAGACGAGATCTTGGATACGCTCCATCGGAAATCGTTTGATCTCGTCCTTGACGAGTCAAACGAGCTGAGCCGCCAGGATGTCGTCGATGTGGTGTTGCTGGGCCGGTTCCTCGAACGCTATGGCGACCACGCCGTATCGGTTGCCCGCAGGATGACGTTCCTCGTGACAGGTTTTGTGCCACCGCATGAGTCAGTGCCAGGCACCGAGGAAGAAGTGCTGGGCGGCGGCGCCCGCTGACATATGCAGCGCTTAAACTGGCGGGGAATGCTGTGGGCATTCCCCGCCAGTTTGTTATGTCGTGCGGTGTGTTAGGTCGTGCAGCTCGCTAGGCCGTGCGGCTTGCTAGGTCGTGCGGCTTGCTATGTGGCTCAGCCGCCTGCTGTTTCGGCAACAGGGCCTCTGCGCGACGATGCTCGGCCAGTTCGAGGCGTGTCCTGTTTCAGTTAGGGCAGGCGAGCAATGGCCTGCGCGAGAGCATCCCAGAATTTGTCGTGGTTGAGCTGGACGGCTACGCGGGTGTGACAATCAGGTGACGGTGGAAGGCGGAAGTCCGCGACTGTCATCCCCGTGGTGAATTCGCCTCGCGTTTCAACATGGACGGGCGCTTGGCGCGTGCTCATCGTTTCCGGATCGATGACCCATGCAAGCGCGCAGGGATCGTGGATGGGAGGGTTGTCGAATCCAAACATGTCACGGTTGGACGCACGGAAGAATGCCATGAGGTCGACGAAGAACGTGCCTGCGTGATTTCCTACGCTTGCGACGCGTTGCTCAAATTCGGGAGTGACGAGCGCTTGGTGGGTGAGGTCGAGGCCGACCATCGTGAGCGGCCAGGGTTCCTCAAAAACGATGCGAGCAGCTTCCGGATCTACCCAAATGTTGAACTCGGCCGCGGCGGTCCAATTGCCTTCGTTGTATCCGCCTCCCATGATGGCGACCTCACGCACTCGGCTGACGATTCGTGGTTCAAGGCGGGCAGCGAGTGCGAGGTTTGTCAGTGGTCCCGTTGCGACGAGGGTCAGGGTGCCGGCAGGTTCATTCATGATGAGGTCGACGATGGCCTGTGCTGCGCGTGTTTCTTCGAGTGGGCGCTTCGGCGTGGGGAGTTCGACGCCGTCGAGTCCGCTCTCGCCGTGGATTTCGGGAGCGATTTCGACTGCGTGGACGAGGGGACGCTCTGCTCCTGCATAGACGGGAACGTCATGTGCGCCGCAGAGTGCAAGCATCGCCCGCGCGTTATGGGTGACTTTTTCCAGGGTCTGGTTGCCGCCAACTGTCGTGACGGCGACGAGGTCTATGGCGGGGCTGCCTACTGCCATCATGATGGCGACGGCGTCGTCGTGCCCCGGATCGCAGTCAAGAATGATCCTTTTTGCCTTCATCTCTCCTCCTCCAAGCTTCCTCATTGAACTCTCCGCACAAAGCGCACAAAGCGCACAAAGCACACAAAGCGCACAAAGCGACTGTATTCACATGCCAGGCTCGCGTGCATCTCAGCCTCGGCAGTTACCGCCACATTCTGCATCTACGACACAGCATGTTCCTGCAGTAACTCCCCACCCTCGCCATGCTCCGCACCTACAATCCCACGTCGCACACCACTCCCTGCCCCACTATGCACAAGGGTGATGGTCAAGGAGATCAACCGCTGTGGAGGGCGAGGTCCCACGCCCCCACGCTCAAGGGGTGATGGATAATTTCGTCGACATCGACTCGCTCGCAAAACCCACGCCCCTACGCACGGGGGTGATGGCGCCGGCATGACCGCTTGCCACGCTTCAAGCCCTGCCCCACTACGCACACAAGGGGAGAGGCCGGAGCCACTCCCCTTGTGTGCAGGCTTAACGTGCCTAACGTGCGTTACTTACCCTGGTTGGCGACAGCCGCGATCTTTGCCTCGGCGTCAGGATCGAGGTACGTGCCACCCTTCTTGATGGGCTTGAGCGTTTCCTCATCCAGCTCGTAAACGAGCGGAATACCTGTGGGGATGTTGACACCCGCGATCTCCTCGTCGGAGATGTCATCGAGATGCTTGACGATAGCGCGCAGCGAGTTGCCGTGCGCAGCAATCATGATCGTCTTGCCGGTCTTGATGTCGGGGACGATGACATCGTTCCAGTATGGGAGAAGACGCTCAAGGACATCCTTGAGGCACTCGGTTGCGGGGATCGGCTCACCGGCGTAGCGGGGGTCCGAATCCTGCGAGAACTCACTGCCGGCTTCGATTGCTGGCGGCGGAACATCGTAGGAACGGCGCCACTGCATGAACTGATCCTCGCCGTACTCGTCGCGGATCTCCTTCTTGTTCTTGCCCTGGAGAGCGCCGTAGTGACGCTCGTTGAGGCGCCAGTTGCGCTCAACCGGGATCCAGTGACGATCGGCAGCATCAAGGGCAAGGTTTGCCGTCATGATGGCGCGGCGCAGCATCGAGGTGTACAGCTTCTCCGGGAGCACGCCGGCTTCCTTGAGCAGCTCGCCACCATGGGTGGCCTCGGCGCGGCCCTTCTCTGAGAGCGGCACGTCAACCCAACCCGTAAAGAGGTTCTTTGCATTCCATTCGCTCTCGCCGTGGCGGAGCAGTACGAGGGTGTAACTCATGGTTCCTATCTTCCCACGGGCAGCCTAGGACCTTCCAGTGCGGGTCGAGAGATTTTCCGACGAGTCCTGCGCCGTCGTCGCCCCAAAGCTCACGCCCCAACGTGCCCGCCATCTCGTCGCTCCACGGTCCCAGCACGCCACCTCCTCATCGATCGGTTGTCGCCGTATTCCCTCATCCCCACCTTCTTGCCCTCGTTGGTCGACTTTTCTCCCCAATCGTCGCCGGAAATCGACCAATTATTCGGACCTGAAAGTTTTTTCGTGTATGACAGTTAGAATCAGGCCATTCCATGACAAGGCGGGTGACCGTTCGATGATGAGGGGGCAACGTGGGAAACCATCAAATTGACATTTCAGCAGGTCGCCCGGTGGTTTCTGTGGGAATTGTCGAAGATAACCCCCGCGATCGAGCACACATCGAATCCCTCTTAAACCAGTTCGAGCACGAGAATTCCGTGAGTTTTTCGGTGAGGAAATTCGACGATGGTGCCGCAATCCTCGACCATTACCAGCCTGATTACGACATCATTTTTCTCGATATTCAGATGAGCGGAATTGACGGTATGCGCACAGCGACAGCAATCCGTCAGGTCGATACAAAAGTTGTTCTGATTTTCGTCACAAATACCTCGCAGTACGCAACGACGGGTTATTCAGTGAACGCCCAAAGTTACCTGCTGAAACCCGTGACGTACTTTGCATTCCACACAGAGATGCAGCGAGCACTTTCTCGGCTTCAGCAACTCGAACGTGAATCAATCCTCGTTGGCTCTGGTTCGTCGCTGCGACGCCTCGATATTGCGGACATTGTGTATCTTGAGTCGAATCGTCACCGCATGACGATCCATACGGTTTCGGAGGAGATTGTCTTCTCAGGAACGCTGAAGTCTCTGGAAAGCGATCTCGCCCCTCGTAATTTTTATCGGGCAAATTCTGGCTACCTCGTCAATTTGCGACACCTCAAAGCAATTACGGGTGAGGATGCACTTATGTCGAATGGCGACGTCCTCAAGGTCAGTCGTTCCCGGAAGAAGGGACTTATGGAGGCGCTGACGAACTATATCGGTTCAGGACTCACAGCGCGTTAGCGCATACGCCTCTCACTCGTTACGCAGGTGCATGATGTTTTCCATGATTCTTGAAGCCCTCCCCGATATTCCCCGCCTGTATACGGGTATCGCCGAATGGGCTGGGGCCCTCGTCTACATTCTCATCATGAGGCCACGTTTCCGCAGGTGGCGCCGCTGGCTCACAATTGTCGGGATGCTCCCAGTGATGATCGGACTCCAAGTCTTTGTAGGCATGTGGCCGTTATCGATGTGGATGTTGGGAATGGCCGCCGCCGTCCTGACAATGTTCGGCTTTGTATATGCGTGCACCGATACAAGTGCCAGGGACGCCGGTTATCTCACCGCACGCGCCTTTGTGTTGGCTGAACTTGTTGCCTCGCTGCAGTGGCAGCTCGAAATGTACGACTTTAAATACATCGTCCCCGAAACTTTTGCTTCAAGCACCGCTGTGAGGGTCGCATTTTTCGTCGTCTCGTACGCTGTTGCATATGCCATCGCTTACGCGATGGAATCACGGAACTTCCATCGCCGTATGCGTTTGGGAATCGATACACGAACCCTCGTCGTCTCCGTGGCAACAGCCCTTGTCACGTTCCTCGTATCAAATATCAGTTTCTTGACGACGAACGTCCCATTCTCCGGGTCGATGGGAAACGATGTCTTTTATATCCGCACGCTCGTTGATTTAGCCGGGTTCGTGTCGCTGTATGCCCAACAGTCGAGCCACAACGCTATTCGTGATGCCCTTGAACTCGCTCAAGCAAAAATCATTATGCGAGCCCAACACGACCAGTACTTGCAATCGAAACGCAATATCGACGAGCTCAACCGGATGCATCACGATCTCAAGCACTATGCGGCAGCAATTCGAGCAGAATCTTCCGCCGATCGTCGTTCGGAATACCTCCAAGCCCTCGAAGATTCCATCCGCGGTTACGAATCAGAAATACAAACGGGCAATAACGTGCTCGACATTATCCTCGCCTCGAAGAAAGAACGCTGCCTTCAAGAGGGTATTACGATGACGACAATGGTGGACGGCAATGCGCTGTCGCATATTGATGCCATCGCCTTAAGCACCCTCTTTGGCAATGCCCTCGATAACGCAATCGAAGCGGAGATGAAAGTACCTGATCATGAGCAAAGGATCATTAAGGTCGATGTCTTCCGCGAAGGCGATTTCGTTCTTATTCGGGTTGAGAATTACTGCCCTTGGGCCCTGAAATTTGTTGACGGGCTCCCTGAAACGACGAAGAACGATCGTTCCCGGCACGGGTTTGGCACGTATTCAATTCGCTCAGTAGTTGAGGAACAGGGCGGAACGCTCACAATGAACCTTGAAGACCAGTGGTTCATCCTGCGCGCGCTTCTTCCACTCACCTAGGCATGGCACCTCGCGACCTGAGCATCACCTCGGCCCACCAGGCGATTTCTACCTCGTCGGCCGCACCCGGCAAGGTGCCGATGTCGCCGCAGCTCAGTTGAAGCCGATGAAGAAGCGCGCCACGTCGTAACCGTGGCGAACAGTCCAATCCGCAACAGGGTTATCGCGTGACGTGATGAAACCTGTAGGCAGATGGATCATCTTCGCGTACAGCTCGGGGTCGAGCTCGTCAAAGTACTTCCAGAGCTCTCGCTTCTTCGCCATAGATTCTGGCGAGCCTTCACGCACGAGCAGCACCGACGACACGAGGGTGACGAGCGTGGCGTATGCCGTCATGTAACGTTCGAGTGCGGCAGGAATCGTGCCACGGACACGTGACAGGTGTTCAACCATGAGTCGGTTGATGTTGAGCTGCTGGTCGATGCGGCCGATCATGACTTTCTCGTTCACCGACTGATCGTCGCGCCCAATGTAGTAGCGGTAAAAATCAACGTCGAGGTATCCAAGCACGCGCGCCTGTGCGAGCGGCACGAAGGCGAAGTAGTTATCCACGTAGAAGCTGTGTTCGGGCACGTGAAGGTCACATTCGCGCAGAAGGCCGGTACGGAAGATGATGGAGTGCATGAGGAGGTACTGCCAGGGGCTAAAGCGCCCGATGGTTTCCCAGGAGAATGCGCGGTCACGCGGCAAGACTCGCCTGTAAGAGAGCACGCGCTTATGCGTTTTCCCTTCCTTTTCGTAGACGAAATTCGTTACGAGGATGTCGAAACTGTGGGAGTTTTCCTCAGCCCAACGCAACCGTTCAAGCACGGCCTTGAGTGCCGGAGCATCGACCCAATCGTCAGAGTCCACCACCTTGAAGTACGCGCCAGTTGCGCGGGCGAGGCCAGCGTTGATGCCTGATCCATGTCCGCCATTTTCTTTGTGAACACCGACAATCTTGCCGGGGTGGGCGGCAGCATACTCGTCTATGATTCGCGCCGTGCCATCCTTCGAGCCGTCGTTGACAAGAATGATCTCAACATCGTCGGCCCACGGGTGGAGCATGGAGTCTACGCAGCGTGCGAGGTAATCCTCGGAGTTGTAGCACGGAACGACGATCGTCAGGGTGGGCTTCATGAGGTTTCGCTCGTTTCTGCGTTAGTGGTTATCGTATGAAATCCGTAGTGGTGCTCCAATGATGGCACACCAACTTAGGTGTTCGGGTTCACCACGCCACGTCTGCATCTCTGTCTATGCATGTTCGCGGTTTCGGTGGGTTTTCCGTGTCGGAGGGTTTTGGTTTCGGTGGGTTTTCGGTCTTGCGTGTTCTCGGTCTCGACCCGGCGCAGCGAACACCCAATTTCGTCGCCGGCCAACTGCGCCACACCGGTGCAACCTACGCCATCCGGTGTAACCTACGCCAGGCTAAACGCACCACATCGGCCCGACTACGAGGAATACAGCGAATTTGGCGTTAGCCCCGAAACCGGCAGTCCTGGAACCAACTATGCCGAATCCGCTAGCCCCAGAACCGGCAGTCCCGCCGACGAAAACCAGCAGTCCCAGAACCGCAGCCCCAGTCCCGGCAGCAGCTCACACTGCCTCATCAGCCGCCGCATCAGCCGCGGCAGCCTCACCCTTCTTCTTCGAGTTCTTCGGCATGATCCAGAACTTGAGCAGCGGGTAGCTCACAATCACGGCAAGCATTGTGTTGACGGCGGAAGCGATCGTCGATGCAACTCCTGCGTTCATACCCCAGTTCGTGCACAGCTCAGTGACACGACCGGGAAGGATGAGGTTGACGACAACGATGATGACGGCGAGGATCGCGTACTTCCACGCGGCGTCCTTGAAGCTCGAATCGGATTTGAATACCCATTTCATTTGCACGAGGAAGTTGACAATCTGGGCGAGAACTTCGGCGATAAGGAAGGTGAGGAAGCCGCCGATCCCGTTGGAGTTGGCCGACGAGTAGTCGAAGATGAGGAACTTGAACGGTGAAGTCATTCCCATCGCCGATACGAAGACGGCCGTGCCGATCCACGCCACGACGAAGCGCGTGATCGTCGAGATGTTCGAGAGCACATTGAAGAGGATGAATTCCCAGATGTTGGGGTGTTCATTGATCCATCGGCGGATACCGCCAACATTGCTGCCCGACGAGGTGTCGGCGTTCGTTCCGCCGGCCGGAGTCGCTGCGGTTTCTGCGTGGTTACTCATTGCCCAATTCCTTTGCGATACGGCGATTGGCGGAACGATTGCGGAAGAAGGATGCGATGAAAGAGCCGAGGCCGCGGAGGGTGCGGCCGTTGGCAAGTGTGGTGACGGCGTCGACCATGGAAGAATCCACCATCCCTTGCGTCATCTTGCACATGGCTCGTGGCGGCATGTTGAGGACAAAAAGGGTGTTGAGGTCGGGTGCTCCCGTCTTTTCCCGGATCTTCACTTCGCGTTTCGTGAGCGTTGTGGCGACGAGGCGGGCGAGCCAACTACGGGAGTGCCGCCAGTCGGAAATCGGGTCGTTGGCGGTGAATACGGAGGGCTTTCCTGGGGCGACGATAGCGTGCCCGAAGAAGGCCGCCATTTGTGCGTCGGTGACGTTCTTGACGTCGCCGGTGAGGTAGGCGCCGAGAGCAGGGTCTGGTGTGTCCACGTCGATTCCGTCTCGACGTTCGATGGGGGCGACGAGCACCGGCGTATTCGCGTCGGTCGCTATGATGATGCGCCAGGTGCCACGCTCACTCTCCCAGGAGTTTCGGGCGATGTCGAAGTGGCGGAAGGTGTAGCGGTCGAAGTCGATCCTCACGGTTCGGGATTCGCCGCCTTCGAGGTGTACTTTCGTGAAGCCTTTAAGTTCGCGATCCGGGCGGAGTGCGCCACTGCGTGGGCCTTGGACGTAGAGCTGGGGAACAACTGCACCTGGCGTGTCGGAGTCGTTACGTGCGGTGAAGGTCACGCCGTTGTCGTCGACAGCAATGTTGTCGTAGGAGAACGACGAGTATGTGAGTCCGTGACCGAAAGCGAAACGTACCGGGGTGTTCGTCGTCGTGTAATAGCGGTAGCCGACGAAGGGGCCTTCGCGATAAATCGCGTCGCGTCCGATGGCTGGGTACCAGCCTGAGCTTGGGCAGTCGTCGTAGGTGAGCGGCCATGTTTCGGCGAGGTGTCCGGACGGATTGATGGCCCCGGTGAGGGCGTTGACGGCCGCTGATGCGCCTGCTTGCCCCGAAAGTCCGAGGTAGAGGATTGCGGCGACATCGTCTGCCCATGGGAGTTCGACGGGCGAGCCAGACACGAGGACAACGACAACCGGTTTACCTTGCTCGACGAGAGCCGCAACGAGATCGTTTTGTACCGTTGCGAGTGCCATTGTTGAGCGATCGAGGCCCTCGGATTCGCTGCGTTCGTCGAGGCCAACGACCGCGACGACGACATCCGTAGTTTCTGCTGCGGCGAGGCCGACGGCTTTGCTGTGGAGCTCCCGATTGAGTTTGCCTTGGCGATCGTAGCCCTGCTCGTATCCGACGAATGTCACAGTCTCCGATGCCATGATCTCGTCGAGGATGCTTTCGGGGCGGGTGGCGTTCACCTTCGACGAGCCGGAGCCCTGGAAGCGTGGTGTTTGGGCGAGGTCGCCGATCACCGCGACGCGAGTGCTCGGGGCGAGTGGAAGCGTAGCGGCGTGATTTGTCAGAAGGACGAGGGATTGTTCGGCAATCGTTCGGGCTAGTGCATGATGGTCGTCGATCGTGCCGTCAGAAAGTAGGGCATCGCGCGATACGCCTTCGGAACGTGTGCGTTCGGCTAGTTTTGCGATCTCGGCTGCGCGCACGGTGAGATCGGCTTCGGCGAGTGTGCCGGCAGAAACAGCACCGACGAGCTCGCGGACAGACGTGAAACCCGGAGACGGCATCTCCAGTGTTCCGCCCGCCTTGACTGCGGCAACCGCCGAGTTGGAGCCTCCCCAGTCGGAGATCACGGCACCGTCGAATCCCCATTCGTCGCGAAGAATCTCTTGAAGCAGGTGAGGATTTTCGTGGGCGTACACTCCGTTGATTTCGTTGTAGGAGCTCATGAGGCTCCACGGATGAGCGTCACGAACGGCGATCTCAAAGGCTGTGAGATAGATTTCTCGGAGTGTGCGCTCGTCGATGACGGAGTTTGAGGATTGACGACGAAGCTCTTGGCTATTGACTGCGAAATGCTTGGGGCACGCTGCGACCGACTTACTTTGGATACCTCGAATAAGGCCTGCAGCTATGTGGCCGGCGACCTGTGGATCTTCCGAGTAGTACTCGAAGTTGCGTCCGCATAAGGGATTACGTTTGATGTTGAGGGCAGGGCCGAGGATGACATTAACGTCGAGGTCGTGGGCTTCCTGCCCGATGGCCTCACCCATGCGCTCTGCGAGTTCCGGGTCCCACGAATTCGCGAGGGTGCTTGCGGTGGGGAAACAAGTAGCTGGTTTTGATTCGCCGATGCCGAGATGGTCGCCGTCGCCTAGTTGGCGACGAACACCGTGCGGGCCGTCGCTCATGACGAAGCTCGGGATGCCGGCCTTCTCATTTCCACGAGAATCCCACTCGGATGCACCGGATAGCAATGCTGCTTTTTCCAGTGGAGACAAGCTTTCGATCGTCATGATGTTTCCTTAGTTCACACGTCAAGTTTGGATGCCGAGCACGCGCGCATTGGCGGACAGTCGCGGGGAACTTGCCTCGTTGCTCAGGCTCGGTGTTTTCGGCAGCGTTCTTCGCCTATGAAGACTCCCCCGAAAACGTGTTGTGGGGCAGGATACCTCGCACTGAATACGGATGTGCTGTGTTTGCGAAGATTCCATTTTGACCGGTGTGGGGCTGGGCTGGCTCAGGATTCCACCCAGCCCCACACAGCGGCTCACCTACCCCAGGCTCTCACTGCCAAAAGCCGAGGGGTGTCATGGTCACTTAGTCTTTTCGGTCATGTTTCCGTCCTGGTCCATCTCCCAGGTCTTTTCAGTTTCGGCGGAAACACAGGTAACGACGAACTTTGTGCCGTCCTCAATCTGGATGCTCATCGTGTACTTCTTCACGGCATCCGAGGGGTAGTACGGCATAACCCACATGCCGTACTTTTCGGTGGGCTGATCAACGTCGGATGCGAGCATGATCTGTGTCATGCCAGGCTCCTCTGCAATCTTGTCGTTGATGATCTTGACGCCTTCCTTCATGTCGTTGACGAAGGCTTCGCTTTCACCAGATTCGTTCTTAGCGCCGGCGTCCTTGGACTCCGAGCTAGCCTTGTCCGAGGAGCTGCCGGAATCTGAACCGCAAGCGGTGAGGCCAACAGACATCGTGGCGGCGATGGCAACGGCGAGTGCTGTGCGCATGAGCTTGTTCTTCATAGTTTTCTCCTTTGTGTGGTGTTTGGTGTTAGCAGCCCCGCCCTCCACGAGGCCACCGGGAGGCGCGGGACCCGCGCCTCCCGAGGGGTGTTGTTACTTGATCGGTGTGCCACCGCAGCCGAGGCCGAAGCCGTAGGCGTAGGTGTTGCCAGCGGAATCAACGTAGGAGTCGACGTCCTTCTCAAGATCCTCGTAGCTCTTCTCGACTGCATCCATGGAGGCCGGGAGTCCGATCGGCAAGCGACCCTGCGAGTCGTTGATGCCGAGGGCGACATCAAGAAGGGTGTTATCCGAGACGGAGAATCCAAGAAGGATTGCGTCGGACTTTGCTTCGAACTCGGTCGGGATGACCATAGCGTTCTTAATCGACACAATTGTGACAACCGGAATATCCTTGCCGGACGCCTCGACCGCGGCTACCGCACGCTCGAACGAATCGAGATGTGCCTCATTCGTAATACGGGACGTCTGACCGAAGTAGGAGCGGTTCTCCTTGGAACCATCTGCAAGGGTGTCACCAGCGATGGAGACCTTGCGAACGTTCTCACCATCAGCGGTGTAGGGGCGATACTGCAGAGTGATTGGGTAGTAAGTACCGGTCTCATCATCGCGGCCCGCTCCCATGCCACCAGAATCCGGATTCGTCATCTTGACGAGAACCATGTCTACATCGGAAAGATCCGGAGCTGTGTAGCTCTGAACCTTGCCGTCGGCATCCGTCACAGCTTCGTCGGTGACAACCTCACCGAAGTACTGCTTGGCCACCTCAACATCAATCATCGGAGCTTCGGTGTACTTAGCATCGCCACGTGCTGTCTTACGGCCAATATCGTACGAACGCGGGATGTAGACCTTCATCTCGGAGTAATCCTTGGCGGCCTTACCACACTCGATCGTCTTGTCCTGGTTCTTCACGACGACGACCGACTTGTGCTGAGCGTCCTGACCGGCCTTTGCAGCTTCCTCGTTACCGGCAATCTTTGTGGATTCCTCAAGATCCTGGAAGGGGTTGTCGTAGAGACCAACTGAGAAGAGGTTCGTGAGGATGCGGCGGCCGGATTCTGCCCAACGGGTCGCGGCATCTACTTCGACCTCGCCAGCCTTGAATGCTTCATCCCAGAGCTGGTATGCATTGCGCACGGGAACGATGTCGTTGTTGCCACCGAACTGATCCACGCCAGCCTTGAGGATTTCGAAGTGACGCTGATCAACCGAGAGGCTCTCAGCACCCCAGGCTTTTCCTCCCTTGCTTTCAGGATCAGTCTTTGCCTTGGTCACACCCCAGTCAGTGACGATAACACCGTCGTACTTCTTGCCATCGCGGGCAAGATCAAGGCGGACCTTGTCATAGGCCGAGCCCATGAGGTTGCCATAGTAGGCATTTCCCTCTCCATCGGTAACGATGGAGTACGAGGTCATCATGCCACCAGCGTCGGCATCCATGGCTGCGTCGAAGACCTTGAGATGTGCCTTGCCATTATCGCCAGGCATAACTGCGTACTTGCCGAGATCGTTATGTGATTCACGGCCGCCTTCGCCAGAACCATCACCGGGGAAGTGCTTGATAACGGTGGAGACGGAGCCCTGGCCCCAGCCAGTATCCTTGCCATCCTTGTCAAAGGTACCTTGGAAGCCCTCGACGTAGGCTGCCGCCATCTTCGACGCCATATCCGGATCCTCACCGAAGGTTCCGTTGATGCGGGACCAGCGAGGATCAGTACCAAGGTCAATCTGAGGGCTCAGAGCGTTAGCGAGACCGAGAGCGCGGTATTCCTCCGATGCATACTTACCGAAGGCCAACACCGTCTCTGGATCGAAGGTTGCAGCGAAACCGAGGTTGCTCGGCCACTGTGAAAGCCCACCTGTTGCACCGGAATATGAGTTCGCAGCATCGTGACGTGGATCGGATGAGAAGTTCACCGGGATGTACGGCGTTCCCTCAACAGCGAGTGTCTCCACATAGGACTGCATCTCATTGGTCCACTGGACGACGGGCTCAACCTCGTTGCCGCCCGCATAGAGCACGTTACGCAGGTACGACTGGCTCAAGTACTCCTTCTGAGCATCCGTCAGACCGTCAGATGCAGCGCGCTCATGACCCGAGAAGAGCATAAGACCGGAAACCTGGTCGGCTGCGAGCTGCGGTGCAAGATCAGCAGCGCGCTCCTCATAGGTCTTGCGCCAATCCTCCCAGGCATCCAGCGTGCCGTTACCGTTCATATCCTTGAATGCATATGTGTAGCCGTCCTGCTCCTCCTCAAGGAGCGTGAATCCGGCCTCGCTGCCAAATGACAGCTTCGTTCCATTATTGGGATTCTCCACAACGGTGAACGTCGTCGTTCCGTCGGTGACTTCCCGGGTCGTGTAGGACTTAGATCCGCTTGCGTTCGAAGCATCGTCGCTTGGCGACGAGCCACACGCCGACAGCATCAACACAGCAACAGCTGCGGCTGCTACAGCGCACTTCGTGGGCGAGGTCCTCATTAGCTTCCCCCTAATTCACGGCCACATCCTCGCGTGAGTGAGTTCGTGACCTTCTTTCCCTTCCACGCATCCAGAGCTACATCGTTATAGCCGCACGTCTGCGTGGCGGTAATCACTGGACTACGTGTGATTAACCATATGGAGAGCCCTCGCCAGCTTCTCAACGCCCTGCACAATCTGCGCCTTTTTCGGCATATTTCGTCCCCAGAACACACAAGCAAGCTCAGGCATCGTCGCCACATATCGGCTCCCTACCAGGGAAAACTCACCATCACACGGGCGATCGTCGAACCTCGTCGCTCCAACCTCAACCGTCCGTGCCCTATTTTCAACAAATTATGCGGAACCCTCCCGACGTCCCACACCCCCACTTATACGCTGTGAAAAACTCACGAATGCCCCCGCCAACGACGCTCGGGCACAACGGGCTCCCACACAAGCCCACTGGTTAAGGAGGACCGGCGTGAACGCCACAGGAGAACAGCGGACAAAAAAGTCCATGTCCAACAAAAAATATCTTGCAATCTGGGTTCCCATACTCGCGCTACTCACGGCGATCCTCGTCGTCGCGAACTACGCACTCATCACTGCCGGAGGCTGGGTTTCATCCCAATTCGGCACCGGAACCTACACCTTCACGAACTCTGAGGAATCCAAAGACTGGAACCTCGACTACTACACCTCTGATTACGACGACGAAGACGCCGTAGCCGAAGCATCCAAAGCTGTCGTCGCCGAAATCGGCGCAGAAGGCATGGTTCTCGCCAAGAACACAGGCGCACTCCCCCTCGCCAGCGGCGCTAAAGTGACGATGCTCGGCCGCGCCGCAGCCGACCCCGTCTACGGAGGCTCCGGCTCCGGCTCCATCGACGTCACCGAAGCAATCACCGCACGTCAAGCACTCGAAGACGCCGGCTTCCAAGTCAACGCCGCCATGTTCGACGCCATCGACGCCTACGCCAGCGACAACCCGCGCGGCCACATCGAAATGGACAAACCCGACAAGTCCACCTACAACATCGGCGAAATGCCCATCGACCAATACCAGGCACAGGCCGGCACAATCGCCGATTACAACGATGCCGCGCTCGTCTTCATTGGCCGCCCCGGCGGCGAAGGCGGCGACCTCACCCAGGACATGTCAGCATCCGACCCGAACTACACCGAAGGCCAACACCAGCTCGAACTCAACAAAGACGAGCTCGACCTCCTCTCCTTCGCAACCTCCAACTTCTCCACAGTGATCGTCGTCGTCAACGCCTCAACCACAATCGAAATGGGACCCATCCACAACAATCCCGACGTTGACGGCGTCATCCTCGCCGGCTCCCCCGGCCTCACCGGCTTCAAGGGCCTCGCAGGAATCCTCTCCGGCGAGGTCAACCCCTCCGGCCGCACAGTCGACACCTGGGCAGCAGACTTCACCGCCGACCCAACCTTCAACAACTTCGGGTCCTTCATCTACAACAACCTAGAAGTCTCCTACCCTGTCTCGGCTATCGAATCAGCAACCTCCAATGCCGAAGTCACCCCGCAAGCCACCTTCGTCAACTACGCCGAAGGCATCTACGTCGGTTACCGCTACTACGAGACAGCAGCCAAGGAAGGATTCATCAACTACGACGACGCCGTCATCTACCCCTTCGGCTACGGCCTCAGCTACACCGACTTCACGTGGCGCATCGCCAACACACAGCTCGGAGAAACCGACGGCAAGATCGTCGTCGACGTCGAAGTAACCAATACTGGCACCAAGCCCGGAAAAGACGTCGTCGAACTCTACTACTCCGCCCCCTACACCCGCGGTGGCATTGAGAAGCCCGACGTCGTCCTCGGAGGCTTCGCCAAGACCAACCTCATCCAGCCGGGAGCATCACAGACAGTCTCCATCGAACTCGCCGTCGAGGACATGGCCTCCTACGACTACAAGAACGCTAAAGCATACGTGCTTGAAGCCGGAGACTACGCACTCACCGTGCGCACCAACTCGCACACCGTGGCGCCCGGCACCGAGCCAATCACCTACACCGTCGCATCCGACGTGGTCTACTCCGGCGACAACCACCGCGCCTCCGACAAGACCGAAGTGACCAACCAGTTCGACGACGTCTCCTCGCAGTTCAGCGACACCGCCACAAGCGGCAAGATCCTCAACATGTCGCGCGCCGACTTCGCCGGCACCTTCCCGAAGGCGCCCACAGACGATCTCTACGCTGCAAGCGACGTCGCCAAGGAGGGCTTCGCCGCCTACGATGCCGAAGCAGCAGCCGACGCCTATGAGGGCGACAAACCCGCAACTGGCAAAGACTCCGAGCTCACCCTCGTCGAGTTGCGCGGACTCGACAAGGACGACCCCGAGTGGGACGAACTCCTCGACTCTCTTAGCCTCAACGACATGACGACGATGCTCCTCAACGGCGCCTACCAGACCTCCGCCATCGCATCGATCGCCAAGCCGCAAACCGTTGAACCCGACGGCCCCGCCGGCTTCTCCTCATTCATTAACGCCGACATCAACGGCATCGCCTACCCCTCCGAGTACCTCATTGCCCAAACTTGGAACATTGACCTCGGCCGCCAGATGGGCGAAATGCTCGGAAACGAAGCCCTCTTTAAGGGAATCAACGGCTGGTACGCCCCAGCTGTGAACCTCCACCGTTCACCTTTCGCAGGCCGCAACTTCGAGTACTACTCCGAAGACCCGGTGCTCTCCGGTGAGCTGCTCACCGCTGTCGCGAACGGAGCCGGGACCAAGGGTGTTTACACGATGGTCAAGCACTTCGCCTTCAACGAGCAAGAGACCAACCGCGTCAACAACGGAGTCTCGACATGGGTGAACGAGCAAGCCATCCGCGAGGTCTACCTCAAGCCCTTCGAGATCGGCATGAAGAAGATCTCGATGAACGTCCCCTACATCGCCGACGACAAGGGAACCATCAAGGAAACAACAATCGGCGCGGCCGGCATCATGAGCTCCTTCAACCGCATCGGCGCCACCTGGACTGGAGGCTCCGAAGCACTCATGAACACTGTGCTTCGCGACGAATGGGGATTCCAAGGATTCGCCATTACCGACTTCAACCTGTACCCCTACATGAACCCCAACCAGGGCATCAGCGCCGGTACAGACCTCACGCTGACCTTTGCACCGTCAAAGTCCTTCAGCGATCGAAGTCCGCCAAGGCAGTTTCCGACATCCGCAACGCCACGCACAACATTCTCTACACCGTGGCGAACTCCAACGCTATGAACGGCATGGCACCCGGCGCAACCGTCGACTACACACCGCCAACCTGGGTGTACATCCAGATCGGCGCTTCGGTTGTGCTCAGCATCCTCATCGCCGGCGGAGCCTTCATGGTGGTGCGCCGCGTGCGCAAACACCACGCATAACGACGATCGGTGGGTGACGTAGGTGGGGACTCCACGCGTGCGTGAGGACTCCACGCCTGATCGTCGCCCACCGATCATGACTGGCGCTGAGTGCACCGGTCAGCGGCGGACGTTCTTCTCCTGACACCGCCGCATTGTCAAGGAGATCCCTCCTTAACTCCTTGACATGGGGGAGGAAAGCACTGTGCTTTCCTCCCCCATTCGTTGTGGTGCGTGGGGCGGGACGACGACGCCACGCCACCGCCCAGCCAAGCCGCCGCCCCGCCACGCCACTACGGCACGTGAATTGTTGTCTCGGCGCGATCGTCCTCGAGGTAGCTGATGAAGGTGAGGTCGCCTTCGGTCAGGCTTTGCGGAACCTGCATATACAGCCAACCTTCGGCAGCTTCCCCGCTAGCCGTCTGAGGTTGGTTGCTCAGGGCATCGTCGCCTTCGTACCACACGTCGTCGAAGTATGTCTCTCCCGAACTATCTTTGAGGAGAACACCAACATAGAACGAGGCGTATCGCGGGGCAGAGGCCAGATTCGTTACCCGGACCTTGATGCCAACATACTTGTAGCCATCGCGAAGATCCTCCGCGTCGTCCCCGAACTTTCCTGCCACGTGTGCCGTGGCGTCCGGATTAAAGCCAAGGTATTCCATTGCCCACGAGCCGACGATTGTTGAGCCAGCCGGTGCTAGCGAGGGGTCTGCCGCGAAAGCGTCGCCCGATCCATCATCATCGCCATCAGACGGTGCGCCTGATTCACCAAAAATAGGTGGAATGGACGGCAAGGAGTAGTCATACGTCGGGATATCGACCGGTTCCCATTTCGGATCATCGTCGGACTGTTTCGCGTAATTGATAACCGCTACACCCACAATTCCGATGAATGCGAGAATTCGGTTCCGACGCTTCTTCCGTTTAGCGGCCCGCTCCTCGGCAGCCGCCACTTCAGCCGGTGCTGTTCCATAGGGAGGGCGCTTCGTGTTGATCGGCGGCGCACCGTTACTCGACGAGCGCTGACGTGGCCCACGCGATTCCTCACCCTCCGATGACATGGCTGGTCTCGGATCGTCACGTGGATCAAGGCCGCGCCCCGACGTAGGTTCTGCGTGGCCCTCGTCGTACCCAACTGAGGCATAACGATCGACGCCACGCGCCACCGCACGCGGACCGCCAGAGAGAAACGCATTCCCCTCTTCTTCTTTCGGACCAAACAGACGCCACCGGCGCCCACCTGGTTGAAATGCGGATGTGCCACGGCGTTCGTCGTTACTCATCGTGCCCCTTTGTCCTGTACAGATAGGCAAAAGGTTATCCTGCCGCCATTCGTCCGCGCCACGAGCTCGCCTTATTCCGCCGCTTCTCCAGCATCATTCCATCGACACTGGCTGGTGGACACGTTCCTCCATATACGGCGGAGTGGGGTGGACGATAAATCCCATGGGCATGGAATGGTCCGATGCGTAGTTTCGGACGCGTATTTCCATTTCCGACCATTCTGTTGGAACGACGAAGTACACCCAACCGCTTGCTGTTGCCCCGGAGGTTACAGATTCCGCTGCGTTGTGCAGAGCATCGGGGATAGGAGCATTATCATCCTCCCAATACTCTTTCCCGGAACCGGTATCTGAAAGCAGGAAACCCACATTCCACGCGGGCGACAAACTGAGCGAATCACGGTTTGTCACCTCAACCTGAAGTGCAACAACTTTCTCTCCGTCGAAAATCGTCCCGCCCCCATTGGTGTAGCGTTCGGTGGCATCGGTATCCCAGGAAAGGACTTCTATCGCCCACGACCCAGCGACAGCCGCCCCATCAGGAATGGGTACTGATCTTTGTGTCGGCTGCGAGTAGCTAGAGTTGGGCCGCGTATTCTCGAGGATGTAATGGGAGAGTATTCGGCTTCCGGCGTTGGCGATCAAGATGATCGCCAGAACACCGACGACGACGTTCCGCACCTTTCGTCGTGGCTTTTCGGCGCGTTGTGCAATCTGTTGAGAAATATAGGTGCCCTCACCAGAATCCCATGTGCCGTGCGTAGGGGCAGGTGCATCCAAGCGTTCCGCGGACATACTCGCAGATCGTGGCGTCGATTCCTCATCGAACGCCCAGCCCTGAGTATTGAGCAACTCCCGCAGTTTGTCCCCGACCTCCCCTTCGGGAAGGGTGCGTGTTTCAACCGCTCGCCTGATAAGCTCGCGCTTCTCACGCCACGTGAGTTTGGTGGAGCTTCCGCCGGCGCGAGAGAGATCGGAAGCTGAACGCCCGCCGGCTAAGGTCTGTTCGATTGAGGCGACCTGGGCTCGTATGTCGTTCTTCCGAGCGCGACGGCTCAGCTCTTTGTCCTCGCGCTCACCTCGTGCCTCTGCTTCCCGTTCGGCCCGCTGGCGTTCACGGAATTCCTGCGTGCGTTTCTGCCGCTCTTGCGATTCACGGATTCGTTCGTCTCGTTCGCGTTGCTTCTCTCGTTCAGTTTCGCGTCTCAGTTCTTCCTCGTAAGCGGCTTCCCGCTGCTCGAAGCGGGACGGGTATGGTGAAGTTTCGGAGGAATCGTCGGGGCGAGTGTCGTCTCGTGTCCACGAGGCTGGTCTGTCGCCTGAGAGAAAGGCGTTACCTGTCTTTGTGCGCCGGCGCCCAAAAAGGCCGCGTTTTTCCTCGGGTTCTTCAAATGCGGAGAATCGCCGGCGTTCGTCGTTCATATCTGTCGTCCTTACTCCCTAGCGGCTTGGGGGGAGGCAAACGGGCCCAATGGGAGGTGCCATACGTGGCTGGTGTGGTGCCTTGTCTCAGTACACACTGGGAATCTCGTCGCAAGGTAAACGCCGGGTAAATCCGTGGGAAAGAGGATGAGAGAACTGCGCCCATTCATTCTTCGCCTCGACGTCGCCCCAAACTCCACGGCGAGGCGCACAAGCGCCGCACCGTCCCAGTTACCGTGCAAGCTCATCGGCACCCTTTAACATGCCAGGAGTTCGTGAAAAAAGGGGCGACGAAAACCATCGTCGCCCCTCAGAATGAGCAGTGCTATCTCGCGCTTACTTACTCTCTTGCTCGTTGATCCAGGTGAGTGCGCGTTCAATGATCTCGTCGGGAGTGAGGGTGGCGGGGATTTCGACACCAACTTCGTCGGCTTCGAGATCTTCGAGCGTATCGAGCTGCGATTTCAGGAGCGACACCGGCATGTAGTGGCCCTTGCGTTGCTTCATTCGCTCAGCGAGCACGTCTTCACCGACGACGGGGTGAATGAGCAAGATGGGCGCGTGTGCTTCACGGAGGACATCTCGGTAGGCTCGGCGCAGTGCTGAACAGGCGACGACAGTTCCCGTGCCTGCGGCTTCTTGGTCGTTCATCCAGTCGCGCAAGCGGCGAAGCCACGGCCACCGATCCTCGTCGGTCAATGCGATCCCATTGCCCATTTTGGCGCGCGCTTCGTCGGTGTGGAACTCGTCCCCCTCCGCGAAGGGGACGCCGAGAAGTTCCGCCAGCCGGCTCCCGACCGTGGTTTTACCTGTGCCGGCCACACCCATCACGACAATATGACGCACTGTCATCGCATTTTCCTTTCGTCGTCCTTGACTATAGTCCGCGCACGCGGTGATGACCCATCGGGTTCACGTGGCGCAAAGAGCATCGCTGCATGTGGCTGCCCATCAGCCCTCGCGTTTGAGGCCTTCGATGTATCGCTGGATCACTGCCGTGTCGTTATCTCCCATACCTTCGTTAGTTAGCTCGGTGAACATATCTTTGAGAATATCGGTCACGGGAGTGGCGGTATTCGTCGCTTGTGCCACGTCCTTGGCGAACGTCAGATCCTTGATCATAAATTTGGCTGGGCCCGACGGCGAATGGTCGTGGTGAACGAAGCGATCCTTCTTCACGTCGAGGATACGGCTGGCCGCATACCCACCGGCAATGAGGGTGAACATCGCGTCGAGATCCATGCCTGAGCGTTCAGCAATAACCGCAGCTTCTCCGAGGGCTTCAACTGTTGCGGCGACGATCATCTGGTTACAAGCCTTGGCGATTTCACCACAGCCGATTGGGCCGAGGTGCACCGGCGTTCCGCAGTAGGACAGGATCGGCAGGACACGCTCCACATCTTCGGCATCACCGCCGACGAAGATGGAGAGCTTTCCTGCTTCAGCGCCTTCTTGACCACCTGATACAGGTGCGTCGACGAAGCGGATACGATCGCCTGTTTCTTTGCGAACTTTCTTGTCGAGCTCGGCAATTCCTGTGGGCGATACTGTGGAGGACACGACGACGATGGTGTTACCTTCGCGAGTGAGGAGCCCAGCAGCGAGGCCATCGGCGCCACCGAGAACTGCCTCGACGTCAGGGAGGTCAGGGACCATGAGAAAAACGATGTCGGAAGCTTCTCCGACACCGCGCGCGTGGTCGTGCCACGTTGCCCCTGCCTGGATGTGGGATTCGACTTTTTCACGGAAGCGATCGGTGACGTTAACTGAGGACCCTGCGGGGAGTCCATTGAGCATGTAGCGGGCCATAGGACTTCCCATGACGCCGAGGCCGATAAATCCGATTGCTACAGGTGTGTTCATGAGAAAGCTCCATTCAGTCTGCTTTGACTATGCTCTGTCTTCAGCATAAGGATTTTTGGAAAGTAGTCAATAGGTAGAACGTTATTCAACACATTGAACATTTGGGGTAGACTACGTATCGAACCTGGTCCATGGCGAACCACAGCAACGGCGCAACATCTCCTCTCAGGCGATTCTCACAACGAAGGTATGCGCCCACGCCAGCGGTTCTCCCTGCACATAGGATCTTTTAGACGCCCGAGCACCCAAGCGTCGCCCTTCCCGACAACCTCATTCGAGGAGAAACATGAGCAAGAAACTTCGAGTGGTTGTCGCCACTCCAATGAAAGACGAGGACGCAGCTTTTATTCGCGACCGCGTACCCGAGATCGAACTCGTCAAAGACGACTCCCTCCTCCCCCCAATGCGCTGGGACGCCGACTTCTCCGGCGATCCATCATTCACGCGCACGCCTGAGCAACAGCAGGCCTTTGAGGACCTCATCGACTCAGCCGATATTCTCTACGGCATCCCTGACGTGAAGCCCACCCAACTTGCCCGCACATTACGAGCCAACCCCAATCTCAAGTGGGTACAGATCATGGCAGCCGGCGGGGGCGGCCAGGTCAAAGCAGCCGACCTCACCCGCGACGAACTTGAGCGCGTCATCTTCACAACCGGCGCCGGTGTCCACGCCGGCCCGCTGGCCGAATTTGCCATCATGGGCATTTTTGCTGGAGCGAAGAACCTCCCCCGCCTGGCAGCTCATCAGGCCAAGAAAGAATGGACAGGGCGTTGGCCAATGAACCAAGTCTCAGGGAGCACCGTGCTCGTGCTGGGAACAGGCGGAATCGGCCTTGAAGTCGCTCGCAAGTCTCACGCGCTAGGAGCTCACGTTATTGGTGTGAGCCGACACGGAGTTGATAGCCCACACCTCGACGAGGTCATTCACCCCGACGCCCTCGTTGCCACAGTCCCGCATGTTGATGCCATTGTTAACACCCTTCCCGGAACCGCAGCCACAACAAAGATGCTTTCATCTGACGTTCTTGCTGCAGTAAAACCAGGTGTCACAATATGCTCAGTTGGCCGAGGAACTGTCATTGACGAGGCGGCACTCATCGACGCCCTACGCGACGGGCGCGTCGGCTTTGCCGCGCTCGATGTATTTGCAATCGAGCCCCTTCCAGAAGAAAGCCCTCTGTGGGAGATGCCGAACGTCGTCGTCAGCCCACACACCGCAGCCAACAGCCCGGCAGAAGAACATCTCCTTGCCGAACTCTTCGTCGACAACATGCATCGCTACCTTGAAGGCCGCGAACTGAGGAACGTCGTCAATACTGTCGAATTCTATTAATTTCACCGCGCGCTCCTTAGGTGGGCCGCGTAAATCCGCGCGCGAGCGGCCCGCCCAGGACGCCTACCCACGAGCTAGTCCGAGCCACATACAATAGATGCTTGCATGCCGGCACCAGATCGTCGCGGCCTTCACCACGAATGGAGAATCCATGTCCAGCCTGTCAGCAGAAACGTCGAGTAGCCTGGCCCCCGCAGTGAGCCGTGCCGTGCGTATTCTCGACGCACTCTCACAGGCGCGAGGGGTCGAGCAATCCCTCGCAGATCTCTCACGAACTATTGGTGCCGCCAAATCGTCAACCTCCAATATTTGTGCCGTTCTCGAAGAAGCCAACCTTATCCAGAAGCGTGAATATGGGTATGTACTAGGCCGGGCAACAGTCGAGCTTGGGGGCGCCTACCTCGCCACCTTCGATCAAGTTCGCGAGTTCTATCGGCTGTGTGCAAACTCCCCGGTACTGCGAGGCGAGTTGCTTCAGCTTGGCGTTCTTGACGGCACGGATGTTATTTACCTTGCCCGCCACGAAGGGACGGCCCCCCTCCGCCTCACTGCGGGCGTTGGCGACCGTTTTCCCGCCTCCATCACAGCGATCGGCAATGCACTCCTTATGGCGCTTTCTTCCGAGGAAGTTGCCTTGCGTTACAAGAACATTGCCGCATTCCCCGTCATGACGAGTAAATCGACAACAACCTTCCCTGAGCTTGAAGCCAAACTCGCGCGCGCACGCGAACGCGGCTACGCGCTCGATGAGGGCGAGGTCTTCCCCAACGTTGTCGGTGTTGCTATGCCGATCCCCCCGCGCCGCGCGGGCGAGCAGCCTTTAGCCATCGGCGTTTCGATGATTGGGCCAGGAGAAAACTTCACCGTTCCCCGCGAACGTTTCGATGCCATCGTTGACGCACTTGCCGAAGCCGTCGAGAACCTCACGAATCCAATGTCGCAGGCAGTCATCATGAACGAGGACAAGCAAGCTTAGCCCTCACTCGTCGCCTCACACCTGCCGCTATACACCCAAGGCGCCCCCTCTCATATTGCGGGGTGCCCACACACTTATATCCCAACGACATCTCGCATCCCCATGAGTTCCACACACCCACCCCTGAAATTGTGAGCGCGCACACATCTCATTCGTTCAACACTCTGGACAACGTTCAGTATGTTGCTATGCTTGTGATCACACACCGTCGTGTGACTATCACAAAGACCACGCCCACCCGGGCCGGTTCTGCAAGGGAGCAGTGATGAACAAAAAATTTGCTCAGGACGTTGCCGCGACCAAAGAAGGCGCTAACGATCCCGAATACGCAGAAAACTTGCGCCGCGCAACAATCGCCAGCTCGGTCGGCAGTGCGCTCGAATACTACGACTTCGCCATCTACGGCCTCGCCTCAGCGCTCATCTTCGGTAACCTCTTCTTCCCATCACTACCCGATTCACTCGCGCTCGTCGCATCCTTCGCCACCTTCGGGGTCGGGTTCCTCGCCCGCCCACTCGGCGGCCTCTTCTTCGGAGTTCTCGGCGACAAACTCGGCCGCAAATGGGTCCTCATGATCACCATCGCCCTCATGGGTGGTGCATCCACACTCATCGGAGCCCTCCCCACAGGCGACCAAATCGGCCTCTGGGCACCCGTACTCCTCGTCTTCCTCCGCCTCTGCCAAGGCTTCGGCGCCGGCGCCGAACAAGCAGGCTCAACTACCCTCATGGCGGAATACGCCTCGCAAGAGCGCCGTGGATTCTTCGCCGCACTCCCCTTCATCGGCATCTACCTCGGAACACTCCTCGCCTCAGGCGTATTCGCACTCATCTCTCTCGCACCCGAAAAAGTTCTCCTCGGATGGCTCTGGCGCATACCGTTCCTCATCTCCTTCATCCTCATCCTCGTCGCCGTGTGGATTCGCGCCAAGCTTCAGGAAAGCCCCACCTTCGTCAAACTTGAGGCGCACGAGCAAGTCACTGAGCACCCCCTACGCGACCTCGCCCGCAACTCCAAGAAGAACGTCCTCATCGGCATCGGTCTGCGTATGGCTGAAAACGGCGGCTCCTACCTCTTCCAGTCCCTTGCCGTATCTTTCGCAGTGACAGCAGGAATCACAAAGGCCGGAGGCTCGCTCGCCGTCGCAATCTCATCAGTCATCGGAATCTTCACCGTCCCGCTCGCAGGTAAGCTCTCCGACAGATTCGGCCGCAAAGCCATCTACCGCGCCGGCGCACTCGTACTCCTCATCCTCGCTGTTCCCGGCTGGTACCTTCTCTCCCTCGGGAGCATCTTCTGGTCCACTCTCGTCATTGTCGTCGGCATCAGCTTCGGTGTCTGCACCATGCTCGGCTCCCAATGCGCCATGCTTCCCGAGCTCTTCGGCAACCGTCGCCGCTACATCGGCGTGGCAACCTCACGCGAATTCTCCGCAGTACTCGCCGGCGGCCTCGCCCCAATCCTCGGCGCCTGGCTCCTCGCCCAAACGGACAACGCCTGGTGGCCCATCGCCATCTACGTCATCATCCTCGCAGTCATCACGCTGGCGACAACCTTCATCACGCCCGAAACCGTCTGCCGCGATCTCACTCTTGTCACCGACGCCGGCCAGGACTCCCCCGAGGATGAAGCCAAGCGCGTCGCACTCGTCGAGAGCCACACAAACTAAAAACGGGACCGCATCTCGTCGCCCGCCCCACCACCACAACGCCCACCAACCTCGTCGTCAACACCTCGTCGACAAAGAAAGAAGGTCAACATGACATTCGCACCATTCGACATCACCGGAAAGAAGGCATTTGTCACGGGCTCGTCCCGCGGCATTGGCCTCACCCTCGCTCGTGGCCTCGCCCGCGCCGGCGCAACGATCGCCCTCCACGGGATCGACCCGAAGGAAACCAACGAAGCCGCCACAGCGCTCCGTGAGGAAACCGGCGCAACCGTACACTCCTTCGCCTTTGACGTCACCGATCCCGAAGCCGTCAAAACCGGCGTCGCAGACATCATCGCCGCCCTCGGCGGCCTCGACATCCTCGTCAACAACGCCGGAATTCAACGACGTCACCCCTTCACCGAATTCCCCGTCTCTGACTGGAACGCCATCGTCGCCGTCAACCTCACGGCGGCCTTCCTCGTCGCCCAACAAGTAGCTCCCACGTTCATCGAGCAAGGATCTGGCAAGATCGTCAACATCGGCTCCGTCCAAAGCCAGCTCGCACGCCCCTCCATCACCCCGTATGCCGCAACTAAAGGCGGCATCGTCATGCTCACCAAGGGACTCTGTGCCGATCTTGGCCCTCATGGCATCCAGACCAACGCCCTCGCACCCGGCTACATCAAGACCGCCCTCACCCGCCCACTTGTCGAAGACCCAGAGTTCACCGCATGGGTCGAAGGACGCACGCCGTGCGCACGCTGGGGAGAAGTCGACGACCTCGTCGGCACCCTTCTCTTCCTCGTCTCACCCGCAGCCGACTTCGTCAATGGGCAAACCATCTTCGTTGATGGCGGCATGACTTCTGTTGTGTGATGCTCACCCGGGTGGCCCGCATGTCTCTACGTGCGGGCCACCCGTCTTTTCCGCCCGTCGTATTCGTCATGTTGTCCGCGCACGCGGCACTTGCGCATCGGGTTCACGTGGCGCAACTTGAATTCCGCCTGCGCCGACTTCGATAATGACGACGAAGGACGAAACGCCACCTCACCCGGCGCAACGAGGTTCGTCGCCCACCCACGTGGTCCCACGCAACACGCGCCGCGGCACTCGTCATTCACACTCTCACCAACCAGCCAACGAAGGCAGGACACTATGAAACTCGCACGTATCGCCACCCCTGAAGGCCCCAAACCCGCCATCCTTGACGGCGACACATGGGCAGTCATCACCGACATGTTTGCCGACGAACTCCACCGCACCGGCGAAACCCACCCCGTCGAGGGCACAAAACTCCTCGCCCCATGCGAACCCCTCGTCGTCCTCGGCATGGCTCACAACACCGGCGCCGAAGACCGTAAAATCCCGCCGCAGGCATTCCTCAAGACGCCTCGAACCGTCGTCGGCCCCGGCGAGCCCATTGAGCTGGACCCAAGTCTTGGACGCATCTTCGGTGAAGGCGAGCTCACCATCGTCATCCGCAAGACAGCTCGGCGGCTCAAGCCCGAAGACGTCCCCGGCGTCATCCTCGGATTCACGATCGGCAACGACGTCACCAACGTCGATCAAATCCCGAACGACGAAAAGATGACCCAGGTGAAGAATGGTGACGGATACACGCCCATCGGCCCATGGATCGACACCGAAATCGACTGGTCCAACGCCCCCATTCACGTCGATCTCGACGGCGAACGCGTCGCAGACGCCTCCTCCGCCGACCTCGCCTGGAACATCATCGAACAGCTCGTCTACCTCACGAAACACCTCACGCTCGGCCCCGGCGACATCGTCATGACCGGCGCCCCCTTCACCTCCGCCGAACTCACCCCCGGCAAACGCATGGACATCACCATCGACGGTATCGGGACGCTTTCGAACCCAGTAATCGGCATCGATCCGATCGCTTAACGAGCGGCGTTTCTTCACGAGTAACTGCTGCGAGTGGCCGTGCACTGCCTCTTGTGCGCGGCCACTTCTCTACGTCTCCACGACGCACTGCAGCCATCATGGGGTTTGCGGTTGCGCACAGTTTCTGCGCCTGCGCACGGAGCCTGTTCTTGCTCCCGGGATCTACATCTATGCCCGGAGCGCTGCAGACGCAGGAAGAACACTGTTCCCGCCCCTCGTGTCATGCGGCAACCCACGGAAGATCGTCGCTCGTCGTCACGTTCGACTCAACACGCACTTTGACATCCAACTTTGTGAAACGACGACGAACTTTGTCGGCAATCTTGTCGAGCCACTCAAGCCACACACCCTCCACAGGAATCTGACACTGCAGAACCACCGTCAGAGAATTCGCACCTAACACCGCCCGGCACGCACTCTGCGCGCTACTCTCTCCACCTCCGGCATACGCCATCGAGACGATCCCCGACATCGTGTCCAGCACCTTCGTCAAAAAGACCTCGTCGAGCGCCTTCGGGAAAGGGGTACGTGGGTGACGATAATCCTTCACTTCGATGAGATAAGCCTCGTTGTCACCGTCGACGACGACGAGGTCCACCGCCTTTGTTCCACGACGAACCCCTTGGAAAGAACGTTGGTAAAACTCAGTCTCGTCGTAGCGAACGAGAGTGACCGGCGCGTGGAAATCGAAAAGCACGCCGTCGATAGTGACTGCGCAACTCATGATGCTCGTCGTTCCGGAATCGCCTGGTGGAGATAACTGAGAAGCGGGGCGTGCCCGCACACGGCTGCCGCCATAGGATTTTCCCATTCACTCGTGCCATCACCTTCACCCTAGGCCGGCTTGTGGCTGTGTGTCAGCGTGTCGGCGCAAGTTGGGGCGAACCGTTACGCGGCAGCCACTAGGCGGCAACCTCGTCGTTGAGGCGTGGTCATTTTCGGCGTCGTTTTGGGTGTTTGTCGTGGGTGTGGTGTTGGGCGAGTGTGGTGTTGGGCGGTTGTGCGGGGGATGCTGCTGAGTGGGTGTGTTGACTATTTATGACTGGACGATGCGCCGGGCTGCGTAGCTCGGCGGTTACTGCGTGGCTCGGCGGTTACTGCGTGGCTCGGCGGTTACTACCAGACTCTGCAGCTACAACCTCCTCAAAGCAGCCGCAACTTCCCACCTTCGCGAAGATCGGCAGTTGCTGACATCCCCGGAATCTGCCGCCGCAGTCTGCGTCCACGAGACCACCTCCTCGCCGTGTGGTCGATCTAACCACGACACCATAACTGTACGGTTGTTATAGTTATGGACGAGTCATCGCTCGCTCACGCCATGCGCGAGCACGATCCTCGTCGTTCCTCTCGCACCCTGCTTACGTCAGCTCCGGCCCGCCTCCCCTCCCTTCAACCACATCGCGAATCAACATCAATAAGACACATGACAACACAGAATTTTTCGGCACGTTGGCTCGTACTCGGCATTGTCAGCCTCGGCCTTCTCCTCATCTCCATCGATAACTCGGTGCTGTACACGGCCCTTCCACGCCTCAACGCGGATCTGCACACCACTGCAACAGAGGGCTTGTGGATTATCAACGCCTACCCGCTTGCGATGGCCGGCCTTCTTCTTGGAGCCGGCACGCTCGGCGACCTCGTCGGGCATCGCCGTATGTTCCTCATTGGCCTCGTGGTATTCGGCCTCGCCTCGCTCGGGGCTGCTTTCTCTCCGAACGCCGAAGCGCTTATTGCCGCACGGGCGTTGCTGGCAGTCGGCGCAGCTGCCATGATGCCCGCCACTCTCTCACTTATTCGCCTGAGTTTCGACGACGTCCGCGAGCGCAATCTCGCCATCGCTATCTGGGGTGGTATTTCCATTATTGGGGCGAGTCTTGGGCCAATTGTCGGTGGTCTCCTCTTGGAGCATTTTTGGTGGGGCTCGATTTTCGTCATCAATGTGCCAATTGTCCTTATCGCAATCGTCGGCACGGTTCTTTATGCTCCTCGTGAGCGTTTAAGTGCTCGTCAGCCGTGGGATTTCCTTTCGTCGTTGTATTCGTTGTTCATGCTGACGGCACTTGTATTTGCGATAAAGGGTGCGGCTCATATTCCACAGAATTGGCTTCAGGTAGGCCTCGCGGCCATCGTGGCTCTTATTTTTGGCGTGTTGTTTGTGCGTCGTCAGGAGCGGCTCACGTATCCGCTTCTCGATTTTTCTATCTTTAAGAACGCCGCATTTTCTGCAGGTGTTCTCGCTGCGGCCGGTTCGCTGTTTGTCGTTGGAGGCATTGAGCTTGTGACATCTCAGCGCTATCAGTTGGTTGTCGGCTACTCGCCACTTCAGGCTGGTTTGCTCTCGGCACTTGTTGCTCTAGGCTCACTCCCTTCGTCAATTCTTGGTGGAATGTTCCTCCATCGTTATGGTTTGCGCACGATTATTGGTGGGGGTTTCGCGATCGGCACGCTTGGTGTGGCAATCGCGGTAGCCGGTGTCCATATCTCCCTTCCGGTGCTTGTTGCCGGTTTCGTTATCACTGGCATTGGCCTTGGTTTCGTCATGTCTGTTGCATCGACTGCGATTATCGGTAATGTGCCGTCAAAGCATTCGGGAATGGCGAGCGCTGTGGAAGAAGTTTCTTATGAATTCGGTAGCCTCTTTGCCGTCGCAATTCTGGGAAGTCTTATGTCGATGTTGTATTCGATGTTTTCTTCGTTCCCGGAAGGAACACCTGCGCAGGCGTCGGATTCTATTACGGAGGCACTTTCTGTGGCGGATGGTAATGAAGCAATTGTGGCTGCCGCTCATTCTGCGTTTGATTCGGCATATACGACGATTCTTATTATCGCTGCCGTGTGCGCCGCGATCTTCTGCGTACTGACAACCTGGATGCTCCGCGCCTATGGCCCAGGGAGTGAGGCTAGTGCATTCGCTGATAACTCTCACTGACCTGCAGGGAAAATGATGAAACATGTGGTGGCGCGACCTGTGATTGTGGGATGAGGACATGGTGCGACGAAGTAAAAAACAGCTCATCATTGAGGCAGCTTTTGAGATTATCGATCGTGATGGCGTTCGCGGCCTGACGTACGATTCTCTCGCTGCCGCAACCGGGATAACAAAGGGCGGAATTCTTTATCATTTCGCGAGCCGCGACGACTTGTTGCGTGAACTCCACTCGTATCTTGCACACAAGTGGCAGATGGAATTAGAGGAGAATTCTAACCACCGCCCTCCGAGTGAACTGTCGCGGGCGGAACGTTTACGGGCGTACGTGAAGTCGTCGACGAATACAATCTCGCGGGCGCAGCTGCTCCTTCTCGTCGAATCTGGCGATGTCGAGAAATGGAACCCCATGTGGGCGCAACTTGAGCATGAATGGATGCCCGTCCCGCCGGCCGGCGGCGCGCTCTCCCAAGCGAACCCGAGCGACAACATCACGCCCAACAACGGCACATCCACTCCGATGGCCTCACCGGACGAACCAGCTCCCCGAGAGGATGAGATTCTCGACGACTTCATCATTCGCCTCGCCGCCGACGGACTGTGGCTCTACGATTCGATGAACGCCGCTCCCCTCGACGAGAAAACAAAGAACGCTGTCATTCGTCGTCTTCTTGAGCTTCGGGCAATGGCCGACGAAGCCCGCAACACGTCTAGAGCTTCGCGGTAGGCCGAGGCCCTCACAAGGCGCGGGAACTACCTCCTTGCTCTGCAGCTACTGCAGGCCGTGTGGATTTTTCTGCTGCCACGCCCAGGAGTCCCGGCAAGCATCCTCGATCGTGAGCCGAGCTCGCCATCCGAGCTCTCGTTCCGCGAGCGCCGGATCACCCCAATATGCAGCCAAATCTCCGGGCCGTCGCGCCATGATGCGGCACGGGATCCGCTGCCCGGAGGCCTTCTCAAATGCCTTGACGACTTCCAGCACCGACACTCCTGTGCCCGTCCCAATGTTGTATGCCCGGTAGTCGCCTGGATGTTCGATGCCGCGGAGTGCAGCGACATGCGCTTCGGCGAGGTCGCACACGTGGATGTAATCGCGCACGCCAGTGCCATCGTCCGTCGGATAATCGTCGCCGAAAATCCCGAGGTACTCGCGCCTCCCCACAGCGACCTGCGTGATGTAAGGCATGAGGTTATTGGGGATTCCGTCGGGGTCTTCGCCGATGAGGCCGGAGGGGTGCGCGCCCACGGGATTGAAGTAGCGCAGAGAGGTGACGGCCCATTCGTCGTCGGAGGCCACGAGGTCGTCAAGCATCTGCTCGATCATGACCTTCGACCATCCGTATGGGTTTGTCGCGCGCCGCGGCATGGATTCAACATACGGGAGTTGCTCCTGCGGGCCATATACCGTAGCTGACGAGCTGAAGACCAGGCGTTTCACTCCGTAGCTCCCCATAGTTTCAAGGAGGGTGAGGGTGGAGTCGAGGTTCGTCCGATAGTAACGCAGAGGGTGTTCTACAGATTCACCCACGGCTTTGAGCCCGGCGAAGTGGATGACTGCATCAATCCGGTGGTTGTGAAAAATGGTGGTGAGGGCTTCGTCGTCACGGATGTCCGCTTCGTACGACGAAATAGCGCACCCGGCGATTTCTTCAACACGTTCGAGGGCTTTGGGTGACGAGTTTGAAAAATTGTCGACGACGACCGGCTCCATTCCGGCCTCAATCAGCGCCACTACCGTGTGGCTTCCAATATAGCCGGCACCGCCTGTGACCAAGACTTTCATGGGTTCTCCTTCGCCTGCCCGTGCGGATGTTCCCCGTCGGGCACTCCGCGTCGCGCCTTCTCAACACCTATAGCTGACGACTCACCTCCGCAGTGTATGCGGAGTCACCCTCGCCCCATGACGAGCATGAAGGCCGCGGCTGCGAAGAAACCAATGGGTATGCCCGCCCAAAATTCGAGGCCTGCCCACCAGGGCGTGAATTCGAGCGTGCCGCGACGCATGGGAAGGATGGAGGCGTCGTTGGCGAGCTCGCGGGGGTGTTTGCGTAGCCGGTCGATGATTTTGCGTTGCTCGTCGCTCACTTCGGCGACGTTCTCCAATTCGCCCATGCCCGGCTCAGTCTGTTGCAGTGCAAGGAGCGTACCCACGGGCGGATCTTGTGGATTCTTGGGGTCAACGTCGCGCAAGAGAATGACCGAGCGAAAATTCGTCGACCCGTCCACGGGCTTGACGATGACAGGCACGAGCAGCCCGGTACGTGCCGATCCACGTTGAACGAAACGCGACTGCACGCTTTCTTTAGTGCCGAGGGTTCGGGCGACGACCAGGATTGCTTCACTGCTGCTACGTGGGCGGACGATCCACGGGGTAAGGACAGCGATCATCGCGAAGATGACGATGCCGCCACCGATCCATGTACGGGCTTCTCGCAGATCGACGTCGAAGAACATGACGGCAGCGACCGTACCAATGGCGAGGCCGAGGGCAAGGCCGGCGCTGATTCGTCGGGCGTGGTCGATGGGGCGCGCAGCGGGAACTGTGCCGGTTAGTGCTGCGGTGTGGACAAGATTCATACGGTCGGCCATGGCGCTCCCTTGTCTTGTGTCGCGCTGTGTGTCACGCTTCGTTGTTCGTTGGGCCGTTGAGGTACTCCATGATATCGGGAACTGCGTGGCGGGCTGCCCAGCGTGCCCCGATGGTGGATGCGCTCGGGCCGTATCCGACGAGGTGTACTCGTGGCTCGTCTGTGACCTGTGTTCCAGTCATGGCGATGCCTCCGCCATGTGTGCGTAGGCGGAGCGGGGCGAGGTGGCGCAGTTCGAAGCGGAATCCTGTTGCCCAGATGATTGCGTCGGCGCGCAGGGTGGTGCCGTCGGCCCATTGTGCACCGTCGGGAAGTAGGGCGTGGAACATGGGGCGACGACGAAGGAGACCTCTCGTAGCAAGGCTGCGCGACCATTCGGTGACGGGCAATCCTGTGGCAGCGACGACCGGTTCGGGGCGCAGACCGCGTTCGACTCGTTCGCGCACGCGGGCTTCAATGAGTCGGCCCTCATCGGGTGAGAGCCCCGAGTCGGAGTAGTGTCCTGATCGTTCTTGCGAGGCTGGCGTGGTTCGGGCACCTGGCACTCGCTCAGCCACCTCAGAGTGGTTGTCGTTCCGCCAGCGCGGCGGTGTGCGTGTGACCCACGTGGTTTTCCGGGCGATCCCTCCGAGGTCGTCGAGGTGGGAGAGCGCGCTGATTCCCCCGCCAACGACGATGACTCTCTGATCTTCGAAAGCTCGTGGTCCTGGGTAGTCCTGGGTGTGGAATTGTTTGCCTCGGAACGCTGCCACGCCTGGGTAGTAGGGGATGAACGGTCGCGTCCATGTGCCTGTGCAGTTGACGATGACGCGTGCCCGGAACGTTCCTGCTGTTGTGTCGAGGATGAGTGGGGCGTGAGGATGCGGGGTGTGGCGGCGAACGGAATTGACGAGGACTGGGCGGAGGATCGGTAGGTCGTAGTGGTCCTCGAAGTGAGCGAAATATGTCGGGACGATGTCGGCCGCTTCGGCGTAGGGGTTGTCGTTGTGAAGGGCGATGCCAGGGAGGTCTGCGATGTGGTTGACGCGCTCCATGGTGAGGGTTGGGGCACGGTGTTGCCAGGCGCCGCCGGGGCGGAGTTCGGCGTCAAGAGTGAGGAAGGTGCGTGCTTGTGGTGCGTGGTTCTGGTGGATATGCGGGTTGTCGTTGACGTATCCGACGAATCCTCGGCGTTGGAGTTCGTAGGAGACTGCGAGCCCCGATTGGCCTGCTCCGATGACGATGACATCAACGTCGTGCGGCTCGGAGGGGCGCGCATTTCCCCAGGCGATGTCCCATGCTGGTCGTGAGATTCGCGGACTTGCTGAGGGCATGTATGCCCCGGTGGGGATGCGTGTGTAACTGTGCCGCTGCGAACCGCGTCCCGGCTCGGAGATTCTCATATCTGCAACCGTACCTGATTGTTGCGACGACGAGAGCTGCGCATTGGTGGAGTTTGCTCGGTGCGGTGTCAGCGCGCTGTGAGCGAAGTTGGCGTTCGGGAGGAAGACGGTGATCTTAAAATTGCTCGCATGGATATCGACCAGGTGTGTTTTCTTGCTCGTGATCTCATGGATCGTCATGGGCTGACGGAGTGGAACCTGGCTTTTGACCGTGCGAAGCGCCGTGCTGGGCAGACGAATTTTTCGAAGCGCACGATTAGTTTGTCGGCGCCATTTATGCGTCTGTACGACGAGTCGCGTGTGCGTGATGTTGTTTTGCACGAGATTGCGCACGCTCTTGTTGGTCCGCGCCATGCTCACGATCGCGTGTGGCAGGCGAAGGCGCGGCAGATTGGCGCCCGGCCGAGCCGTCGGATTATTGATGGTCCGACTCCTCCTGCACCGTACGTGGGGACGTGCCCGCAGGGGCATACGATCGAGCGTTTCCGCCTACCTCGTCGTCCTATTTCGTGTGCGACGTGTAGCCGCACCTACAACCCGGCGTACTCGTTTACGTGGCGTCGGCGTTGACGCACGGAGTTTCCGGGCGGATACATAGTGTTGCGGCGTGAGTGGTTTTATTGTTCGTCGTTGAGTTGCTCGGTCGGCTCGGCGAGGAGTTTTTCGAGCGTGAGTTCGAGGAACTTGTAATGCGCTTTGACGGCTAGGCGGTATGCGCGCCGATCGCCAGCTTCGGCTGCGTTGAGGATCTCAAGGTGGGCTTGAGCGGTTGCCGCTTGCCTATCGTCTCGTTCGATCCGGGGAACAACTACTTGGTGAACGAGCCAGAGCGCCGACACCATCTGTTGTGCAACGCGATTTCCGATGACGTCGAGGATTCCTACGTGGAAGGCGTTGTCTTCTTCAAGGAATCGTTCGCCTTCTTTTGCTTTGACGATCATTGATGCGACGACGTCGTGTAGTTCGGGATGTTCTTTCCCTTGGAAGGCGTCACAGACGTCGGCTGCCATTCCGAGATCTAGGTATTTCCGTAGTGCGACGACCTCGCTGAGGCTATGCATTGCGTCACCTTTTGAGAGGGACGACCGTAGAGTGAGCGTTTCGACGAGGGGGCGCAGGGACATTTCTCCGACGAAGGTTCCCCGACCTTGATGGACCGTAACGATGTCAAGGGCTTCCAGTTTCCTCAGTGCTTCACGAACGGAGGATCGCGAAACTCCCAGTTCAGCACAGAGTTCCACTTCTGTGGGCAGGGGTGAACCCGGCGCGAGGTCGTGCGAGAGGATGTATGCCTTCACGGCTTCCATCGTTGCTCCCGAGCGATTGACGACCGGGATGGGGGAAAGCTGGCGAGCCTCATCCGATGCAAGAAGCGCTTCGGATGAACTTCCTAAAACGTGTTGCACGAATTTGTCAGACATCATATGGTAATCATACGCGATGCACCTCACATGTGTCTCGCGTTCACTCAGGAGAGGAAAACCCATGACTCGAATTACATGGCGAGCCAAGGCCATCGCAGTCGCTGCTGCCTGCACACTCGCCCTGTCCGCATGTGGCGGAAAATCAGGTTCGACCGAATCCGGAAGCTCGTCAGAGAAGACAGGCACCACGGAAGAAACCGGTATCGGCGGCCCGATTGTTGCTGGCGCTGCATACGAGACCACGAACTACCACCCGTCCAACACCTCGTCAGCCCTCGCAATGGGCACGAACTGGCACGTTGTTGAAGGTCTGTGGGAGCTCAACATGTCCACCGGCCAGCCTTACAAGGCTCTCGCCGCTGAGGACGAGCCCACCAAGATTTCTGACACCGAATACGAAGTGACACTCCGCGATGGTGCGAAGTTCTCCGACGGCACTGACGTCACCGCTGACGATGTCGTCTCCTCCTTCGGTCGCGCGACTGCTGACGGCAACATCTACGCAGGCATGGTCGACTTCGTCGAATCCATCACCGCGAAGGACGCCAAGACCGTCACCATCAAGCTGAAGTCCCCGTTCTCGCTCATCAAGGAGCGCCTCGCGGTCGTCAAGATCGTCCCGACCTCGGCAACCGATGATGCCCTCAAGGCAATGCCGATCGGCTCGGGCCCGTACAAGTACACCTCGATCACCGACACCGAGATCACCGCTGTCCCCAACGAGCACTACAACGGCACCAAGCCGGCTACCTCCTCCCAGCTCACCTGGAAGCCCCTCAAGGACGACACTGCTCGTACCACCGCCGCCCAGGACGGCACCATCGACGTGATGGAGAACGTCCCGGCCGACAACCGTGGACTCCTTGAGGCCGCCGGCCTCAAGGTTGAGGAAGCTAAGGGCTTCGGCCTCGCCTTCCTCCTCTTCAACACGAGCAAGGCACCGTTCAACGACAACCGTGTTCGCCAGGCCTTCCTCTACGCTGTCGATACCGACAAGCTCGTGAAGAACAACATGTCCGGCATGGCAACGGCTGCATCCTCCTTCCTCAACGAGGGTCATCCGAACTACCACAAGGCCAAGAACGTCTTCACGAAGGACACCGAGAAGGCTAAGTCGCTCCTCGCAGAAGCCGGCGTCTCCAACCTTTCGGTCACCCTGCTCTCCACCGACCACCCGTGGGTATCCGGCATGACCTCCCAGATCAAGCAGGACCTCGAGGCCGCTGGCATCGCAGTGACCATCCAGTCCCTCGCCTCGGCATCGCTCTACGCCGATTACCTCGACGCAGACTCCGCCAACTTCGACCTCGCTCTCGCCCCCGGCGACCCCTCGGTCTTCGGTAGCGACCCGGCCCTCCTCATCAACTGGTGGCTCGGCGACAACGTCTGGACGCAGAAGCGCTCGCAGTGGAAGAACTCCGCTCCGGAGAAGTTCAACGAACTCCAGACGATCATCAACGAGGCCGTCACCCTTGAGGGCGACGCCCAGCAGAAGAAGTGGGACGAAGCACTCGACCTCATCTCGGAAGAGGTGCCGGTCTACCCGCTGTTCCACCGCACACTCCTCACGGCCTACAACGGTGACAAGATTTCCAACTTCACACCGATTGCTATGACAGGCCTCGACCTCCTCGGCGCTCGCGCATCCGAGTAAGTCATACAAACGAGACTGTGTGGGGAGGGATGGTTCATCCCATCCCTCCCCACACTTGTCCCAAAAACACGACAACGACGCCGTTGTTACTAACGCTCGTTACCCCTCGTCACTGACGACGAATCCCTCCCTTTTATCCCCTTCCGTCCCAATTCATAGGAGAAGTAAGACGTGAACAACCTCATTCGGCTCATCGGGCGACGGCTCGTGGCACTCCCGGTGATGGTACTAGGTGTTACGTTCCTCGTCTTCGTCATCATGTCCCTCTCCCCCATCGACCCGGCATACTCGGCTCTGGGAGAGGCTGCATCCGAAGCACAGCTCAACGCATACCGTGAACAGTACGGACTCAACGACCCCTGGCTCGTTCAGTTCTTCAGCTACATTGTCGGGATGCTCCACGGTGATTTAGGCTCCTACGGACAAGCTGGCCTGTCGGTATCTGACAAGGTCTTCGCTGCACTCCCTGTGACCATGCAGCTCACCTTCCTCGGCCTCATTATTGCCGTCATCCTCGCATTCCCCCTCGGCACGATCGCCGCTATTTACCGCGATCGCTGGCCCGATCAGGTCATCCGTATTCTTTCCGTCGCATGCATCGCCACGCCGTCCTTCTGGCTGGCAATCCTCCTCATCGTCGCCTTCCTCGGCACGCTTCCCGTATCCGGCCCACTTCCCTCCCTCGGAGAAGACCCAACAGGCTGGTTCCTCCGCATGCTCCTCCCCGCATTCGCGCTCGCTGTTCCAGTCACCGGCCAGCTCACACGAGTGGTCCGCACATCCATGGTGGAAGAACTCGACCGCGACTACGTACGCACGGCAATCGGCGCAGGCATCCCGAAGAACATCGTCATCGCACGCAACGTTCTCCGCAACGCACTCATCACGCCAGTGACCGTCCTCGGCCTGCGCGTCGGCTACCTCATGGGCGGCGCAGTCATCATCGAAATCATCTTCAACCTGCAAGGCATGGGACGCGTCCTCATCGACGGCATCACAAACAACTGGGTAACAGTTGTCCAGGGCGCAACGCTCGTCGTCGCCCTCGCCTTCATCATCGTCAACATCGTTGTTGACCTCCTGTACGTCCTCATCAATCCGCGTATTAGGGCGGTGTGATCATGAGCAAGAAGAAAAAACTCCTCGACAACATGTCCCAGCCAGGCGTTCGTTTCAAGCGCTGGAAGGCAATGAAACCAGGCGCCCGCATCGCCCTCGTGACGCTGCTCCTCATTGCGCTTGCGGCAATCTTTGCGCCGCTCTTGGCAACACACGACCCAGAGTTCATTGACGCCAAGGCCATCGCCCCCAACAGCGAATACTGGTTCGGCACAGACAACCTCGGACGCGACGTCTACTCTCGCCTCCTTTACGGCGGGCGCTACTCGCTCATGGTTGGTATCTGCGCCACCGGCCTCGCGCTCTTCTTCGGAGCCATCATCGGCTCGATCGCCGCAGTTGTACGCAAGTCCATCTCCGAAGTGATCATGCGCATCATGGACATCATCATGTCCGTCCCTGGCATCGCTCTCGCCGCTGTCGCCGTGGTTGTGTTCCGCAACCCGAAGGCGCCCGAATCACTCATCTTCGTCATTATCTGCTCGATCGGCTTCGTCTACATCCCGCAGCTCACACGCATCGTTCGCGCAAACGTCATGAGCGCATACGGTGAGGATTACGTCAATGCCGTCATCGTCTCCGGTGCCCGCGCCCCGTGGATTCTCATCAAGCACGTCATGCGCAACACTGCCGCCCCGGTTCTCGTGTTCGCAACCGTCCTTGTAGCCGACGCCATCATCCTCGAAGCCTCCCTCACCTTCATCGGTGCAGGCCTCCAGGAACCCATCCCCACCTGGGGTAACATCCTGTCCTCCGCACAGCAAGGCGTTCTGCGCGGCGAATGGTGGCAGGCACTCTTCCCCGGTCTCGCCATCATGATCACAGTGCTCTGCCTCAACATCCTGTCCGAGGGCATCACCGACGCCATGGCAGCAGCACCGAAGTCCGCCAAGATCCCCGAAGCGACAAAGACAACGGAAGCCCAGCGCGAAGCCGACCGCCTCCTCGTTGATCCCGTCGCCGCCTACGCACAGCAGGCAGAATCGCTCCAAGAGCGCCTCGCCGCATTGCGCACCATCGAGCAGAAGCGCCACGATCGCAACGTCCCCGTCTCCATGGAACCGCCAGTCCTCGAAGTCAAGGATCTGTGCATCAAGTTCCCACGCCACGGAGATGTCAACGTCGTCGACCACGTCTCCTTCGCAGTGCGCCCAGGCGAAACAATGGGCCTCGTCGGCGAATCAGGCTGTGGCAAGTCGATCACCGCGTTCTCCATCATGGGTCTGCTCGACCCCAAGGCTGAGATCTCCGGCGAAATCCTCTACCAAGGCAAGAATCTTCTTGAACTCTCCGACAAGGAACGTAACGACCTGCGCGGCCACGAAATGGCCATGATCTACCAGGACGCGCTCTCCTCCCTCAACCCGTCGATGCTCATCCGCACCCAGATGAAGCAGCTCACGAGCCGCGGCGGAAAGCGCAGCGCTGAGGAACTCCTCGAACTCGTCGGCCTCGACCCCAAGCGCACGCTCGAGTCCTACCCACACGAGCTCTCCGGCGGCCAGCGCCAGCGCGTCCTCATCGCTATGGCCCTCACCCGCGACCCGAAGCTCGTCATTGCCGACGAACCAACCACGGCGCTTGACGTAACGGTTCAGAAGCAGGTCATCGCGCTCCTCAACGAACTGCGTGAGAAGCTCGGCTTCGCCATGGTATTCGTATCGCACGACCTCGCGCTCGTCGCCGAAGTCGCCCACTCCGTTACCGTCATGTACGCCGGCCAGGTCGTTGAGCAGGCCTCCACAAAGGAGCTCCTCACCGATCCTCGCCACGAGTACACCCGCGGCCTCCTCGGCTCGGTACTCTCCATCGAATCCGGTTCCGGCCGCCTCCACCAAGTCCCTGGCACGGTGCCCTCGCCTCGCGACTTCCCCAGCGGCGACCGCTTCGCACCACGTTCGAGCCACCCGACCATCGGCCTCGACACCCGCCCGATCATGCGCCGCGTGGGAGACACCTTCCACTTCTACGCAGATCTTCCGGACGAAGCATGGGCAGAGGCCGGACTCAAGCACCCCGAGATCGCAGATCTGCCGCCGGCACCGACAGAAATCGACGACACCGTCGCAGACGAGGTCGAGCTCGCGAACACCGTCGCGGCCTCCACCGACGAAGTCATCACATCCGACATCACCGCTGACGAGGAGGCTGACCGATGAGCACTCCAGTAACCGGAAAGCACCACGAGCCCGATGCACCTTCCACCCTGGCCGATGAGGTAACACCCATCATCGAGCTGCGCGACATGGAAGTAACCTTCAAAACCCGTACAGGCTCCCTGTTCCACCCGAACAAGATCAAGGCCGTGCGCGGAGTCAATATGAAGGTTATGCCTGGCGAAACGCTCGGCATCGTCGGCGAATCAGGCTGTGGCAAGTCCACAACCGCCAACGTCATGTGCGGCCTTCAGCGCCCCACCGCCGGCCACGTCTACTTCAAGGGACGCGAAGTGACGAAGCGCTCCGCGAACGATCGTCGCCTCATCGGCCGCGTCGTGTCCGTCGTGTTCCAAGATCCCGCGACTGCTCTCAACGCCCGCATGCCGGTGCGCGACCAGCTCGCAGATCCACTCAACGTGC
Source organism: Arcanobacterium haemolyticum (assembly GCA_021532125.1). GTDB lineage: Bacteria > Actinomycetota > Actinomycetes > Actinomycetales > Actinomycetaceae > Changpingibacter > Changpingibacter haemolyticus_A. The sequence continues at coordinate 113,660 of JADYUX010000005.1, forward strand.
ACAAGATCGGTTCCAAGGCTGAACGCGAAGCTCGCGTCGAAGAACTCATCTCCATGGTGGGTCTACCCCATTCGGCACTCGACGCACTTCCCGGCCAACTCTCGGGAGGCCAGCGCCAGCGCGTCGCTATCGCCCGAGCATTGTCGCTCAACCCGGATGCCATCATCGCCGACGAGCCCACCTCCGCCCTTGACGTGTCGGTGCGTGCGCAGATCCTCAACCTGCTCACCGACCTCAAGAAGGAACTCGGCCTCGCCATGGTGTTCATCAGCCACGACATCCAGACCGTTCGTTACGTCTCGGATCGTATCGCCGTGATGCACGATGGAATCGTCGCTGAAGAAGGCCCGGCCTCCGAACTCATGACCAACCCGAAGGACGACTACACCCGCAAGCTGCTGGGTGCCGCACCATCGCTCCTCCATCCCGCACTTTCATAAGAATCATTGAGAAAGGATCGTCTCCGATGACGATGTCACTTTCGGGTGTTGTGCCACCCGTCGTCACCCCCCTCCACGAGGATCACTCGTTCGACGCAGCCTCGATGACACGCAACGTTGACCGCATGATCGACGCGGGCGTGAGCGGACTGTTCTTCCTCGGCTCCTCCGGTGAAGTCGCATTCTCCACCGATTCCCGCCGCCACGAGATCCTCGAAACTGGTATTGCAGCGACGAAGGGGCGCGTCCCCGTCCTCGCCGGCATTATCGACACCGAGACCGAGCGCATGATTGAGCACGGTATCGCGGCAAAGGAGCAGGGTGCGGATGCTCTCGTCGCCACTGCCCCGTTCTACGCTCTCGGCGGCGAAGCTGAGATCGAAGAAAACTTCCGCCTCATCCGTGAAGCGGTCGATCTTCCGCTGTTCGCCTATGACATTCCCGTCTGTGTCCACAAGAAGCTCAGCGTGGATATGCTTATCCGCCTCGGCAAGGATGGCGTACTCTCCGGCGTGAAGGATTCCTCCGGCGACGACGTCTCGTTCCGCCGCCTCATCCTCGCCAACAAGCGCGAAGGACACCCGCTCTGCCTCCTCACCGGCCATGAGGTCGTCGTCGACGGCACATACCTCGGCGGTGGCGACGGTTCCGTTCCGGGCCTCGGTAACGTCGACCCTGTCTCCTACGTCAAGCAGTGGGAAGCGGCGAAGGCCGGCGACTGGGAGACTGTCGCCAAGCTTCAGGATCACCTCGCCGACCTCATGGAGATTGTCTTCGCAGTCAAGGGCATCTCCGGTTTCGGCGCAGGTGCGGGCGCATTCAAGACAGCACTGTGGCTCCTTGGCGTCTTTGAGTCGAACCAGATGCCTCGCCCGGTGAAGGCACTTGAAGGAGAGAACGTCGAAGCTATTCGTCGTATTCTCATCAAGTCCGGCTTGCTCGAAGGTTAAAGCGCAAGAAGCGGAGCCTGCGGCGTGTGCTCGGTGGCCCAGGCCTCCACATAGCTCACGCTGCAGGCTCCGCTTTTATTCACCCGTCACCACTTTCGCCTTCCACACTGAGGAGCACTCATGACCTCGCACAACCTGCCCGGCCCCCTCGTCGTCCTCGACATCGGCGGCACGAAAATCGCCGGTGCCATCGCACTTCCCTCAACGAACGGCGACGCCCCCGACATCATCCTCGAGCAGTCCCGCCCCACGAATCCTTCCGAAGGTGGCGAAGCGGTCCTGGCTACCGTCATTGCACTTGCCACCGAACTCGTCGCACACTTCCGTCAGGATAACGACGACGACGTTGTGGGCGTGGGTATCGCGAGCGCCGGTGTTGTCGACGAAGATTCTGGTGCGATTACGTCGGCAACTGATCTCATTCCCGGGTGGGCAGGTACGGAACTCGGAGCTCGGGTCAGTGAGGCACTCGGCCTCCCGACGCGCGTCCTCAACGATGTTCATGCCCACGCGCTCGGTGAGGTCACGTGGGGCGCTGCCCGCGAGGCATCGTCGGCTGTCGTGCTCGGCGTCGGTACCGGAATCGGCGGAGCCGTTGTTCTTCATGGCCGCGTGCTCCGCGGCGCTCATTCGATTGCCGGGCACCTTGGGCATATTCACCACTCGCTTGGCCGCGGCTTCCTCTGCTCGTGCGGCCGCGACGGGCATATTGAGCCTGTTGCCTCAGGATCTGGCGTGGCGACGCTCTACCATCGTCGCCTCAAAGACACCACGGAAGGGCCCGCAGCCCCTGGCACACTCGAACCTGGCACGACTAGCTATTCGGGCCTTGATGTCCAGAATGCCGCCGAAGCTGGCGACACCGTCGCGCTCTCCGCAATCGAAGATTCCGCACGGGCCCTCGGAGAGATCATGGGATCACTCGCGAACGCCATCGACCCCGACGTTTTTGTTCTCTCCGGCTCCATGACCAAAACCGGCCCGATGTGGTGGGAACCTCTCCGCGACGGCTTCGCCGCCAGCGCTATGACCCCACTCGCCGGAACACCTATCCTCAACGGAACACTCGGCGGCCGCGCCCCACTCCTTGGAGCTGCCGCCAACTTCGCCCTCACCTGCGGCGAATAACCAGACGGGCTGCCCGCAGTGACTCACCCACCGCGGGCAGCCACCCCAACACCACCACGAGAAATCTTCTACAGTGGACGGCGACACCCGAGCAAAGCCGCCGGCGATGCTCGTCGTTCGTCGTTTATCGTGCGCACAACTCAACGAAAAGGACCCATTCTCATGCATCCCGTAGTCGAATCACTCCGCGGCGGACTCGTCGTTTCCTGCCAGGCATACCCCGGCGAACCGATGCGTAACCCGGAGACAATGGCGCAAATGGCGCGCGCAGCGGAAATCGGCGGCGCTGTCGCGATCCGCTGCCAAGGCCTCTCCGATATTTCCCTCATCAAGAGTCGTGTCGAAATCCCTGTGATTGGGCTGTGGAAGGAAGGCCACGACGGCGTATTCATCACGCCGACGCTACGCCACGCGCGCGCATGCGTCATGGCCGGGTCGGATGTCGTAGCGCTTGACGCCACGAGCCGCCCCCGTCCCGACGGCCTCAGCTTCACAGAAACTGTCAAGGCGCTGCGCGGCGAAGGTGCAGTTGTCATGGCTGACTGCGGTTCCTTCGCCGATGCCGAGCAGGCCGTCGAAGCCGGCTGTGACATCGTCTCCACCACCCTCTCGGGCTACACGGGCGAGCGTCCCAAGACCGAGGGTCCCGACTTCGAGCTGCTCGAACAGATCATCGCCGCCTTCCCTGACGTGCCCGTGATCTGCGAAGGCCGCATCCGCACCCCCGAGGACGTCACCGCTGTCATGAAACTGGGTGCGTGGTCGGTTGTGGTTGGCACGTCGATCACCCATCCGACGTCGCTTACCCAGCGCTTTGCTGCAGCATTGCCTCAGTGACTGGCGTGCTGCGAGTCGTAGTACGCCAGCTTCGCAGCCTGTGTGTTCATTTGTTCCGACGAACGACGACAACTTCATTGATTACCGGCGACGAGTCCTGAGTTAGTCGCCAGTGGGCCCCGCGGTGTCGCGGGGCCCACGTGTGTGAGGTGTTGCGGGGATGTGCCTGGCCGGCGCAGGTTACACCGCACTGGCGCGGCTTACCGGACGCAATTTCCGGTGCTCGCTGCGCCACCTGTGAGAAGCATGCGGAGGTAGGGCACGACGAGGTCCGGAAACCCGACTCGCCACCTGTGAGAAGCGTGGGGAGGATACGTGCGGGTCCACTTACCACGGCGCGCCGATTTAGCGGGAAGAATATCCTTGAGGCCTCCGCGCACCCATGTGAGAGAATCAATGCAGTATGTCCACTCCATCTTCAGACTCGTCGCCGCAGCACCAAGCTCGAAACAGCTCGTCGCGCGGTCACACATCGTCGCGTCAGGGCTCCAACAAGCCTGATGCACCACACGAGCACAGCCTCCCCGGAGCACGCGCCGCCACGAACACCGGCACAGCCTCCCCGGCACAACCGCACTCTCGCCGCGGGAACCGCACCCGTGCGAACTCACGCCGAAACACCCGAAAAACCGCAGCGAACAAGCCTCGCCGTTCGTCGTTCACACCCTTCACAGCGGAGCAACTCGACGCACGCCGGGCCGCTTGCCCGACAATCACCTACCCTGAACAGCTCCCCGTATCCGCCCGCCGAGACGAGATCGCGAAGGCGATCGCGGAGAACCAGGTCGTCATCATCGCCGGCGAAACCGGCTCAGGAAAAACCACGCAGCTCCCGAAAATCTGCATGGAGCTCGGCCGTGGAGTCACGGGACTCATCGGCCATACACAGCCACGGCGCATCGCCGCACGCTCCGTAGCCGAACGCATCTGTGCGGAACTCGGCGTGAAACTCGGTGGGGCAGTCGGGTATCAAGTGCGATTTACCGACGAGGTCGGCCCCACCACGCTGGTCAAACTCATGACCGACGGAATTCTCCTGGCAGAAATCCAGTCCGACCCAGACCTTTTGCGTTACGACACCCTCATCATCGACGAGGCACACGAACGCTCCCTCAACATCGATTTCATCCTCGGCTACCTTGCGCGTCTCCTTCCGCGCCGCCCGGATCTCAAGGTCATTATTACGTCGGCGACGATCGACACCGAACGGTTCGCTGACCACTTCGGAAACCACACATCGGCGCACGCCAACAACCCAGCCACTGAATCCACGCCGGCCCCCATTATTGAAGTTTCCGGCCGCACCTATCCGGTGGAGATTCGCTACCGCCCACTCCGTCCGGAGAGTATGGACGACGATGCCCGTGATTCGTCGTCAGAAACTCGCGGGGCACAACCCCACGGAGATTCGGTGGGGCACATCCACAGCGCTTCCCACACCTCCGGCCAGTTCTACACCGAGCTCGACGGCCCAGAAACACCGGGACGCGCCGAGGCCGTGGACCAGGTGACAGGAATTATCGAGGCGTGCCAGGAACTCATGGCGGAAGGCCCCGGCGATATTCTCGTTTTCCTTTCGGGTGAGGGCGAGATTCGTGATACGCAGCAGGCTTTCGAAGACGAGCTCGGCAGGAAGTATATTGCGCCGGGCGGACGTTCGAGCGTCCCGGGGGCGGTGGAAGTTCTGCCGCTCTTTGCCCGCCTTTCTGCGGCAGAGCAGCACAGGATTTTTGAACCTCATCAGCATCGTCGGATTATTTTGGCGACGAATATCGCGGAAACGTCACTGACAGTTCCCGGAATTCGCTACGTCGTTGATCCGGGAACTGCACGAATTTCGCGCTACTCCAACAAGACGAAGGTGCAACGCCTGCCGATCGAGCCTGTGTCGCAGGCGAGTGCGAATCAGCGCGCTGGTCGATGCGGGCGTGTGGCCGACGGTATCTGTATCCGCCTCTACTCGGAGGCCGACTTCGCGCATCGCGACGAATTTACGCAGCCGGAGATTCAGCGCACCTCGCTTGCCTCGGTGATTCTGCAGATGATTTCGCTCGGCCTGGGCGACGTGTCGAAGTTCCCCTTCATTGATCCGCCAGACGACCGAGCCGTGCGCGCTGGTGCACAGCTCCTCGAAGAAATCGGCGCTGTGGACACCCGGCCCGTGCGGGGCCGTGAGACCGGGCCCCGCCTCACGAAGATTGGTTGGCAGCTAGCTCGTCTCCCTATCGATCCGCGCCTCGGACGTATGCTCATCGAGGCGGAACGCAATGGCTGTGCGAGCGAGGTGCTAGTGCTCGTCGCTGCGCTCTCCGTCCAAGATGTGCGCGAACGCCCCACCGAAAAGCGCCCGCAGGCCGACCAGCTCCATGCGCGTTTCACCGCTCGTTCGTCGGACTTCCTCGCCTACCTCACCATGTGGCGCTACCTGCATACGCAGCAGCGGGAGCTTTCCGGCTCGACTTTTCGCCGCATGTGCCGCGCCGAATTCCTCAACTACCTGCGCTATCGCGAATGGACCGACGTCGTTTCGCAGCTCACCCAGATGGCGAAACCGCTTGGGCTGAGTGTGCGCCCATTGGCGATGCCGAGCCGCGAACAAATCCGCGAAGCAGAAGCGGCCGGGGCGGGAGCTGGAACGCCGGGAGGTGCGATCAATTCTGGTGCTGTCGCGGTGGCCTGTCGTGATTTCGGACGCTCGGCGGACACTCCGGAAGCCGGCGCGATTCACCGTTCTATGCTCGTCGGCCTCCTCTCCAACCTTGGTAACTACTCGGAGAAGTCGCGCGACTACGTGGGTGCACGTGGCACGCACTTCGTCGTGTGGCCAGGTTCAGGTTTGCATCGGCGCACCCCAGCATGGGTCATGGCCGCCGAGCTTGTCGAAACGTCGCGACTTTTTGCCCGCACCGTTGCGGCGATCGAGCCAAGTTGGATCGAGCCGCTTGCGAAGCACCTCGTGAAGAAGTCGTACTCGGAGCCTGTGTGGAGCACACGCAACGGCGCAGCGATGTGCACGGAACGTGTAACCCTCTATGGGATGACGCTCGTCGCCGATCGCCACATCCTTCTCTCATCTGTCGGCACCGACAGCGCCCGCGAACTTGCGCGAGAGATGTTCATTCGCCACGGCCTCGTTGAAGGCGACTGGCGAACTCACCACGAATTCCTCCGAGCTAACAAGAAGGCACTGGAGGAGGCCGGAGAGACGGAGAGTAAGCTTCGTCGCCACGGAATCATTGCCGACGACGATGTTCTTGCTGCTTTCTACGACGAACGCGTACCTGCGAATGTCGTATCTGGCCGCCACTTCGACTCGTGGTGGAAGAAAGAGAAGCGGGAGAACCCGCACCTTCTTGACTTCACGCAGGAGCTGCTGCTCGGCGGTGCGGGAGCAAGCGAAGGTGACTACCCCGACGAATGGGTGCAAGGCGATATTTCCCTCCCTATCTCGTACTCCTTTAATCCGGGTGCGTACGGCGACGGCGTGACCGTGACAATCCCGGTCACTCTCCTTCCCCAGCTCGAACCCGCTGGTTTCGATTGGCTTGTCCCTGGCATGCGTGACGAGCTCGTGCAAGGGACGATCCGAGCGCTACCCAAGCGGGTGCGGCGCCAGCTTGTCCCAGCACCAGATGTGGTCCGCGACCTCCTGCCCCTTTTGCCCGCGTGGGATGACGTGGCGCACGGGCAACCGGGCGCGCCGAGCTTCCAGGAGGCCTTTACACAGGCTGTGAGGGAACTCCGCGGAATCGAGATCGACGAAGCCGCGTGGCGCGAAACTGATCTGCCGGCTCACTTGCGCATGTGGTTCCGAGTTCGTAGCGAGCGTGGCGCTGTGCTCGACGAGGGCGAAAGCCTTGAGCATCTCCAGGCACAGTTGGCGCCGAGGGCGAAATCTGCTGTGGAGAGTGTAGTGAAGGGTGCCGTGGCGATGGCGCTCGACGAAGCTCGGCGCGGACTGCTCGCCTCTCCTGGCAATCGCTCACGCGCTGGCGCTCCAGAGGATTCGGCTTCGTCCACGGATTATCGGGACGACGAAGGAGCCGCTCGCCGAGCAATTCAGGCCGCGTTGGCTGCAGACAAGGCCGACGACGCACTTGAATCCTGGCCCTCCGTGACCGATGGGATTATTCCTGCATCTGTGGAGACTACCGGGCCAGATGGCATGGTTGTGCGCGGCTATCCGGCCATTGCCCTCCGCGAGGCCTCGAATGACGGGCAGGCACTAGGCGGCGGCAAGGCGCCAAGTAGCGGGAAGGCGTCTAGTGGCGGGAAGGCTGCAGGTGCCGGAGCTTTCGGGTGGAAACCCGTGGGACTAAGTGTCCTGGCCGAACCGGCCATACAAGTGCGGGATCATCGAACTGGCCTCGTCCATCTCCTCGCGCGGAACCTTGAGATGCCGGAAGCTCGCGTTACTAGCCGCTGGCCAGGTGATATGTCACTAGCTTTGGCAGGCTCGCCGTATCCGAGCACCGCAGCACTCGTGGCAGATCTTCAGCTTGCCGCTGCCCGAAACGTTGCCGAACGCTGGTGCCAGACCCAGAAAATCAAGCTCGGCGAGCTTCGCTCTCGCGATCACTGGGATGCTCTTGTGGCGTGGGCACGCGATCGCCATGAGGACGAAGTGTTTGCCTTGGCGAGGATCGCGGCGGATATTTGCACGCACTGGGCCGGAGTGAGTCAGGCAATCAAGAAGGCCACGTCGGTTGCTTTGCTGGCCACGGTGGCGGATCTTCGGGCGCAACTTTCGGAACTCGTACCGGCGGGATTCGTCGTCACTACACCGTCCGAACGCTTGCCGCATCTTGTGCGCTATCTCAAAGCTGCCGCGATGCGACTTGAAAAAGCTGCGACGAATCCGGCTGGCGACGATGCGCTTGCGTGGCAGATTCAGGAGGTAAGTGAGCGCCTTGCGGCGGCGCGGGAGGCCGCGAGCGCTCGCCAATACGATCCTGCTGTCGCACGTGCACTTGTGGAGGCACGCTGGGCGATCGAGGAGCTACGGGTTTCCTTGTTTGCCCAACAGCTTGGCACGCAGGGAAAGGTGAGTGCGAAGCGTATCGAGAAAATGCTCGCAGGAGTTTGACGAATTCCCGCTGGGGACGATCCTTCGGTTCGTCCTGCTCAAGTCACCTGTGAAGGAACGAATGAGGGTGCGCTACCTGGTGATGTCATTCTCGACCTCAATACGCTGAGATTCCAGAGCGACATTCGTCTGTTCGAGGCGGTTTACGCTGCCTCGGCTACGGCTCTCACATGTCGCGTGTCAGCAAGCAATTCCATCCCCCCGCTCGACGCGGGAATGAACCCAGCAATTTCGGTGATTTCGCGGACAGAATCCACTGCTCCATGCCATGAAATTTCAGTTTTCACGGGGGTCACACTCCCATGGAACAGCGCCGTCAGCGACACCCGAATTCCTGGTTATCAGCTCCTTCCATAATCTCGTCGAGGGAATCACAGCGAAATTGAACTCCATCCCCAGCGTCGATACAGACAACTTCATCGATGAAGTTCTTAATCGCAAGAGGCTCGATTGGTAGACCAAACATCGTCGTATCAATACCCCGCGTTGTCCGGACGTCGATGCCAACGAGATACGAGACGAGCATCCCGCCTTCAAGAATGAATCTATCTTTGCAGCGCGACCTCGACACTCACTCAAGAAACCGCTCCATCATAAAAACTCGGAGAAGAGCCTCGGATCAACACTTCAAGCCTATTACCGCATGTCGTGTGGACATTCTTGGGGTCAGTGAGACCGATATAGAAGAAGTCCTCAACGCGGCGAGCCCGCCAGCCCGAAAGTGAGGAAGAGAAAGCCGAAGCAGAAGACGTGGCAGCATATGGCCTCTCTGCACTCCCGCAAGATGGCGGATGGGCTATGGCCGCAAACATGACGAAGGAAGTCCTCAAAGAGAAGCTAGCGAATAATGGCAGGAAAGTACGCCGTGTTGTCGCCAAGTTAGAAGAACACGGATGGGTGGAGCGCATCAGGGAAGGGTTCCCCGCTGTGTGGCGGTGGCGACTAAGCGACACCTACCTAGCCACACACGGTGTCCGTACTGTCCGTACAGGAGAAGCGACACCGATGCGACATGTATGCCTCACAGCCTCGTGGAGAGTCATCTAGGGGAGGGTGCCCGATACGGGGTTTGAGAGCCACTTCAGGTGCAGGGCTATTATCTCCCTACATTCTCGTTGCAGTCCCTACTTTTGGAGGGACTGTGGGTCTGGTGTGTGCTCGCGGTGGGCTGTTAGGCTGGTGTTACTGGAGGAGCGGCCCCAGGACGGTCTTGAAAAAATAGGCCCCGGAAGTCCCAGAGAAACCCCGCTCCTCCATCTTCTTTTAAGTGGCATCTCACCACTAGGTGCTTCAAACACACCACACAACCCACGTTCTAGCCGCGTCGTATCGTGGCTGTTTTCGGCTTTATGCCGGATGTCCTCACGCCATACAAGACCCGCATGGGACGAATGCTCTAGTACTCCCTATCAAGACCGGGATGCTCTCGCTATCGTCGAATCCCTGGATTACGGCGCAAGGACTGAAGTAACAATTGTCATTGGTGCGCCAGCGGCCACATGGGACTTGTACACGCTAACCATGACAGGTAGGCATTGGGACGCGCACCGTGTGCAGTCGTTCGCCTATCAAAGCGCACAGGATGCAGCTAAGACCGTCGTGAAGGACGCAAACAACCTCATGGAAACCTGGTATGCGTCACGGCGCGAGAGGGCACAGCAAACCGAATAAACAACTCTAAGAGAAGCCAATGAAGTTGAGACGGTTAGAAGCCTGTGTCATTACACGACACACATAGAGTTTTCTACCGTCCCTATTTTGATGTGTCCGCGAGAGTTCGCGGCGCATGGGGGAGTACTCCCTTCAACGTCAAAACATGCTACCGCCGGGTAGCAGCTCCCGGCATGCGAACGGCGAAAAAGTTTAGAACCCTCAAAACAGGGAGGACGGCTACAAACGTCAAGGCATTGCCGTAACAGCATGCCCGCAGTGGGGGCATGCCCCTCTCCCCGGTATCGCCAGCACCCCATGCCGCCAGCGAAATATCTCCCCGTTTATTTTCTTTCCACGTCGAAGTTGTTTTTGAGCGGTATGCATTGGGTATGCAACGACATAAAACAAACCCCCAGCCGAGCTTTTTCAGCTCTGACCAGGGGTTTCACTGGCGGTAGCGGCGGGATTTGAACCCGCGGTGGCTATTAACCACACAGCATTTCGAGTGCTGCACCTTCGGCCGCTCGGACACGCTACCGCCGATAATCGTACAGAACCACCAGCATTAACGCGAATCACAAAGAGCGTGAGATGGCTAACGTCCGAAGAATGTTCGTAGCTGGCGAGCACATTCGTCGTCGTTAATTCCGCCAATAACCTCGACTTGATGGTTGAGCCGCGAGTCGCGAAGCACGTCACGTACGGAGCCGGCGGCGCCAGCTTTGTCGTCCCATGCCCCAAAAACAACGCGCCGCAAACGCGCCGCGACAATCGCCCCCGCACACATCGTGCACGGCTCAAGCGTCACATAAAGATCGCAGCCCTCCAGACGCCAATCCCCAAGCCGCTTTGCCGCCTCCCGCAGTGCCATGATCTCCGCATGTCCGGCAGGATCCTTGTCTAGTTCGCGGGTGTTCCACCCTTCGCCCACAACCTCGTCGTCCCTGACAACAATCGCCCCCACCGGCACGTCACCAGCAGCAGACGCGCGCTCCGCGAGCATCATCGCCCGCTTAATCCACTGCCGCTCACTCTCCAACATGTGGCCCGCCTTATCGTCACCTTGCGTAACCGCTGGGATTTCAACCCGCAGCTACATCGCGTCGTCATTCAAGATTCTCATGTACCCGGCTTTGCCGTTCATTCAGTCTGGCACACTCTATGCGACACTACAGTGGACAAACATCGCCACATAACATCAATCCCACACCTTCCACCCCGGGATTCCTCCCTCACACGCTGGTACATTGGAACCATGCGCACTCAGGTCATTGAACATCCACTCGTTGCACACAAACTCACCCTTCTTCGCGACGCTCGCACACCATCGCCGGTGTTCCGCCAGCTCGTCGACGAACTCGTCACTCTCCTCGCCTACGAAGCCACACGTGACGTCCGCACCGAATCTGTCGAAATCACTACGCCGGTCGCGGCAACTGTTGGCACAAAGCTCGCCGAACCTCGCCCGATCGTCGTCCCGATCCTCCGTGCTGGCCTTGGAATGCTTGAAGGAATGTCGAAGCTGCTTCCCTCCGCCGAGATTGGTTTCCTCGGTATGAAGCGCGACGAGACCACATTCGAAGCAATCACCTACGCAAACCGCCTCCCGGAAGACCTGTCAGGCCGCCAGTGCTACGTGCTTGATCCGATGCTCGCCACCGGTCACACCCTTATCGCTTCGGTCGATTACCTCCTTGAGCGTGGCGCCCGCGACGTGACGTGCGTGTGCATCCTCGCTGCTCCGGAAGGCCTTGAAAACCTCCAAAAGGCCATTGGCGATCGCGCCGATGTCCAGATCGTCGTCGCCGCCGTCGACGACCACCTCAACGAGCACGGTTACATCGTCCCCGGTTTGGGTGACGCAGGCGATCGCCTCTACGGCGTCATCGACTGACCTTCATCAAGATGTGGTGGGCACCCGGCAACATACTGTCGGGTGCCCACTGCGTTGTGGCCCACCACGTCGCTCTTACCGCGGACGCCGAGCCAGCGCCCATCATTCCGCGAGCCACCATTTCGTCGTCCCAACCCGTCCGACGCATGGAACACCGGCGCGCACTGCCGCTCCGTTTCGCCACCTTTCCCCGTTTCACGACATTTCACGACGTTTCGCTACGGTTCTCCTGTTTCCCTGTCTCTCCTGTCGCAGTGAACGCCGGATTTCCAGACCGGCAAGCTGCGCCAGCACGGAGTAACGTGCGCCAGCAGAGCCAAGAGGCACGCACCAACGAGTGCCAAGTATCATCCACCAACAGAGTCAGGGGACGTACGCGCCCCCAGCGCCCGACATGTACACTCCGCCAGATAGCCACATCTCCTGTGAGGTCTGGATTGCCTCGGCCCTGCGTGGAAAGATGGCGTATGAGCGCGCTCTGCTCGATCCCTTCACCGACGAGGAATGTCTATGAAAATCTCCGCACCCGTCCCGGATTACATTGGTTCCACGTGGGAGGCCCGCACGATTTTTCTCTCCGACGACGATGGTGGTGCACCTTCCGGCCGCTCCGATGTCGCGGTGATCGTGCATGAGAAAGATGCACCCGATCTCATAGCAACCTCGGGTACGGCAGCGCTGTACCTTCACGGTTTTCAGGATTCGTTCTTCCACACCGAACAAGCGAGCATGTGGCGCGAGGAGTCTATCCCGCTGATAGGCCTTGATTTTCGTAGGTCGGGCCGCGCTTTACGGTCGGAGAAGTCGCGTGATGATATCCGCGATATTTACGTTCGGGAGGAGGAAATTGGTACGACGATCGAGTACATCCGTCGTTTAGGCGCTCGCCGTATCGTGCTTATCGGGCATTCTACGGGCGGGCTTCAGGCTGCGTTATGGGCGGCAGATCACCCTGAGAGCGTTGATGTCGTTATTCTTAATTCACCGTGGCTTGACCACAATGGGAGCGAATTCCAGCGCACGACTCTCACCAAGTTTGTTGATTATGTTGGTCGTGTTGCCCCTCGCGCAGTAATTGCACGCCTTAAACCGGATTACGCTCGCTCGCTTCACCAGAATTTCGGCGGTGAATTCTCTTTCGATCCGGCCCATAAGGTGCTCTATCCCGTTGGCGTGTATGCGGGATTCTTCCGCACGGTGCTCCGGGCACAGGCGCGAATTGCTCGTGGTGAGGTGCGTATTTCTCAGCCGTTGCTGGTGGCTCATTCTGACCGGTCAGGGAATTTCCTACGTCCGAGTGCCGAGGATTTAGCTTCGTCGGATGTGGTTCTTAACGTTGAGGATATGAAGCGTCTTAGCCGGGTTTTATCGCCTGATGTTGAGTTTCTTGAAATTCCAGGAGGTCGCCATGACCTTGCACTGTCTCAGCGCCCGGCTCGGGAGTTGTATGGCCGCGAAACAGTGGCGTGGGCGGTGAGGAAGCTCGCGGGCTTGTTCTAGCGGTCGCGCCACCAGCGCATGATGATGATTCCCAGGCCGATCACGACGGCTACGATACCTGTCCATCGGATGACGGCGACAGCTGTTGGGTCGGCCGCTGCAAGATGTACTGCACTACCCTGCAGCAAAGTAATCATGTGGGCAAGAGTTGAGGAAGCCATAGCCCCAGACTATCCGACGTCCCGGCTTGTTCATCCAACACCTGCTTTTTTGTGGAACCCACTCCCATCCGCGGAATTCCCCGAAATGCTCCCGGCAACGTAATCTGTATGTATCTCCGGCAGTTTGCACGTTCGTGCATCACTGCTATCCCGAGCCGCGAGGGCGGCAACACGAGAAAGGCACTCATGTCCAAGAAGAATCGCCGCGACAAGAACGCCGCTCCGAAGGTCAAGCGCCAGGAAATCCCCTTCGTTGAGCGCCCTTTTGAGGGAATTCCAGCTGAGTCGCACCTCGTCGCCATGCGCGAGATCCTTCCGCTGGCTACGCTTACGGTCAAGACAAATGCCGAGTATGGCAACGCTGAGGTCACGCTGGCGACGATTCTCCCGCAGATGTCCGCTGGTATGCGCCGTGAAGATGGCGCGGCGCTTGTCGCCCTTCAGACGATCATGAGCTCGGGCGACGCTTCGCGCGATGTCGCTAATTCCATCCTTCTCACTCTCGACCTTGAAGATGGGCAGGCGCTCCAGCTTTCTGACCTGCCTGAGCCTGGGCCGCGCCTCCAAGACATCCTTGATCTCGATTCTTTCGGTGAGATCGAGCTTCACGATGAACCGACGTTCTGGATGAGCCCTGAGGAAGCTGCAAAGCCACAGAATCAGGAGGCTCTCAAGCAGGCTCGTGAGCAGCTTATTCCGACGAAGGAAGTCCCTGGCCAGGAGGGCGCTTACTGGTGCCGTATGTCGCGTGAGTTCCTACGTTGGGTGCGCCCGGAGCCTCGTGACGCTGTCCTTGACGCCCTTGCTCGCCTCCGTTCAACGGGCGACGAAGCATTCGTCGATGCGAAGTTTGTTGGCGCTTTCCGAGCCCAGGGCCTTTCCATTCCTGTGTGGGAACTCGATCGCGGAACAGAGGCCGACGAACTTGAGAAGCCCCTTGCCGATTTCCTCCCGAAGTTCGAGGCGGCACTGTCGTCTACCGAGCCTCTCACGCCTGAACAGAAGCGGGCGCGTGCGGGTATCGTGTCGCGTCAGGTGACGCTCCGATAGCACCGGCGCTTCACTCCAACCTCCACGTTCGGCCTCTACGGTAAGAAATGCTGCCGTAGAGGCCGTTCTCGTGCCCCGGTACCGTTGAGCGGCGCAGATCCGCGCGGTTATTTTCTTGAAACTCTCGTCGCATTTTCGGAACATTGTCAGGAAACCCCTGAATTTGGTTATAGGCTAGTTTCGTGACCGAAATTGGCCAGCGGGTCGCAGTTATCATTCCCGCAAAAGACGAGGAAGAGCGCATCGGCGCCACTATTCGCGCTGCGCGCGCGATCCCCCATGTCGATCTTGTCGTCGTGGTGGACGATGGCTCTGAGGATGACACTCAGAACGCCGCCCGCCACGCGGGCGCCACGGTGGTGCGCCACAGCGTTAATCGTGGCAAGGCCTCCGCTTTGGAGACGGGTGCGTCGGTCGTCGCTATGAGAGATGCCGCTGGCGTTGAGCCCCGTCTTCTTCTCTTCCTTGACGCTGATCTCGGTGAGTCTGCCGTTGAGACGGCTCCTCTCGTTCTTCCCGTTGTTGCCGGTGAAGTCGATTGCGCCATTGCCGCTTTGCCTCCGCAGGCCGGAGCTGGCGGTTTTGGTTTTGTTACCGGCCTTGGCCGGAAGGCCATCGAACGCGCAACAGGGTGGCGCCCGCGCCAGCCTCTCTCTGGTCAGCGTTGCCTCACACGCGCCGCATACAACGTTGCGCGTCCCCTTGCTACTGGCTGGGGTGTAGAAGTGGGCATGACGATCGATCTCCTCGCCGCTGGCATGACTGTCCAAGAAGTCCCGTGCGCTTTGCAGCATCGTGCCACGGCAAACAACCTGGCTGGTTATCTCCACCGAGCCAGTCAGTATAAAGACGTGCGCCTGGCAGTTCTTTCACGCATGTTGCGCCGCGTTCGCGTCCCCAAGTCGCAGCGCAAAGGTTCCAGCGTGGATTTCGAGCCGTACAACGCCTACAAGGATTAATTGCGCCGTCCGCGAGTTCGTGGGACGACGAGCTTCGGCACGACGAACTCCTGCGCGCGCGTTCGTCGTCGTTCATTCCAACGAAAGCTACGCGAGACGGCGGGCAGATTCGTCGTCGGTCAAAGAAATCACCCACACGGGTAGTGCCACAACTGCACCGATAAACAGGATGACAACACCCGAATCGTTAATGCCTACGCCCACGAGAAGTGCCGCTGCAATGGCAATTACACTCGTACGCAACGGCGGAAAATCGCGCCATGCCTGACGGATACTCTCGGCGGACCCGCGGCGCCCCCATGTGCGACGAATCCACCAGAGAGCTGTAGCCACCACCGCGAGCACAGCCACGATCATCAGCGCAGCAAGCGGCCACGGCAACCCAAAGACGAGGTCTGTGAGTTTGCGGGTGACGATCGTGCCGGCACCACCGTCGAGAACGCTCTGAATGAAGCGCCCAAGGTGGGAGCGTTGCGTCGGCGGTTTGAGGTAGTCGATAAACGAGAAAGCGAGAACCGCGCATATTGCTGCGCCTATCACAGCCCCGACCCGCCATGCCGTCACCCTGACCCCCACGACAAGAAGGCCGAGGATCACGAAGCCGACAATCAGCGCTGGTGGCCCACCAAAATCTGCGCCGAGCGTCGAGGCGCCGTCAACAACCGTGCCAATGACGCCGATGACCGCAACGACGACGAGGGCCCACATACGGCCAAACTGCTCACGTACACGACACGCCAGCGCCGCAGCCATGAGAAGCAACCCAGCTGTAAGGATTGCAAACGGCGCATTAGAAAAGCCGTAGAAACGCCCTCCCACCTGCGGCTGACTCCCGAGAAGCGACGCGAGCTGCAGAGAATACGAGGGCAGATGCGTGTCGAGGAGGACGTCACCGATGAGAACGAGCGACGATATACCGCCAATGACGAGGTAGGGTGCGTCCCGATGTTGCCGAGCGGCAATGAGAGCGACTGCCGCAATGAGCGCCGCAATAAGCGCAATTCCTGAGAATAGACCCACTCCAGGGTTATCGAAACGCCACCACGGCAAGACGTTAACGAGGAACGACGACACTGGAATCGCAGCGACCCATGCCGCTAACTGCCGCAATGAGCGCCGCGGGTTCGAGCGAGTGAGGCGCATCCTTCCAGGTGGAGTGCTGCCGGAGGTGGAAGATGTCGATTCAGCTTCGGCAAGGTTCTGGGTTGGTTCGGCAGGGTCCTGGGCCGGCCTGCGCCACACCGCGAAAGCTAGACCAACGACAAGGATAAGAAGAACACCCAAGCTCAGATAGAACGGGCCAATGAGCGGCCGCACGGCCTGCGAACGGCGTTGGTCGTCTACAAGGCGCTGAGCAACACCTTCGCCAGGTGTCGAGATCGCACCAGTCTCAACTGGCGCACCCAATGCGGCAGCAAATACAGAAGAATCAGGAACCGTATGTCCGAGAATCGTCGCCGTCACATCAAACAACTGGACAAGCCCGGGTTGGCGAGTGGCACTTGATGTCGCAAAGCCAGGAGTTGTCGCCGGACCCCGCATAGCAAAGAAGCTCAACTCCGGGGCATCAGACTGTGCATCCCCTACCGAGGCCACCATAACCGTCGCATCCGAATCGACCTCTGCGATGAGTTCCGCGAAACGCGCATCGAGCGCAGCGACTTGGGCGCGTACCTGGTCGGGCGCCTCAGCAACACCGGAAAATGCTGACTTTAATCGGTCAAACGTTGAGGGATGCGCGCCATGAGGCACGTCGCCAGCCTCGCTGAGCTGCGCATTCGGATACCGCACCGAGCCCAGATCGACCACAACTAGCTCACGTCCGACAGCCTTCTCCCTGTACCCGAGAGCGGCGCTCGTGCGTCCTTCGTCGTTCGTCGTTACGCTTCGTGCCGACTCGTTGGAGTCATCAGTTTCTGCTGGCGGTTGCGCCGGTATCGACGAATTCTGTTGAGCTGTCGAGCCTGGTAGAGGAGGCACGTCCACATACTCAGCGGTGAGCGTTCCATCGGAATGTGCAAGCGCAAGCGCGGCTCCCGGCCCGATCGCGAGCGCCGACGTACCCTCAAGGGCATCACCTAATGTCCCGAGATGGGCCGCATACAGATTCGACCGGTTGGCATCGAGAAAGCTCTGCCAGTCGCCGATCTTCCCATCGGTTGGCGCGTGAAGAATCCTGCAGTTCTCAACGTCCTGCGCGCGCTGACCTGCACCAATTGTGAGCCAGCCTTCAGCTGGGCACGTCGTTTCCCCTGCTGCTCGTACGACCATATTCGCCAGGGCCCCGGCATTGGTCGGTTTTTCCGACGAACCTGCAGATTCCGTCGAAGCGGTCTCCTGCTCGGCAGCGACATTCGACGACGGTGCCCCAGCTTCGTCGGAATCGAGCTTCGTCGAGTCTCCTGTCGCCCAAGCGTACAGATGAGGTGCAGTTTCAGGTGTCACCCAATCCCACAGGAGTCCCGACGTCCCAATGACGACGAGTTGCGACGAGTTTTGTGTATCGCTGGTGGAGTTTTTCGTTGGCGGTGCCGCCTGTGCCGAGCTTGAAAGTGTGCGCGACGAGTTCTCCGCGTGGGCGTTGGTGGCGTGCGTGGCGGGAAATACTGCAGAAGTAAGCACTGCGCACATGCCTAAGCCGGCAAGCAAACGACGGAGGCGTACAACCATGCCTTCAGGGTACATGGTTGATCGTGAGAGCAGCGCCGAGCTCCACAGAGCTTTCGCACCATACTTCCCCGCACAGCTCGGCTGCCTCGACATTGCGGCGTGTTCTTTCGCCATGCCTTTCCTCTCTCACCGTCATTCCCGTGGTTTCATCCCAGTCTTCGGGATAGTGTCGGCCTTGGTGGGTGGAGTCAGTAGGCTTGAGCGCTGATAGGCGCTTAGCGCGAGAACGGTCGCCACCGCGTTGGCATACGAGGAAAGGGGGAGCTATGAGCGAGACAGAGGGGCAGCTACGATTTTCCTTCCTTGGTCCGCGCGGAACCTTCTGCCATGCAGCCCTTCTTCAGGTGGCCGACGAGGATGCCGAGCTTGTCCCTGCCTTGGACGTTCCTTCCGCCCTGCGCATGGTTCGCAAGGGTGATGTGGACTATGCCGTCGTCCCGATTGAGAACTCGGTCGAGGGCGGCGTGAACGCTACGCTTGACTCCCTGACTCATGGTGGACGTCTGGAGATCAAGGCTGAAATGCTTGTTCCGATCCGCTTTGCTCTTGCTGTGCGGCCAGGGACAAAGCGCGAGAGTATTCGTCGCATTAGTACACATCCACATGCTTGGGCGCAATGCCGCGGATGGATCGCGGAAAATCTTGGGGATGTCGTGCATGTTCCCGCCACGTCAACGGCAGCTGGCGCCTCGATCCTTGCCTCGAACGACAATCCAGGATTCGACGCAGCCTTGTGCCCTGTCCCTACAGCCGGCGAGTACGGGCTTGAGATTGTGAGCGACGAGGTTGCCGACAATCCGAACGCCGTCACTCGCTTCATCATGTGTTCCCTGCCCGGGCCTCAGCCTGAACGAACCGGCGCGGATAAAACCACCTTGATGGTTCAGCTTGCTTCGGACGAGGCGGGCTCACTGCTTGACATGTTGGAGCAGTTCTCTGTTCGTGGAGTTAATCTTTCACGCATCGAATCACGGCCGGTTGGCGATTCGCTCGGCCGTTATGCATTTTCCATCGATGCCGAGGGGCATTTGCAGGACGAGCGGATGCAAGCCGTTCTCACGGGCTTGCACCGGGTCTGCCCGTCGGTGACATTCCTCGGTTCGTATCCCGCTGCGAATGGCAAGCGGATCCGCCCGATGCCAGGCACCGCCGATTCTGATTTCACGTCGGCCCGCCGATGGGTCTCTGGCTTGCTCGGCGAACTTTAATCTCGGCAGACTTTGGCGCGCGTGGGCGGATTCGGTTACCCGCACGGGTTCCCCCTACGAGGACACTCCGCAGAGGACGATCAACGTACCCGAACGATCAACGCACCTTCGTCGATACGCGCCGACACGTCTCGACCTAGGCCAACAACGTCACCATCGGCCTGGACTGGCACAAGTTCGTCGGTATGAACCGAGACGTTCCGCGTTCGTCGGAAGTCAATCGAGCCGGCTTCGGGAAGAAGCTTGTCTTCCATTCCGAACTGTTGGAGGCCAACGCGACGAGCGAGGTCTGTCCATCCCACGATGCCGCCCTTGGTATCCACGACGGCGATATCGAGCCAGCCGTCATCTACCTTGGCGTCCGGCGCCAGAACAAGGCCAGCCGTGAGCGTGCCACAGTTGGCGAACATGATGGATCGAGCAGTGACATCAACAGGGTTGTCGCCAGTGCCCGCGGTGATCTGCGCTTCGATGCGTTCATCATTGAGATGGCGCATTCCCGCGATGACATAGGCGATCCAGCCAACGACTTTCTTGAGCTTCGAATCCGTATCCCCCATCACCTGAGCATCGAAGCCCATACCTGCGATGACGATAAATGGAACTTCGCCTTCAAATAGCTCGGCTTCACCAGCGTGCTGCTGGATCGCCTCGCGATCAGCGGCCGTGATCTCACCAGCCTTCATCCAGCCAACATCGATTCTTCGGTTGCGCCCTGTCAGAGCAATCGACGCAAGATTACGAAGCTCGTCGATGGGAAGCTCCAAGTTGCGGGCGAGCAGATTGCCTGTACCGAACGGGAAAATTCCCATCGGCACACCTGTGCCGGCGAGAACGCCGCCGACGAGCCGAACCGTGCCATCGCCACCAGCGGCAATGACCACGGACGGATCGTGAGTAAGGGCCTCACGTGCCTGGCCTTCTCCGGAATCTTCCTCCGTGGTGGGAATCCACACGGGTTCCTTAAGGCCAGCATCCTGC
Organism: Arcanobacterium haemolyticum; assembly: GCA_021532125.1. Taxonomy (GTDB): domain Bacteria; phylum Actinomycetota; class Actinomycetes; order Actinomycetales; family Actinomycetaceae; genus Changpingibacter; species Changpingibacter haemolyticus_A. The sequence continues at coordinate 134,177 of JADYUX010000005.1, forward strand.
GCGGCCTCATGGAGCACTTCGCGCATCTTCTCGAAATCCGCCGACTTCGACGGGTTATAGATGACAACCGGTGGGCCATTGTGAGCCACCGGTTTCTCCCCACTGCCCGCGATCTCACCCACCTTACGGCGCAGATCCTCAAGGGCCTGCTTGTGAACAAACCCCATAACAACAGCCGCAACCGCGACAATCACCGCGCCGAGCGCGAGCCAGGTAGACCAATCCATAACCCTTAGCCTAGAGCCTCACGGCGACAAAATTTAGGCATATTTTTTGATGCGGACGTGCAACATTTATGTCGTTGCGCCCACCTGAGAGCACAGTTGCCTGCCACACACCAATCCAACGTAAACTAGAAGGCATGATTGACATCCGATTTGTCCGCGAAAATCCCGACGTCGTGCGCGAATCACAGCGCCGCCGCGGCAACGACGAAGCAACTGTCGATGCCCTGCTCGCTGCCGACGATGCACGCCGTACCGCACTCCAAACTTTTGAGAGCGCTCGTGCCTCCCAGAAAGAGCTCTCGCGGTCAATCGGAAAAGCAAGCCCTGACGAGCGCCCGGCGATCCTTGCTCAGGCGAAAGAACTTGCTGAGGAAGTGAAGCGGCTCGAAGCTGCAGCAGGTGAAGCTGAAAATGCGTACGAAACAGCTAACCGCGCCATCCAAAACATCGTCCTGGATGGGGTACCTGCCGGAGGCGAAGACGATTACGAAGTCCTCCGTCACGTGGGCGACATCCGCGACTTTGCCGCTGAAGGTTTCGAGCCTAAGGATCACCTCGATGTGGCCGAGCGCCTCGGCGCCCTCGACATGGCACGCGGCACGAAGGTATCCGGCTCTCGTTTCTACTACCTCAAGGGCATCGGCGCACGCCTTGAGCTAGCCCTCCTCACGATGGCAGCAGACCAGGCTGAAGCTAACGGTTTCACCATCATGGTGACGCCTACGCTCGTCAACCCTGACATCATGGCAGGGACGGGCTTCCTCGGCGCACACTCTGATGAAATCTACTACCTCCCAGCAGACGACCAGTACCTCGTCGGCACCTCCGAAGTTGCCCTAGCCGGCTACCACAAGGACGAAATCATCGACCTCTCGGATGGGCCTAAGCGTTACTCTGGCTGGTCATCCTGCTACCGCCGCGAGGCAGGCTCCTACGGCAAGGACACCCGCGGAATCATTCGCGTGCACCAGTTCAACAAGGTGGAGATGTTCTCATACTGCCGCCCCGAGGAATCGGTTGAGGAACACCAACGCCTCCTCGCGTGGGAAGAGGAAATGCTACACAAGGTCGAGCTTCCCTACCGTGTTATCAACACGGCTGCGGGCGATCTCGGTTCCTCCGCGGCTCAAAAATTCGACTGCGAAGCCTGGCTCCCCACGCAGAACCGTTACATGGAAGTCACATCCACATCGAACTGCACCACCTACCAGGCACGTCGCCTCAACATCCGCGAGCGCTTCGAAGGCGAGAACCGTATCGTCGCGACCCTCAACGGAACTCTGGCGACTACACGTTGGCTCGTCGCCATGTTCGAGAACCATCAGCAGCCCGACGGCTCGCTGTACATCCCTGAGGCATTGCGCCCTTACCTCGGCGGACGCGACCACGTCGATCCCATTGCGTGAGTGACGTTGCCCGGAGTACGGGTTACTCCGCCCTCCGGGCACTGTCATATGCCTCCGACGAGTTCGACAACGAGGCTGCTTACGCTTGCATATGACGACGAAACCGCGATAGCCCGCGCATTGCCCGGCAGTTCGTCGTCCTTCGTCACCCCTCCCATCTCCCCCTTTATTCACTCGGAGACACGTGCACGACCTCCACAACACCCTGACAACTCGCCTACCCCAAGCTGGCGAGGAGCTCCTCGTCGCCCTCGATATCGACGGTACGGTGCTTCACTACGACACGTCGCTCTCGCGTAGGGTTGGCGAGGCCATAGCAGAGCATATTGCTCGTGGTACGCGGGTCGTGCTTGCAACAGGTCGAGGCATCTATGGGGCACAGGTGGCACTTGAACAGCTTGACCTCACATCCGGTTTCACAGTGTGCTCGAACGGCGCTATTTCGTTGAGTTTTGGCGGCGCACGCCTCCCGGAGAACTCCGCGGCGACGAATCCGCCGTCGATCCGCACGCAGGGTCATGGTCCCGTACCAGGCGAACGATCAATCGACATCGGGAAGCCTTTTCACATCCTCGACTACCACACTTTCAATCCGACAAAAGAAATTGAACTCGTCCACCGCGCCCTCCCGAATGCTCTCCTTGCCGTGGAAGAATTGGACGGGCCGCGCCGTGTCACCCACGAGTTTCCACCAGGCGAACTGACCGGCCCGAATGTCGTCTACCCTGTGAGTGAGCTGTCGATCCCCGAAGCTACAAGGCTCACTGTCCGGGCTCCGGAAATGTCGTCAGAAGAGCTACTCGGCGCTGTCGAGTCCCTCGGATTGCACGGCGTGGAATATGCGGTGGGGTGGTCTGCCTGGCTAGATATTTCTCCTGCGGGAGTCTCCAAGGCCACGGCTCTTGAGGAGATTCGCACTGCCTGTGGCATTTCCCCTCAGGCAACGCTTGCTGTCGGAGATGGCGGCAACGACATCGACATGCTCCGCTGGGCCGAAGTAGGTGTCGCTATGGGCGGCGCCTCTCCTCGCGTGAAAGCCGCTGCGGACGTAACAACAGGAGACGTCGACAACGACGGCCTCGCCGACGTCCTCGAAGCGCTACTTTAGAAGCCTTCGAGAACGGGCGATGTGAGCAACATGCGCCTCGCCACTTCGCCAGACGCGGGAGTTTCGATTAGACTATCGGTTGCTGCTTCGTAACGGTACCGTGTACTTGTTGCGCCTCGCGGCATTGGAGGGTTGACAGAGCGGCCGAATGTGACGGTCTTGAAAACCGTTGTGCGGCAACCCCGCACCAAGGGTTCAAATCCCTTACCCTCCGCAGCAACTCGCGGCACCGCTCCACGCGTGCCGCGAGTTTTTGTTTGCGCCTCAGCGACATCAAACCATCTTCCTCGGCACGCCTCCTTCGTTAGCTTCGACGCATTGACAATCGCTTGTGAGCTGAACTACAGTCATGGGACAACTTAATTATTCCGAGCATGTGTTTTTGAGAGGCTCGTTCTTCCAACGATGGAAGGGCGCGCCTTTTTTGTTTGCCAACACAAGCCCGACCCTCGAGCTTAGCTGGTCAAGTTTCGAGTCCCGTTGGCGACTAGGCCAGCGGGCCACGACGGGAGGATGCAATGACGCATTACATTTTAGGAATCGACAACGGCGGATCGGTGTCAAAGGCAGCGATCTACGACGACGAAGGAACAATGGTTGCCTTCGCTTCGCATAACATTCCACAGCCCCACGCAATTGCGGGCTGGAGTGAGCGAAACATGAACCAACTTTGGGAAGCAAACGTCGCCGCCATCCGTGATGTCCTCCTCACAAGCAAACTCAATGGAAATCAAATCTCTGCCATCACCGTGACAGGCCACGGCAACGGCCTGTACCTCGTCGACAACGAAGGAAATCCCGTTCGCAACGGGATCGTCTCAAACGATTCCCGCGCACTCGAATATGTGGAGCGTTGGGCAGCCGACGGCAGTTACCTCAAGAACTGTCTTCACTCAACGATGCAAAGCGCCTTTGCCGGCGGTCCACTTCCGATCATGATGTGGCTTCAAGATCACGAGCCCGAGGCAGTATCCCGCACCCGTTACGTATTCATGGTGAAGGATTACATTCGCTTCAAGCTCACAGGCAAGCCCGGGCTCGAAGTGACAGACGCTTCCTGCACAAATCTCCTTGATATCACCACAAAAACCATCGCTCGTGACGCCCTCACCGCTATGGGAGCTGAGGTGTGGCTCGATAAGTTCCCGCCGATCGTCGATTCGAACGACATCGTTGGCACGGTAACTCCCGACGTTGCAGCTCTCACAGGACTGTCCCCTACGACACCGGCTTATGGCGGAATTTCTGATATATCTGCCTCGTCGATCGGAGTTGGGGGTGTAGATGACTATGCCATCACACTCGTGACGGGTACATGGTCAATCAATAACTTCTTTTCACCTCAACCAATCGTTGATAAAGATCTCTTCATTACATCAATCGCACCCATCCCAGAGCGATATCTCATCACAGAAGGCTCCCCAACATCGGCAGCGAATCTCGAATGGTTTGTCAATAACGTACTGCGCAAGCTACCGGCCTATTCCGCGACTCCACATTCAGAGCTGTACGACCTCTGTAACAGGCTCGCATTCGCCGATGGGCGACCACAAGGCAAGGTGTCCTTCTATCCCTATATTTTCAAGTCACCTCTCCACCCCAGAGTTTTGGGCGGTTGGATGAACTTTACGAATGCTGACGGGATTGGCAACCTTCTATCCGCCATGTACGAAGGCGTAGCTTTCTCGGCTCGTGAGCACGTTGAGCGCCTCCAGAGTTTCGGTAAACACCATCCGGTTGCACGTATCACGGGTGGCGTTGCCAAGTGCCCCGAATGGACGCAGCTCTTCGCTGACGTGCTCGGACTCAAACTCACGACAGTCCCTGTAGCGGAAACCGGAATATTAGGAGCAGTTATGGTCGCAATGACAGCCCAGGGCGTGTTCTCGTCGATCCACGAAGCAAGTGAGGTAATGGTTCCTTCAGGCGCGACCTTCGAGCCTTCACGCCACCCTGCGATCGATTATGACGAGCGTTATCACGAGTGGCGGGATGAAATCCAGAATATGGAGTAAACACCCCCATGCACATGTCAAAGAAAAAGGCCATCCCTTCACTTGAGCTTAACCGCGACATTTTTGCGTCAGTTCATCAACTCTCGAAGTTGGATTCAGCCCTTGCGTGCGAAGCCAAAAGCTTGCTTTTTACCAACGCGCATGTGGGGAACCTCCACGCACTGGCGTCACGAACACATGAAGCAGGGAAGAAAGTCTTTGTGCGAGCAGAGATGATCGGAGGGCTGAAAGCTGACGAAGCCGGGCTCAAGATGCTCGTCAACGCGTTTCACGTTGATGGAATCTTTACCGCATCTCGCTCGGTGGCACGGATAGCTCAGGATTACGGATTACCCGTTATATGGCGTCTTTTTCTTCTCGATTCCCGTGCTCTTGAAGAATCGCTTGAGCGTCTCGAGGAATACTCCTATTCCAGTTTCGAGATGCTTCCAGCGCCAGTCGCCCTTCAGCACGCACACTCAATTCTTGCTGCGGCAGGCGACACTCCCGTCGTGACCGGAGGTTTTGTCTCTCATCCCCAACTCACTGAGCAACTCTTCGACGCGGGCTTTGCCGCAGTTACAACAAGTACTCCCCAAGTGTGGCAATCCTTCGATGCCACAGGACATCTCAAACACAAGGAACACGAATGAAAATCTTATGCGTAGCCGATGGCGGCATTACCACCGACATGATGAGCGACATGAAGACGCTCGAACAATACGGTGCCGAGGTCACAATTGTTGAAGACACCAACGCTCCTTCAATGGCAGAAATTACTCACCTGATGGGGATTATGGAGCGGGAGGGAATTGACGCCGTTCCCAGTTGTCCGGCTCTCCTTGAGCACTGCCACGACGCTGATGTCATCGTCGTTCACGTGGCCTGTGTCAACAAGGAAGTCATTGCTGCCAGCCCGAATCTCAAACTCGTTGCTGTTTTGCGAGGAGGCGTTGAAAACGCCGATCGTGATGCTCTTCGTGAGCGCGGCATTCCCCTCATTAATGCGCCGTGGCGTTCAGCGAATGCCGTCGCGGATTTCACTGTCGGAATGATGATTGCAGAGAACAAGAATATTGCGCGAAGTCATCATTTGTTGAAGCAGGGCGTGTGGTGCAAAAAGTACGTTAATCAGGGGTACATTCGAGATCTTCGCAAGTGCCAGGTTGGATTGGTCGGTCTAGGGAATATCGGTATTCGTGTAGCCGACCGCCTGCGCGGTTTTGGTTGCACAATCGTTGGTTTTGACCCGTACCTTGACCCAGCAGTCGCATCCGAGCACGGCGTTACATTACTTTCTTCCCTGGAGGAGCTCATGCGCACCTCCGATTTCGTTTCTCTGCACATGCGAATTTCCGAAGAAACTCACCACATAATTAATGCCGAATCACTGTCGTGGATGAAACCCACTGCATATCTCATTAACACGGCTCGTGCCGATCTCGTCGACGAAGAAGCACTCACAGCTGCCCTCCGTTCACACGCCATTGGTGGCGCCGCTATCGACGTCTATGCACAGGAGCCTCTTGCCAGCACTCACCCCTACCTTGAGCTCGACAACATCACTTTGGTCTCACACCTAGCTGGTACATCGGCTGATACCATGCAAACGTCTGTCGAGATCGGCGTTGATGAGCTGACAAAGTACCTGAATGGGCAGGAGCTTTCAACGATCGTGCACTGATGCACGATCGCGTTTCACCTTGTGACGACGAAGGTTACGTCACGACGAAGGGTGGGAAACAGCCTTCGTCGAGAACGGACTTCCTCTGCGTTGGAGCACAACGACGTTCCCCGCACAGGATTACTTGCATAACGAATGTGGATCGGAACTACGCAGATGCGTACTCCGCATAAGAACAAAAGGAAATAAACATGAGTGGAATTTCAATGCGCCTCGGCCAGCTTTTCAATGAAGAATCTGGGCGCGCATTTATTGTGGCATTCGATCACGGCCAGGCGCTCCCCATTCCCCAGGGGCTTGGTAATCCGAGGCCTCTCGTGAAACGAATCATTGAGGGTAAACCTGAGGGCATTCTTCTCACGGCGGGAATGCTCGCGCAAACATCTGAACTTTTTGCGCACCGTGGCGCTCCAGCGGTCATCCTCCGAACCGACTGGACGACTCTCGATCCCACGATGAAGCGTGAGCTTGGCGAGCACTACCGCACATTGATCGAGCCAAAGGAAGCGTTGGAGCTGGGAGCAACAGCCATCTGCACGTACCTCATTGGTCGTCCCGAAGATGGCGGAATGTTCGCCGATAATCTCACTGAAGTTGCCCGAACGATTCAGAAAGCTCATGCTGTTGGACTTCCGGTCATCGTCGAAGCGACCCTGTGGGGTTCCCGTAACGAGAATCAGAAGGACCCTGAGTTGTTGCGTTACATGTGCCGGATTGCTGCGGAAATCGGTGCGGACGCACTGAAGACAGAATTCGTCGGCGATATTGACGCTGAACGCACAATGATTGAGGAGGCCGGTGGAATTCCGGTACTCACTCTCGGCGGTGCTTCTGCTGGAGCTGACGCTGTCCGAAAGGCAGCTTCAGATGCCATGGCATCTGGTGCACGCGGCCTCATCTTTGGGCGCAATGTGTGGATGGTTGATGATTTGGAGTCGACGATGGCCGGCCTGCGCACGATCGTCCACGAGGCTTAAACGCTATTCGGTATTCTCTGAGGCTCGCCTCGACAACAATGGTCTGGCCTCCACGGTACACCTTGTCACCGTGGAGGCCAGACCATATGCAATGCTGCGGTAATCCTGCCCCTGCCCTACAGCAGCTGGCTGCGCAAGGCCACGTCGTCGATAGCGCAGAGCTTGCCGAGAGGCACATCGAATAGTGTGATTGCGCCGCGATTTCCTTCACGTGCCATCTTCGCCACTGCGCGGGCAGTCGCTGTGACGACAGCACCCGTGAATTCCGGGTTGGAATCGAGGGCCAGCTTAAAGGAGACTACGTGTTTCACTCCGGGGCGAGTCTCGCCTGTGCGCACCACGGTTCCACCGTGCGGCATCCCAGTGTGGTCGCGGTCGAATTCTTCCTGTGAGATGAAATTAACCGTTGTGTCGTAGTCTGCAAAATAGTTCGGCATGGTGACGATCTGGTTGCGCACACTCTCAGGATCAGCCCCCTCGTCGAGCACAACCCAACATTCGCGCGTGTGCTTCTCGCGGGTGGAGAGCTTCACCTGTTCACCGGACATCACGCGATCCTGATTCTCACTCACCGGGATCGTATATTGGGCTGCGGCGGCCACGCCGGGGATGCGACGGATCGCGTCAGAATGACCTTGGGAAAGACCGGGCCCCCAGAATGTGTACGTGGAGCCAGACGGAAGCACCGCCTCACCGATCAGGCGGATGAGCGAGAACAAGCCCGGGTCCCATCCGGTCGAGATAAGAGCAAGATGCCCAGCTGAACGCGCTGCCTGGTCGACGGCTCGGAAGTGTTCAGGGATACGTGCATGCGTATCGAACGTATCGACAACATTGAAGTAGCGCGCAGCTTCCGGGGTTTGGTCTTCGAGGTCGGTAGCCGACCCGCCGCAGTTGACGCACACATCCACGCGTCCCTTCCAGCGTGACATCTGCGAGGAGGGTACCGCTAACCCGGTCTTCGTCGTCAGTGTGGAAGGATCTCGGCGCGTAAAGATCGCGACAACCTCAAGATCCTCACTAGCGCTCACCGCCAGTTCGACGGCTTTTCCTAAGTTCCCGTACCCGTTAATTGCGACTCTGATCTTCGACATGTCACCCTCCATTCTCATCTATGTCCACACTATGCGATTGGGGGTGCGGCGCGGGTGCATGTTCCGAATTTGTGGTTCATGGGACCGACAGCGAGTGCACACGGTGTCATTGCTGTATTTTCCATGGCGACGATATCCGCGCTGACGTCACTCGTCGTCACGCTTAACGACGAAGGTGACGGACAGATGTCATCAACCGCCGCAACACCATGGCTCAACTACGCTGCGGAACGCTCGCGTGCAGCCTTCACCACGGCATAGATGCCAACACCCATCGTGTCAGCAACAATGTCGGCATCCAGCCCGTGCTCCATCTGCTTGAAAGCTTCGAAGATGACAGCACGCGTGTATGCCGCCCACAGATCGGCATGATCAACACCGATACGTTCCCAACATTGGAGAATAAAAGCATCAATACGACGGTGAACATCGGTAACATTCCCCATCGTCGCCGCACGCTGACGCGGATTTCCACCCTCACCCATGAGCTTCATCAGCCACCCATGCGAGGCACGTTTCGACTGCAGCAACGATGCTTTAGCGAACTCAACAAGCTGCTCTTCGGGAGTAGCGTCCAGATCAATATGCTGGAAAATCGCTTCACCCCAACGCGGAATATGCTGTTCAAGCGCGAGAAGTTTGAGGTCTTCTACCGAATCGACATACCGATAAATGGAATTGCGTTTGATCCCCACAGCGGTCGCCACCGAACTAGCGGTCAAACCACTTGGGCCCGTTTCACGGAGGATACGTTCAGCAGCTTCTACGAGCTGGGCTTTGACCATCGCATGATGTTCTTTCACAGTGGGTGCTGCAATCTTCGGCACCGCTCGCTCCTTTCACCTACTGATCGATATACGTCCCTGTAGACCGGCAATTTTACCGTACTGCTAAGTGCAATCGTGAGGAAAACTGTAGCCCCATCAGGAAAGCAAACCGAGACGTTCAAATGCTTTCGCGAGGCCGTCGTCGTTAATGGGTGCTGTAACCCAACTCGCGGTGGCTTTCGCTTCGTCGGTGCCATTACCCATCGCGACGCTCGTTCCTGCCGCAGCGAGCATCTCGATGTCGTTCGCGGAATCGCCAATCGCGATCGCTTCACTCACGGGCACTCCGAAATAGTCGCAAATGGCGCGCATCCCGACGGCCTTATTCATTCCGGCATCCGAGAGCTCGCCTGTGTAGCCTTCCGCCGAGGCGACCGACCCATCAACAATCGTGTAGCGATCACCGAAATGTGCCCGAGCGCCGTCAAGATCCACTCCACATGAGACGGGGAGAATAAACGTGACTTTCTGCGCTGTCTCTGGGACACCTTCACGCACATGCGGGAGGACTTGTTCAGCGAAAGCCGACCAGTCTCCCGCTTCGCTCCCATTCACTCCACCCTGCGTGAACTTTGCGAGGAATCCAGGCGATTCATTGAGAGATTCAGAGGACTGCCAGAACCAATCTGCACCCAAATTATCGAGCCAGTCAGTAATTTCTTGGACAGCTTCCCTCGGCAAGTGGCGGTCAAGGATAACCTTGTCGCCCACCGCGGCATAGGCGCCATTTCCGCCGACGAAGGCTTCAAACCCGAGGTCACGAAGCCAGGGGTAAATCTCAAACTTCGACCGCCCCGTGCAGAGGACCAGGCGATGCCCACGCTCGCGAGCGCGGCCAAGCGCCTCGCGTGCAGAATCAGGGAGATTCTGGTTGTGGTCGATGAGTGTGCCGTCAACGTCTAGGAAAATAATTCGCCTCACAGCCTCCATTTTCCCAGAAAAGCAGGGATATCCCTAGATCCTGACAAAACTAGCGAGTGATATAACAGCCATCGCGCCAGTTTTCTCACTCGTACCTGCTGTGGGCTTTGGATGCGGCGTGTGGGGCATGCGGAGCTATCTACGGTGACCTCGTGGGCGACGAAGTACGATGTGTGCGGTGGTCGGTCCTGGGGATGGGATGTCAACCGCGCTTGGGTGCCAATTAGTTGGGTGCCGCGGTAGTTTCTCGTGCCTCGGTTGTTTCGTGCCTCGACCCTTTCACGCCCCGCCCCTTGCGTGCCGGCGCAGGCAACACCCACCTGGCGCACTCCACCGCCCCCGCTTTTCGGTGTTCACTGCGCCAGACGCAGAAACTGGCGGGAGAGGGAGTAGAGGCATGGCGGACCGAACACGTGGCCTGCCAGGCTCACAGCAACTCCCCACGGGCAACACTGCCGACCTGAGCACTACACCAAGGTCACCAAGCTGGGTGACTCTCCACAGGCAACGCGGCGTACGTCACCAAAAGGTTTCCACTGGTAGCTTTGGCGGGAGAGAATAGGGGCATGTCTGACGTGACTGGTATGGAATGGGCACTGGAGATCGCATCACAACACCCGGATTTGGCAGGCGCGTTCGTTCATGCCGACGGTGAATGGCTTGAGGCCATTCTTCCTGATCAGCGCACGTTGCGTTTCCGCCCGATGGAGATGATCGATTTCAGTGCCGCGGAGGAAAAACGGCGCGTGGTGTTTCATCGTCTTCTCTCAATCGCTGTGAAGATGGCCGCGTCCTCCCCTGTGGAGGAAGTCGGTGATGAGGAGACTCCTGACGAACACATGGATTTTGGCCCTCGTCAGCGCTTGCATCTGCCCCATCGCCCGAACGAGTTTTTGTCGTCGAAGAATTATGTGGATGTCCCGGATCCTCACGATTCAGGCGTTTCGTCGGATCCTGACCAGGCACTGCCTATTGTCCGGGCGGCTGATTATTTCTTCATGTCGCACAATTACGAGCAGAGCGATTCGATCGTCTATGTGCCGATCACGGAGTTTATTGGTGTCGGTTTAGCGACGGATACGCCTGACACCATCGAGCCGGTCTATTATTCGGATTTGACTGAGCGCGAGGCCGCTTCGCCACTGGGTTCCATGTTCGCCTCCTCTGTGACAGCTCTGCGCCAACTCAATATGAGAGATCGTGCGTCAGGCCTTGAACTTGGTGTGACTCGTGTAGGCGGCGCTGAGGTTTATGTTTTTGCGGGGCCGACGAATTACGAATCGTCGTGGTTTGTTGATGTCGATATGGCGCGTCTCGTCTCTGATTCTTTACGTGACGAACATGGCGGCAACGCGGTTCCGCTGTTTGTTCCGGCGACTCGCACGCACATGTTCGTCGTTATGGATAACGATCCCGGAATCGTGGATATCTTCCGTAGTTTGCGTGGCCTCGACCGCCACCCCGATGTTATTTATCCACTCCCGCACACGTGCGCGGCTGATGGGTGGAAGGAATGGATACCGTTCCCCGATCATCCAGCGGCGGCTATTTTGTCGGAACTTCGTGCGCTGAACCGGTCGCGGATATATCGGCAGCAGGCGAAAATGATCGCACAATGGCCGACGGGTCTCGGCTCATGTAAAGAGTTTTCCGTCGTGCGGGATTCGCACCGCGAGTATGTTTCGTACACTCAGTGGAGCAGTAACGATAACGTCGGCTCTATTCCTCTCGCCGATTATGTGACGTTTATTCGTGAGCCTCGTTCCCTTCCGTGGGAGAGCGCACCACGCGAATCGATTTCCGTTCCGTTGTCGGCGGCGACGAGCATGTGGGACGGCTTCACCCCTATTAGCGGGGTGTGGCCTCCCCGCTACGAAGTACATGGTTTCCCTGGCGACGACGTTCTGGAGCGTTTGCGGGAAGTCGCCGAGCTTGAAGGCTAAGCCCAGCCCATAGCTGTCTCGTCGTCCGCGCCCTGCCGTCGACGACGAGGCACCTCCGCTACCGCTACTTCTTCCGCGGGGCTACTTCGTCCACGGGTGCCGCTACTTTTTCTTCGCGTAGAAACGGCCGAGGGTCTCGGCTTTGAACTCGGTGTAGTCGCCGCGTTCCATGGCTGCACGAATATCGTCGACGAGGTGAACGGTGAAGTACTCGTTGTGAATCGTAGCGAGGGTGGATGAAATCATTTCCTTCGCTTTGAAAGTGTGATGGAGGTACGCCTTCGTGTAATGCGTGCAGGTGTAGCAGCCACAGCCTTCAACGAGGGGCGAGAAATCACGCTTAAATTCGGCGCGCGTCACGTTAAATCTCCCGTCGGGCGAGTAGATCGCCGCATTGCGGGCAACTCGCGAGGGATTAACGCAATCGAAAGTATCGGCGCCGGCCTCAACTGCTGCAAAGAAGTCGTTGGGTTCGGAGATGCCGAGAAGGTGGCGGGCACGATCCTCGGGAAGTTCGTCCGTCACCCACGAACAGATCGTCCCAAGATTCTCCTTTTCGAGAGCACCGCCAATGCCGAAGCCGTCGAACACTTGGCCGTCCACTTCCATTGAGCCGAGATCGCGCGCAGCCTTGCGGCGCAGATCTTCATACTGTGCTCCCTGAAGCACACCGAAAAGCTGCTGATATGGCTTTCCTTCACGGTCAGCCGTGAGTTGCCGGTGTGCGGCGAGGCATCGTATCGCCCACAAGCGCGTGCGTTCGAGAGCTTCCTCCTGGTAGCCACGCGAATTAAGGAGCGTGGTGAGTTCGTCGAATGCGAAGATGATGTCGGCGCCGAGCTCATGTTGGATCCGCATGGAGATTTCCGGCGTGAAGCGGTGGAGGTCGCCGTTGAGATGCGAACGGAACCACACTCCGTCGTCGTCCACGTTAGCGAGGCGTTCCTTCGAGGGCGCCACCTCAGTATCGGCGCGGCCCGAGCCAGAGAATTCTTCCGAAAGCACCTTCTTGAAACCTGATCCAAGGGAGAGGACCTGGAAACCGCCCGAATCCGTGTATGTGGGGCCTTGCCAGTTCATGAAAGAGCCGAGGCCACCTGCTTCGTCGACAATATCCGAGCCAGGTTGCAGGTACAGGTGGTAGGCGTTCGCCAAAACGGCTTGGGCCCCTACCTCTTTCACTGATTCGGGGAGCACCGCCTTGACGGTAGCCTTCGTCCCCACAGGGATGAAGGCGGGCGTGTGAATATCACCATGCGGGGTGTGGATGACGCCGGTGCGGCCGAGCGGCCGATCGGAGTTCGCACCGATGCGGCCAGCTTCCAGACGGGTTCCTACCGTAAATCCTGTCTGCACATTCACTCCTTTTCCCGCACCTCCGGCGGCCTCATTCCGACATGTGGCGAGTGTAGCCCGCCCGCGTTATCCACGGGCGGGCGCCTCGTCAATTCTCGTCCGTGCCCTTGACGGCTTCGATACGCTTAACCCATCCCACCACAACGTACGTCAGTGGGAGAAGGACAGCCTCCACGCCCACCTTGTACACGTAGCCAACAATCATAAGGTTGAGGATTGTTGAGAATGGCACAACACCAATCCACGCGATAAGGCAGAACAGAGCGGTATCTGCCGCCTCGCCGACAACTGTGGAGCCGAGCAGACGTGCCCACAAATGCTTCTCGCCCCAACGCTCCTTGATTTTGACGAGCACGTACGAGTTGAGGAGTTGGCCCGCAAGGTAGCCGATGATCGAGGCGGCGACGAAACGCGGAACCACACCAAGAACTGCCGCAAACGCCTCCTGCCCCGTGTAGTCCGCAGCCGGAGGAGCGATCTGAACCAGCCAGAACGTCAGCGACGCGACAAGCTGCACCGCGAAACCCACAAGAATCGTGCGGCGAGCAAAACGGAAGCCATACACCTCAGAGAGGACGTCACCGAGGATGTACGTGAGTGGGAAAAGAATCGCGCCGCCATCGAAAACGAGATCGAGCGGGCCGACACCCACCTCGATCAGCTTCGTCGCAGCGATATTCGAGAGAAGAAGAAATGCCACGAAGCACACCGCGATAATGTCGTAGATACCACGCGTTGGAATCTTTGCAGTACGTACAGGCGCAGCGGTTGCTTCGGTAAGAGTCGATTCACGACGATCGGCAGGCATAGTTCACCCCAAGAAGATAACGAAAACTACCCCGCGTCCTGCCACCACGCGGGCTTTACAGCCGACGATTATATCTGACGACGAAGTAGCGCGTCCCGAACCGGTGGGTCAGTGACGTGTCAGAACTGGATGCGCAACACCGGCGAACCGTCTGTGGGGCTCGTGGCCTGCGCGAGCGGAAGATGCTCACCCTCACGGAAACCAACCGTCTGCCCCGGCATGAGTTGTGCACCCGACGCAATGATGTAATCCGCGGTCGCTACAAGAAGGGTGTAAAGCTCCTCATCCGACTTCGTCGAATCCACAATCTCCATGTCCAAATGTCCGAAAAGCGGCAGACCAAAAGTACGCCCATGCGCCAGGTCCGGACGGAATGTGCGAACGGCAACCCAGAGCGGCAGTGGCGCCTGACCGTGAGCTAGGGAATCAGCAAGCTCCGTCACCATCTGGGGCGGCTGTACGACGCCGAACTCCTGGCGGAACACCCCAACCGCAGCATCTTCACGCATGAGGGAATCAAGCAACTGCGTGAGAACCGTATGTGCGCGGACCATCCCCGCTCGGCGTTTCGCTGCCTCGTCGTCAAAGCTCGGAACAGGCTGATTACTGGACGACGAAGCACCGTCCTCATCCGTAGGTGGGACAAAGCACGTGATCGCAACGTGGAACGTGTGCGGGGGAAGTGCGCCTCGCTCCACCTGCATCGCACCTGGAACCGGCGTCATCATGACGACGATCCCGTCCTGCGTGTAATGAAGAATTCGCCCGGCAGGTGATCCTGGCCCCGCACTTCCGGCTGGAACCTCATCCCACACCGGCGCTACCTCTACATTCCAGAGAGCCTTCAGGCGCGCCACTGCGGCTTCAACGTCGATCGGCGCCGAATACAACGCAGCCACCGATAAAAACTCAGGCGCAAGCGGATGAATCATACTTGCGGGAATCTGCTCACTCACGGAACCCTCCATCATGTCTCGCCACCGCCACCTACCACGCGGCGGCCACACGACTCAAACACACAGCCCTCGTACAGCTAGGGCGCAGGCCGAACCCGGACATACGCGCTGTTTCGCCGGAGCGTATGTACCACCGGGACGTACCATCGGGACGACGAACGTCGCCGAGTGCAGCATACCCATACCCAGACCATCATGGACACGTGCCTCCGCTCACGGCGCAGCCAACTACCCCGGCTCACGTGCGTTCACATATAAACCGGGTGGCGCGAGAACAAGCCCGACACCACCCGGTTACTGGCAGGACTTACACATCAACCATCGCTCACCTCGACGGGACGGGCCTACCATGCGCACGCCAGCACAAACACCAGCGGCGCAAGCATATGAAACAGAAACGAGAAACACCCACCACACAAGCGACAAGCACCCTCGCCCCGCAATGTGTAGACATTCTAATCCAGAATCACAGATACGTCAGCAAAATAGCGAATCCAAGGTGCTCCGCCTCCGCCTAACGGCGAGGACCACGCAAATCCATGAAATGCGGGCCACGAGCTTCCAATTCAAGCTCCCACATGTGGCTCCACTGGCGCCACGGCTCCTTCGACAAATAATCATTCGTGAAGCGAAGATCCTCTGTTACTTCCGTCGTACAAAACTCTGGAATCTTCAGATCGACCACCGGCGCAAGGCGCTCACACTCCGCCACAATGAGGCCACGATTCTGACCCCCAAACACGTCGAACTCCCAACCATCTTCGTCGTACCACAACGAATACCGATTCTTCAGAATCACATTCGACGAACGACGAAGAATCTGCACCGCCACATCAATATCCAGCTCCGACTCCATCTCATACCGCTCGCCCGCAATACCCGGAGATTTCACCGCGATCGTCGCTCGCACCACACCAGCACCAGCACCAGCACCAGCACCAGCACCAGCACCAGCACCAGCAGGCGACGATACATCGCTAGACGGGGACGACGACGATCCCTCGTCGTTCACAACACGAAGCAAACGTGATAACACCCGGCGCTCATACGCACCCTGGAAATCAACTTCCTCATCAAACGGAGGGAACTCCACCGCGCGATCCGGGAACGTCAAACGCACGCGAACCGCATACCCATCCACTGCAAACAAATACGCCTGCGCAATCACCTGCCGCGACCCGTGCTCAAGAACATCACCCGGCACATCACGCACAAAAAACTTGCGTTCAAACTCAAATGACAGTTCTTCCGGCTCGATGTTCTCACTCATGAAAACAACCATACGAACAACCAGCGGACTCCCTAGAGCTAACGCGCCCACAACAGGCACACTTACCTTATGGAACGCGCACTACCCACTGGCGTCGATGTCGTCGTCGCCGCACAAACCCTCGGAAATACCGTCCGCCACACGCCGCTCGATCTCTCACTGCGGCTGTCCGGAATTCGTCGCCAAAGCGTCTACCTCAAACGAGAAGATGTCCAAGTCGGACGCTCATACAAAGTACGCGGCGCCTACAACTTCATCTCATCCCTTACCGAAGCCGAACGCGAAGCCGGAATCGTCTGCGCATCCGCAGGGAATCATGCCCAAGGCGTAGCATTCGCCTGCCGGCAGCTACGCATCCACGGCAAAGTGTTCCTCCCCTCAACGACGCCGCGGCAAAAGCGTGCACGCATCCGCGACATCGGCGGCCAATGGGTCGAGCAAATCGTCGGCGGAGGAACCTTCGACGAAGCCTCCCGCGCAGCCCAAGCATGGGCCAGCGAACACGGCGCCACCTACGTACACCCCTTCGACGACCCCCGCACAATCGCCGGCCAAGGTACTGTCGTCAAAGAGATCTTTGAGCAAGCATCCGAAGCCCCCACGAGCGTCGTCGTACCGGTTGGAGGTGGCGGGCTCCTCGCCGGAACTGCCATCTGGCTCCGCACATTCCACCCCGAGGTGCGCATCATCGGAGTTGAAGCAGCAGGTGCCGCCTCCATGCGCGCCGCACTCGACAACGGCTCCCCCGTCACCCTCGATAAAATCGACGCGTTCGCAGATGGAACCGCCGTGGCCCGCGCCGGCGACATCACCTACCAGATCGCCCGCGATCTCGTCGATGACATCATCTCCATCCCCGAAGGCGCCATCTGCACCGAAATGCTCGACCTCTACCAAGTCGAAGGCATCATCGCTGAACCCGCAGGAGCAATCGCCAGCGCAGCCGTTGCTCGATTCCTCCCCGACCTGCCCGAAGGGCCGATCGCCTGCATCGTCTCAGGCGGGAATAACGACGTCTCACGCTACGACGACATCGTCGAACGCTCCCTCGTCTACGAAGGCCTCCGCCATTACTTCCTCGTGACATTCCCGCAAGAACCCGGCGCGCTGCGTCACTTCCTCAACCAAGTACTCGGCGACGGCGACGACATTGTCCTTTTCGAGTACACCAAGAAGAACAACCGTGAAACCGGCCCGGCGCTCGTCGGTATCGAAATCGACTCCCCCGAGAATCTCAGCGGACTGCTCGATCGCATGAATGCCTCCCCGATCCAGGTGGAGAAACTCGAACCCGACACTCCGGCGTTCTCCTTCCTCCTTTAAGGAGGTGACGGTTGTGCGCGACGTGTGACCTCCACCTCTGTGTCTGGGAACACGCTTCACCGGGTTGGCCATGCCGACGTAACCGTTGTAAGCTGTTATGCGTCCTTGATGGACATGCGCTCATAGCTCAATGGATAGAGCATCTGACTACGGATCAGAAGGTTGGGGGTTCGAGTCCCTTTGAGCGCGCCGAGGCTCCTCGTCAGTGATTTGCTCCTGGCGGGGAGCTCTTGTTATATCCGCGCACATTTCCGACCGTGCTTAGCTTCCCGCCACCCTCTGTTTCCGGCGCGCCCCTCGTCCTTCTGGTGCAGCTGGCACCTAGCCGGCGCAAGAAACACTCAAGCCGGCGCACCTCACACCCATCTGGCGCAGCTCACCGGACGCGTTTCCCGGTGCCCACTGCGCCACCTCACACACCCACCACCTCACGCATCCACACGCACACGACAGGCGCGGGCAGGCGCCACTCACCACAACCCAACACCCCACACATCCACACGGCACCTACATAAAGAATCGCCCACACCACGCAACCCGGACACACCCACACACCCACCTGGCTCAGCCGGCACCTAGCCGGCGCAAGAAACACTCAAGCCGGCGCACCTCACACCCATCTGGCGCGACCCACCGGACGCGTTTCCCGGTGCCCACTGCGCCACCTCACACACCCACCACCTCGCACACCCGGCATCTCACCCCCCCCGCCATCTCGCACCCCCGCAT